>JANYLR010000104.1 GCA_025363715.1 Holophagaceae bacterium | reverse complement strand
GAGGATGATCAGCGCGTTGCGCCGGATCAGCACCCCGATAATGCCGATAGAGAACAGCAGGAAGGAGAAGAGGAGGACCGTGTTCAAGCTGACCATCACACCCTCTCCGTTTTAGCCAGGACCACCGCACCAACCAGGGCCACCAGGAGGATCACGCTGAGAATCTCGAAGGGCAGGAGGAAGTCGGCAAAGAGGCTGCGGCTGACCGCCTGGGCATTCTGGTTCGCCACGTTCAAGCCCTGGGCCAGTTCCGGGCGCAACACCAAGGCTTCCGGGGAGGCCGCTCCGAAGATCACCTTCCGGAACACCCCCACGAAGACCGCGGCGCCCACCAGGACGGCGACCACGGCATAGCGGGACTGCAACTGGAAGACCTCCTTCTCCCGCTTCTTGCTCATCTCGACCAGCATGACCACGAAGAGGAAGAGCACCACGATGCCGCCCGCATAGACCAGGATCTGGGCCATGCCCAGGAACTCAGCCTCCAGCGAGAGGAAGCAGCCGGCGATGCAGAGCATCGCGAACAGGAAGCCGAGCACGCTGTGCACGGCGCTCCGGGAGGCGACCATGAACGCGGCGCCGCACAGGGTCATGACGCCAAAGATGGCGAACATGTTCCGGCCGATCGTTTCGAGTAGATGTTCCATGGGGCTTCCTCGGAAATACGCGAAGGGGAAAGGGTCAGTCGTCAGCCACGCTGAACTTGCCCACCGGCGAGGGGTCGTACATGTTCTGCATGGCCCCTTCCATGCCCAGGGAGAAGTCTTCCCGGTTGTAGGCGGCCAGTTCGAACTGGTGATTCAGGATGATGGAATCGAAGCCGCAGCTTTCCACGCAGAACTCGCAGAAGATGCAGCGTTCCATCTCGAAGTCGTAGCGCACGGGGAAGGGCATCTTGCGGCCTTCCTTTTTACCCTTTTCGATGGTGATCACCTGGGTGGGGCAGATCTTTTCGCAGGCCAGGCAGCAGACGCACTTGATCTCGCCCTGCTCGTCCTTCAGCAGCGTGAGCCGGCCGCGGAAGCGGGGCTGGATCTTGGCCACCACCTCGGGGTACTCGGACACGATGTGGAAGGGCACCTTGCGGCGGTTGGCGGTGAAGAACACCTTGCAGAAGTGCTTGCCCGTGATGGACAGGCCCTTGGCGATGTCGAAGGGGATGAGAGTCCTGAGGAGTTTGTTCATCGATGGCCCCTAGACGGCGAAGCAGCGGACGAGGGCCGCCAGCAGGAGGTTGGCCAGCGCCATGGGGATCAGGTACTTCCAGGCCACGCTCATGACCTGGTCATACCGGTAGCGGGGAATGGTACCCCGCACCCAGATGTAGGTGAAGAGCATGAAGATGATCTTCACCGCGAAGAAGATCGCGTGGGGCTGGCCGATGAACGGCACGGAAGCGGGAATCAGCAGGCCCTGGAGGCCAAAGGGCAGCAGCCAGGGGCCGCCCAGGAAGAACCCGGCGGCCAGGGCCGCCACCACGGTCATGTTGATGTACTCGGCCAGGTAGAAGAAGCCGAACTTCATGCCCGAATACTCGGTATGGAAGCCCGCCACCAGCTCGTTTTCGGCTTCCGGCATATCGAAGGGGAGGCGGTTGGTTTCGGCGAAGCCGCAGGTGAGGTAGATCAGGAAGCCGAGGATCTGGGGCACCAGGCCCCAGAAGGGCAGACCCACCGCCATGCGGGTGGACATCTCGCCGAAGTTGAGGCTGGCGGTGAGCACCACCGGGGCCAGCAGGCTGATGGCCAGGGGCACTTCGTAGCTCACCATCTGGGCCGCGCTGCGCAGGCCGCCCAGGAGGGGATACTTCGAGTTGGAAGCCCAGCCCGCCAGCACGATGCCGTAGACGCCGACACTGGCCACGCCCAGGATCCAGAGCAGTCCGACATTGATGTCGGCGATGCCGCCCGAGACCGGCAGCCCGCCCACCAAGGGGAACCAGGCGGGGAAGGTGAAGAAGACGCCGGGCACGAAGGAAACCGCCGCGAACACCACCACCGCGGAGACCATGCTGAGGGCAGGGGCGATGAAGAACACGAACTTGTCGGCCTTGGCAGGAATGACGTCCTCCTTCAGGATCAGCTTCAGGATGTCGGCCACGAGACCGGGAATGCCGCGCCAGTAGGACAGCACGGGGATGCGTCCCCACTTCCACATGCCGCGGTTCATCCAGCCGGTGACGCCGACGTGACCACTGGCCACGCGCGTGGAGCCCAGGCGCTGCTGGAGGTAGCCCAGCACCTTGCGCTCGGCGAACACGGTCAGGGGAACGACGACGAATACGAAGATCACCACCAGCAGGCACTGGACGAGGGTGATCACGATGAATTGGGTCAGAGTCGGAGTCGGCATGGCTTGGGATCCTCGTCGGCTAGCGGTCGATCTCGCCGAGCACGATGTCCAGGGTGCCGATGGCCGCGACGATGTCGGCGATCAGGCCACCCTCAGCCATCTTGGGCAGGGCTTGCAGATTGATGAACCCGGGGGCCCGCACGTGGAAGCGGTAGGGATTCCCGCTGCCCTTCTCGCCCACGAGGTAGTAGCCGATCTCGCCCTTGGGGGCTTCGGTGGCGTGGTAGACCTCGTTGACCTCGGCCCTCAGGATCTTGGGCAACTTGGCCATGACGGGCCCTTCGGGCATGCCGTCCATGCACTGCTGGATGATGCGGGCGCTCTGCCGCATCTCCTCCATGCGCACCAGGTACCGGGCGTAGGTGTCGGCCTCGGTCTTGGTGGGCACCTCGAAATCCATCTCCGCGTAGGCCGCGTAGGGGAAGGCCTTGCGGATGTCGTAGGGCACGCCCGCCGCGCGCAGCACGGGGCCGGTGACGCCCAGGGCGATGGCATCCTCGGCGCTGAGCTTGGCCACGCCGACGGTGCGCTTCTTCCAGATGCGGTTCTCGCTCAGCAGGTTTTCGTATTCCTCGAGGCAGCTGGGGAACTTGGCCAGGAACTTGGTCACCAGCTTCTCGAAGCCGGGCGGCAGGTCCTCGCGCAGTCCGCCGATGCGGAAGGCGGTGGTGGTGAGGCGGGAGCCGCAGAACGCCTCGTTCATGTCGAGGATGTCCTCGCGCTCGCGGAAGGCGTAGAGGAAGACGGTCATGGCCCCGATGTCCAGGGCGTGGGTCGCCAGCCAGATCAGGTGCGAGGCCAGACGGTTGAACTCGTTCAGCATGGTGCGGATGTACTGGGCGCGCCGGGGGACGGTGATGCCGAACAACTTTTCGTTGGCTTCCGCCCAGCCCAGGTTGTTGGCCACGGCGGAGCAGTAGTCCATCCGGTCCGTCCAGACCTGGCCCTGGAAGAAGGTCTGGTTCTCGCAGATCTTCTCCACGCCCCGGTGCAGGTAGCCGATCATGGGGCGGCAGTGGGTGATGGTCTCGCCATCCAGCCGCAACTTCACCCGGAGCACGCCGTGCGTGGACGGATGCTGCGGGCCCAGGTTGATCTCCATTTCCTCGTTCTTGAACATGGATCATTCCGCCTTGGGTTGCTTCAGGTTGATGCCGAGTTGGCCGGCCTTCTGCATGGCGATCAGCTCGAGCCTGCCGCCGCGATCCTCCCGGAAGGAGATGTCCCGCTGGCCCAGGCCCACGGTCGGATAGTCCTTCCTGAGGGGATGGCCTTCCCAGTCCTCCGGGCAGAGGATGCGGGTCATGTCGGGGTGGTTGGCGAAGCGGATGCCGAGCATGTCGTAGATCTCGCGTTCCATCCAGTTGGCACTGGGATAGACGGCGCAGGCGCTTTCGGGGACGAAGCCCTCGGGCACCAGGATCCGCAGGCGGAGCCGCTTGCGGCGGCTGATGCTGGTCAGGTGGTAGACCACGCTGAAGGCAAACCCCGTGGCGGCCGGATAGTGGGTGGCCGTCTGGTCCGCCAGCATCTCGTAGTTCAGCTCCGCGTCCTGCCGGCAGAGCAGGAGCGCTTCGAGAATGGATTCCTTGGACACCTGGCAGGTCAGCTCGCCGGCCTGCTCGAAGATCTCCTCGACCTTGCCACCCAGGCAATCCTGGAGGTGGAGCAGATCCGCATCCTTCGCCTCCTGGGGCCAGGGGGTCTTCAGATCGTTGTCATCCTTGCGGGGCACGGCGCGAACCGGGGGCTTGGGGGCGTCCTTGCCCTCGGCCTCGGCCTTGGCCTTGGCCACCTCGAAATCCGCCAGCTGCTTCAGCCACTTGGCCTCGTCGGCTTCGGCGGCAGCCTTCTGCTCGGCCAGGAAGGTGATCAGGCTCGGCAGGGGCACCGTCTTCGGCAGGACGATCTGGCGCTGGGGCGACGCCGCGTAGTCGTAGACGTAGGGCCCGGCGGGCGCCGCCGGCGGCTCCTGCGGCTGGGGGAGGGTTTCGTCCGACATCAGCCGACCTCCTCGAAGATGTCCTTGTACCGATCAGCCAGGCTGCTGGTCATGATCTTGTCTTGCAGCTTCATGAACCCGTAGATCAGCGATTCGGGCCGGGGCGGGCAGCCGGGGATGAAGACGTCCACGGGGATGATCTTGTCCACGCCCTGGATGGTGTGGTACGAATCGAAGGGGCCGCCGGCGGTGGCGCAGGAGCCCATGGCGATCACCCACTTGGGCTCGGGCATCTGGTCATAAAGGACCTTGATGACCGGGGCCATCTTGTAGGTGACCGTGCCTGCGATGATCATCAGGTCCGCCTGGCGGGGCGTGGCCCGGAAGATGCCGGCGCCAAAGCGGTCGAAGTCGAAGCGGCTGGCGCCCGCGGCCATCATCTCGATGGCGCAGCAGGCCAGGCCGAAGGTCACGGGCCACACGCTGGTGGCGCGGGACCAGTTCATGACCTTCTCGACCTTGGTGGTGATGAGGATCTGCTCAAAGGTGGAGGGTTGCATTATTCCCATGTGAGGGCTCCCTTGGACCAGATGTAGCCGTACCCGAACAGCAGCAGGAAGAGGAAGAGGCCCAGCTCGATGGCGCCGAAGACCGCCAATTCCTTCATCTGGATGGCCCAGGGCATGAGGAAGACCGTTTCCACGTCGAACACGAGGAACATCACGGCCACCAGGTAGTAGCGCACGGAGAACTTCTCCCGGGCCTCGCTGGTGGTGACGATGCCGCACTCGTAGGACGAGTACTTCGCGGCGCTGGGCCAGCTAGGGCGCAGCAACCACGATAAATTCCAAATGATGATCGGCAGGGCCACTGCCACCAGGATCAGCAGCAGGATGGACGCGTACCCACGCATGGAGCCTCCAGAACAGGTCATTGTGTCGTGCAGGTCCGCACAGGTCAACGCTCTAAGCCAACCCTCCCGTCCTTTGTGATCCATGTCCGATTCTGGCCACTCGGCCCATTGCTGGATCCGTTACGATGCTTCCATGTCCTCTTCAAACCCACCGGTCCCCACTGATGCTGGCGCCACAGGCGAGCAGACCCTGGCCGATTTCCGGCCCGCCAAGGAGCTCTACCCGACCCTGGACCTCACCCGGGAGCCAGTTGATTTCGCCCTCTTTCAGGCCCTGCCGATCGATTTGATGCTCAAACACCATTTCGTGCCCGTGCAAGAGCGGGATGGCGTGCTCTGGCTGGCCATGGCTGACCCCCTGGATATTCCCACCCAGGACATGCTGCGGCTGAGGTTGAAGCGGCCCCTGCGGTTCGCGGGCGCCCCCCAGGCCCAGATCCAGGAAGTCCTCAAGAAGTCGGAGAGTGGCCAGAAGGTCATGGACGAGGCCGGGGAGGCCCTCAAGATCCAGGTGCTCCACGAAGAGGACTTGGACGATGAAGTACTGGATCTGGAACGCTTGACCGACAAGGACGAGGCCCCCATCGTCCGCCTGGTGGACACCACCATTTTCAATGCCCTGCAGCGCCGGGCCTCCGATATCCACCTGGAGACCACCTCCACCGGGTTCCAGATCAAGTACCGCATCGATGGCAGCCTCTACCCCGCCGCCGAGCCCATCGACCGCCGCTTCGCCTCGCCCATCATCAGCCGCGTCAAGGTCATGTCCGAACTCGACATCGCCGAGAAGCGCAAGCCCCAGGACGGGCGCTTCAAGCTCAAGGTGCGCGGCCGGGCCATCGATTTCCGCGTGAGCATCATGCCCACCATCCACGGCGAGGACGCGGTCATCCGCATCCTCGACAAGGAAAACCTCACGGAGGAATTCCAGACTCTGACCCTGGAAATCCTCGGTTTCTCCGATCACGAACTGAAGCGCCTGCGCCGGTTCGCCCGCGAACCCTACGGCATGTTCCTGGTGACTGGGCCCACCGGTTCCGGCAAGACCACCACCCTCTACGCCGTGATCAGCGAGATCAAGTCACCCGAAGACAAGATCATCACCATCGAGGATCCCGTCGAATACCAGCTCGAGGGCGTCACCCAGATCCCCGTGAACGAGAAGAAGGGCCTTACCTTCGCCCTGGGCCTCAGGTCCATCCTGCGCCACGATCCCGACAAGATCCTCGTGGGCGAGATCCGCGACCCCGAGACCGCCCAGATCGCCATCCAGTCCGCCCTCACGGGCCACCTGGTCTTCACCACCGTCCACGCGAACAACGTGCTGGATGTCCTGGGCCGCTTCCAACACATGGGCGTCGAGGTCTACAACTTCGTGTCGTCCCTCAACTGCATCCTCGCCCAGCGCCTCATCCGCGTGCTCTGCACCAAGTGCAAGCGCCCGGCGCCCGTGCCCACGCCCCTGGAACTGGAGGAGAACGACGTGGACGAGGCCTGGCTGCGGGGCGCTACCCTCTTCGATCGCGTGGGCTGCGTGGACTGCCACGGCACGGGCTTCCGGGGCCGCCAGGCCATCATCGAGTTCATGGGCCTCAACGACGAACTCCGGGAGCTGCTCATACAACGGGCTCCCGTGCGCGAAGTGAAGGCCGCTGCCCGGCGAGGCGGCATGCAGTTCCTGCGGGAGAGCGCCATCGAGAAGGTACGGTTGGGGATCACCACCTTCAGCGAGATCAATAAGGTGACCTTCCGCGAAGGGGCTTGATCCCCACGCTTGATACGATGACTCTGCGGCTCCGGTTCAAAGCCCTGGAGCGGTGTTCCCCCGCACCAGTTCGCGCTCGAGGCTCTGCAGCCGCTTGAGGCGCGCGAAGGTGCCGGGCTCCTCCGCCAGCGCTTCGGGAGTGCCCAGTTGAATGGCCTGGCCCTCCTCGAGCACCAGCACCCTGGCGCACGTCTCTGCCACGAAGACCCGGTGGGTGGCGAGCACCAGGGTCGAGGTACCCAGGAAGGCCCTCAGGTTCTCCAGGATCCGGCTTTCGGTTTCGGCGTCCACCGCGGATAGTGCATCATCCAGCAGCAGCAGCCGGGGCCGGCGCAGCAGGGCGCGAGCCAGGGCCGTGCGCTGGCGCTCCCCGCCGCTGAGGATGACGCCGCGCTCGCCCACCACCGTGTCCAGCCCCTCGGGCAGCCGCCGGATCAAGTCATCCATGGCTACCACCCGGGCGATCTCCCAGATCTCCCCGTCGGTGGCCTCCGGCCGACCCATGGCCAGGTTCATGCGCAGGGTATCCGAAAAGAGGAAGGCCTCCTGGGGCACCCAGCCCAGCCCCGCCCAGTGGCGCCGCAGGGTCGCATCCGACAGGGACTCGCCATCCAGGAGCAAACGGCCCGCCTGGGGTTCCCGCAGACCCGCCAGGACCTGCAGCAGCAGGGTCTTGCCGGAGCCGATGCCGCCGACCACGGCGAGGCTGTCCCCAGGGGCCAAATCCAGGGTCAAGGGTCCCAATCCGCGCCGGGTTTCGAAGCGATGGAGGACTCCCTCCAAACGGAGCGCCGCCGGGGCTTCCGGCAGGGTGATGGTTTCCGCGGGTGGCAGGGACCGCTCGGGGCTGTGGAGCAGTTCGTTCAGGCGTTCCTGGCCAGCCTTGGCCCGCTGGAACAGGTTGATCGACCATCCCAGGCTCATCATGGGCCAGGCCAGGGCCACCAGGAACCCCGTGAAGGCGGTGAGGTCCCCCAGGTTGAGGGAGCCCCTCACCACCAGGCTGCCGCCATAGGCCACCAGGACCAGGGCCGACACACCGCTGATGAAGGCCGATAGTGGCGCGTAGGCGCTGAAGATCACCGACTGCTTCATGCTGAGCATGGCGTGGCGGCGGCTAAGGGCGCCAAACTGCGCCACCCGCGCTGCCTCCAGCCCGAAGGCCTGGACCACCCGTTCGCCACTGATGGTCTCGTGGCTGAAAGTGGATAGTGCCGAAAAGGCCAGCTGCAGCCTCTGCTGCACCATGTGGCTCCACTTCCCGATGATGTAGAAGCCCAGGGCCAGGAAGGAGAAGGGCAGCATCACGGCCAGGGTGAGCCGCCAGCTGGTGTGGAACATCAGGGCCAGGGTCACGGGCAGGATGGACAGCACCTGGAGGAAGCTCATGAGCCCCGGCCCGGTGGCCATGCGGACGGTGCCGACGTCGTCCCCCACCCGGGACATGAGGTCGCCGACCCGCTGCCGCTCGTAGAAGGAGTAGGGGCGGGACAGCAGGAAGTTATAGAGGGCTCCTCGCTGCTCCCGCTCCACCTCGCGGCTGAGGCCGATGAGCGTATTGCGCATGAGGTAGCGGCCGATGCCGGCCAGGGCGGTGAAGACCAGCATCCAGGCCAGGAAGCCCCGGGAGCCCGGCCAGTCCTGCCCCTCCAGGGCATGCACGGCCCGGCCCGACCAGTAGGGCACCACCGAAGCGGCCACGCTGCACCAGACCGTGGCCGCCAGGCCCCAGTTGAGGGTGCGCCGGTGACGGTCCATGAGCGGCCACCACCACCAGAGCTTCGAGTTTGAAAGATCCGCCACGAGCACTCCCGGTAATCAGAGTAGCAACACCTTTTGCCTCTGTCGGATCAACACGCCTTTACTCTGAGTAGATAGCCGGGCATCCTGGAAGAGAACCCATGGATCATTTATGCCCATTCTGCGTCTGGCCCTATGCCTGGCCCTAGCGGGACTGCTGGCCCGTCCCCTGGCGGCGCAGATCGTGGAGGAGTCCCTGGCCCGGGACCCGGGCCCCCTGGACTTCATCCAGGGCGATAGCTACGAGCAATGGATTCTCCAGTCCCTGGCCGGGGATGCCCTGGTGGGGATCAGCCCCACCGGCAAGGTCGTGCCCAGGCTTGCCGACCGCTGGAAGCTCCAGAAGGACGGCAGGATCAGCTTCACCCTTCGGCCGGAGGCCCGCTTTTCGGATGGAAGCCAGGTCCAGGCCGAGGACGTGATCTGGACGGTCCAGCAGCTCCTCCAGCACCCCGGGGCCAGCCCCACCAAGCGGGCCATTCTCGAGGGCGCGACCGTAGGCGAGGACCAGGGCAGACCCTGGCTTCGATCCCCGCGCCCCACCAGCCGTCTGCTCCTGGAGCTGGCGCGAGTCCCCATTGCCCAAAGGCACCACCCCGACCGCGGCTCGGGGCCCTTCGCCTTCCGCAAAGAAGCCGGGGCCTGGCTCTTCAGCCGCCGGGACCACTTCCTGAAGCCCCGCGTCGAAGGCATCCGGTTCCGCCTCCTCCCGGATGCGGCCGGGGTCATGACCGCTCTGCAGAAGGGTTGGCTCAGCATCGGTGCCCCGACGACCCGCCGCCAGGGCGCGGTGCCCCCGACCCATCGCCTGGTGACTCAGCCCATGCACGCCCAGCTGGTGGTCTGGAGCCGCCCGGGGCCAGCTCCCCTGCAGCTGCTGGAGCGCTGGCGGCAGGATGCCTTCCCGCCCCAGCTCCTGGGCCAGAATGCCCGTCCCAGCCGGGGTCTGTGGCCGGAGACTCTGGGCTTCCCAACCCGAGTCATGGACACGGGTCTGCCTCTGCCCCAGGGCCCGGGCGCCCTGCGGCTGCTCTACGCCGCCGGGGAGGAGAGTATCGAAAAGCTGCTCCTGGCCCTGCGGGAACGGGCCCGGCGGGACGGCTTCGAGCTCGGCCTGGAACCCCTCGAACAAGGCCTCCTGGCGGCACGGCTCCAGCGGGGTGATTTCATGCTGGCCTGCTCTACGGTGATCTTCGATCCGCACCCCTGGGCCGTGCTGGAGTACCTGGAGCCGACGGGCCCCATGAATTTCACCGGGTGGCGGCACCCACAATTGGAGGGCCTGATCCACCGGATCCAGCAGCCCAGCGATCCCGGCTGGCGCGATCTGCAGTCCCTCTGGGCCCGCAACCCGGCGGCCCTGCCCCTTCTGGACTTCCAGAGCGTGATCTGGGTGGACCGGCGGCTGCGGGTGGAACCCAGCCCATTGGGGCTTTACCTGCACACCCCAGGGGCCGCCGGCTGGCGCTGGGAGCCCTGATGCGCGACCTGGTTCAGGGGCTGGCCGTCTGGGCGCTGGGTCTCGCCTTGGCCCTGGGCCTCCCCGGCTTCGCCTGGAAGGCGGCGTCACCGCCGGTCTTTCCCTGGGGAGCCCTGGGGCCGGCTTGCCTGGCAGTGGCGCTGCTATCCGGGCTGGCGCCGATGCTGGCCTGGATCGGGGGCCCTGGCCTCGCCGACCGGCGTTCACTGGCCCTGCTGGAGGCCCCGCCAGACCTGCTCTGGGCCGGCCTGCTCCTGGCCCTGTGGCCCAATCAGTGGGGACCACCGGGTCTCGGGGCCTGGCTGGCGGCCTTTCTCGCGGCCGCGCTCCCTGGCGAGGCCCGGTGGCTGGCCCAAGCCATGCCTGGAGAACATCCCTTCCCCCTGGCCTGGGGCCAAGCCGCGACCCGCCGGATGCGGCGCCTGGTCTTGCTGCGCCTCTGGGGCCGGTGGATGGCGGCCCGCCTGCCCATCTGGCTCACCGCCACCCTGGTGCTCGAACGGGTGCTCGGTGTGCCTGGCCTCGGTACGGACTGGATGACCCGGGTGGCCGTGCGCGACCGGACCGGCCTGGCCCTCTGGATCCTGGTCCTGGCCTTGCTGTGGGGCCTTTCCCGCTTCTGGGAACGGGAGACGGCATGAGGTGGCGCCTCGCCTGTCTGGGTTCCCTGCTCCTCCCCGAGCTGGCCTTGGATCCTTTCCGCGGGGGCCTCGTCCCTACGCTCTGGCATCCCCTGGGCACGGATGACCTGGGCCGGGACGCCCTGCTGCGTCTGGCCCTGGCCGCGGTCCGCAGCCTGGGATTCGCCAGTGCCTGCGCCCTCCTGGCACTGGCCCTGGGCCTGCTCACCGCCTGGCGCGGCCAGCGCTGGCTCGGCACCTGGTCGGCCCTGCGCAGCCTGCCGCCCCTGCTCTTCCTGCTGCCCCTGGCTGCGGTTCTCGGGGGCCTCTCTGCTCTGCCCCTCGGGCTCCTCTTAGGCCTCCTGATCAGTCCCCACCTGGAGCCCGCGCTGAGGGCCAGGCTCCAGCACTTCCGGCATTCCCCGGCCTGGGCCGCGGAGCGGACCCTGGGTGCCACCGGGGCCTCCACCCTGCGCCGCTGGGCCCCCTGGGGCTGGCAGCAGGCCGCCGCCCTCTTTCCCAGCGCCTGGCTATCGGCCCTGTGGGGGGAGGCCACCCTTTCGACCCTGGGCCTGGGGCCGGGGCCCGGCCACGACAGCCTGGGGCGCCTGCTGGCGGAGGAACTGCCGCGCCTCGGGTCGGATCCATCCCCCTTGGGTTGGGCCGCGCTCTTGACGGTCCTTGGCCTGGCGTGGACATCCTCGCTACCCTTGCGTCCATGAGCCCCCTCCTCGGACAGCCCCTTCCCGCCTTCTCCCTGCAGGACGATCAGGGCGCCACCATCACGGCCAAGGACTTCCAGAGCCACTGGACCGTGCTCTACGCCTATCCCAAGGACAGCACCCCCGGCTGCACCACGGAGGCCTGCGACTTCCGCGACAACCTGGCCCGGGTGCAGTCCTACGGCGCCCGGGTCTATGGCATCAGCCGGGACAGCCTCAAGAGCCACCAGAACTTCATCACCAAGCAGAACCTCCCCTTCCGCCTGCTCTCCGATCCCGAATGCACGCTGCTCAACCCCCTGGGTGCCTTCGGCAAGAAAATCATGTACGGCAAGGAAGTGCAGGGCATCATCCGCAGCACCTACCTCGTGGATCCCAAAGGCATCATCCGCCACGTCTGGCCCAAAGTCAGCGTGAAGGGACACGTCGCCGAAGTCATGGAGACACTGGCGGCACTACAAAAAAGCTAAGACAGGATTAACAGGATTAAGTGCCTGATTAACAGGATTAAAGATCAATAAATCAATGCTTTTGCCTGTTTATCGGCCTTGCTCCGCCTCTTGCAGGGCCTTCAATGCCTCCACTAAGGACACGAAAAGAGCAAAGACCAAGGGCACGAAGACCGGCCCCGTCGCTCCGGTGTGGGTTATCCGGGCCTTCGGCCGCCGCCCCGCAAAGGGATGACCCGGGGAAGGATGATGAATTTCGTGAACTTCCTGCGCCCACAGGGCGTCTTCGTGCCCTTCGTGGTGGTCCTTTCAAGCTGAGGCAGGCCGATACCCAGGTACTTTTGAATCCTGTTAATCCAGCTTTTAATCCTGTTAATCCTGTCCCCGTTCTTCGATGGGTCGGCGCCTACCCCGCCATGATGCTGAAGCCACCATCGACGTACAGCACCTGGCCGGTGACGCCCCGGCCCATGTCGCTGAGGAAGAACACGCCCGCGTCGCCCACCTCCAGGATGTCCGTGTCCTTTTGCAGCGGGGTGACGGTCCGGTGGTGCCTGAGCTTGGAACCGATGCCCGGAATGCCCGAGGCGGCCAGGGTCTTGATGGGCCCGGCCGAGATGGCGTTCACCCGGATGCCCTGGGGGCCCAGGTCCGCGGCGAGGTAGCGCACGCTGGATTCCAGAGCCGCCTTGGCCACGCCCATGGCGTTGTAGCCGGGCACCACCCGTTCGGAACCCAGGTAGCTGAGGGTCACGATGGAGCCGCCATCCGGCATGAGCGGTTGGGCCGCGTGTGCGACCGCGGCCAGGGAGTAAGCGCTGATATCGAGGGCCACCCGGAAATCCTCACGGCTGGTGTCCAGGAAGCTCCCCTCCAGGGCCTGGCGAGGCGCATAGGCCACCGCGTGCACCACGAAATCGAGCTTCCCCCACTTCTTCCGGATCTCGTCGAAGGCCATGACGATCTGGCTATCGCTGCCCACGTCCATCATGGTCAGCAGGGGATGCTTCAGCTCGGCGGCCAGCTCGCGGACATTCTCGCCCAGGCGCTCGTTCTGGTAGGTCAGGCAGAGCTGCGCCCCCGCTTCGGTCGCCCGCTGGGCGATGCCCCAGGCGATGGACCGCTTGTTGGCCACCCCGATGATCAGTCCCCGCTTGCCTTCCAACAGCCCGCCCTTGGCGACCATGCGCGCTCCTCCAGAGTCATGTCCGAACAAGCACTTAGGATAACCGGAAGGCTCAGTCCCCCGCCAGAGCCGGAGCTGGGACCGATGATCAATCCAGGAATGCGTCCTCCCACAGCTGCTGCAGGAAGACGCGCCAGGGCAGCACGAGTACTCGCCCCACTTGTCTCGGCACATCCTCGCGGCAGACCAGGATCAAGCGTTTCATCAGGCCTTCCTCCGCCAGCGCCTCCAGTCCTCGCAGGTCGCGCCGGCCGGCACTGGAGGTCGCCTTCACCTCAATGGCGGTGTGGCCGCCCAGGATGAAATCCACCTCGTAGCCCGAGGTCGAGCGCCAGTAGTTGAGCGGGAATCCAGGTTTCCGGGTGTCGATCCAAGTCCTCAGCTCGTGGAAGATGAACTGCTCGAACATGTCGCCGAAATCGGGCGATTTGGGTGCGAGCGGAGGCAACCCCTGAATGGCCCGCGCGACCCCGCCATCGAAGAGGTAGAACTTGGCCGTCTCGATGGCCTTCCGCTTCCGGCTCCGCGTCCAGGCTTCCAGTTCGCTCCCGATCAACGTGTCTTTCAGGATCTCGAAATAATCATTCACCGTGGTGCGGGGGACCTTCGCATCATTCGCCACCTCGGTCTTGTTGATCATCCGGCCGTTGCAGGCGGCGGCAACTTCCAGGAACCTGGCGAAGGCAGGCACATTGCGCGTCAGGCCCTCCGCGGCGATCTCCTCGCGCAAGTAGGCGCCGACGTAGTTCCGCAGGTCCTCTGCCGGGTCGTCCGATCCGTAGATGTGAGGGAGCAACCCATATCCAAGGGCCTTGTTGAGATCGAAGGCCGCGCCCAGCTCGACCCAGCTGAAGGGATGCAGTGTGCGTGACCGGGCCCTGCCACCCAGCAGGTTCGCACCCGACCGTTTCAACTTCCGGGCGCTCGAACCTGTCAGGAGAAACCGCAGGCCTCGGGTTTCAATCAGAAGCTGCACCTCATCCAGGAGGACCGGCAGCTTTTGGATCTCGTCGATGGCGACCACCGCGTCCCGCAGCCCAGAAGCATCCAGTTCTTCCCGGATCCGCGACGGATTGGTGCTCAGGTTCAACCAAGTCCGGTGGTCCAGCAGGTTGTAGACCGGCACCCCCGGCAGGGTTTCCCGGATCAGGCTGGTTTTCCCCGTCTGCCTCGGTCCGAAGAGGAAACAGGACTTCTGCTTCAGCACTGCCGCGAGATCGAGCTGGCGAGCAACATACATATTGGCCTCATTATTTGACGCGTATTCCGTCAAATATAATCATAAGTGACGAATCACCTGTCAACCTATATCCATCGCACTCGCCAACCGGTACAACATCCCATCACCAACCCGGTCGTAATCCTGTTCATCCGGCCTTTCAATCCTGTTAATCCTGTCCTGTCTTTGTTTTTTAGGTGCCCGTGCTCCTCCCCGCCCTTGCCATCCTGGCCTTCGTCCAGTCCCAGGCCCCCACCTTCCGTGCCGACCTGGATGCGGGGCACTATCTGAAGGTGCTGTTGGAGGCTGAACAGAGGCTCCGTCAGGATCCGACCGACGCCCAGGCCTGGGCCGCCAAGTCCCAGGCCCTCTCCAGCCTCCTGCGCTTCACTGAGGCCCGGGCCGCGGCGGAGCGGGCCGTCGCCTCGAAGCCCGGCCTCGCGGATGCCCTGCTGGCCCGGGGCCTGGCTCGGGCCGGGGAGGCCATCAAGCAGCGGGATCTCGGCAGCCTGCGGGGCGCGCTGGGCGCCATGGATGACCTTCGGGCCGCCACCGCCGCCGACCCGACCCTGGCTCCTGCCTGGATGAGCCTGGGCCTGGCCTATGAAATGCTGCCGGGCCTACTGGGCGGCTCCACCCGCAAGGCCCTGCAGTGCGCCGATCGGCTCCGGGCCGTCGCACCAGCCCGGGGCGACCTGCTCCAGGCCCTGATCCTCGTGGAGGAAGACCAGTGGCGGGAGGCCGAGCCCTGCTTCCTGAAGGCCCTGACCAAGGCACCCCAGGATCCCGAGGTCGTCGGCCAGTGGCTGGACGCCCTGGACCGCCGCCCGGCGAAAAGAGCCCTGGGCGAGGCCGGCAAGAACGCCCGCCTCCTGGCCGAGGCCCAGCGGCTGCTCCCCGGCGTGCGCACCCGCGCCCGGGGGGTCATCGCGGCCAGCGATGCCTACCTGCATGGGGGCCAACCCGAGCAGGCCTGGAAGGTGCTTCAGGATCACCTGGACCAGGTGGACGCCCCCAGCCTGCTGCGCCTGCAACGGGGCAAGGTGGCCGCCGCCAGCGGCCTGCACCGCCCCGAGGGCCTCACCGCCCTGGACCAGGTGCTGCGCGAACCCCTCGAAGGCGGCTCCTCCGGCACCCCCGGCGCCTGGTGGCGCAAGGGCCAGATCCTCCGGGACCTGGGCCGCAGGGATGAAGCCAGGCGGGCTGCCCAGGAGGCCCTGAGGCTGGACCCGAAGCACCGGGGGGCGAGGGAATTGATGGGCAACCTTTGATGAAGCTGAACGCCGCGAGACGCTGGATCGGACCAGGAGTCGGAATCCTGCTGGTGGCCTACCTCCTTTGGCGTATGCCCTGGGCCGAGGCGCTGCGGACCTTAGGTCAGGTCCGTCTGAGCTGGTGGCTTCCGGCGCTGGCGCTGGGCACTCTTGGCGTGTGGCTCCGTGCCCTGCGACTCCATTGGGTGCTCGGATCTCCACAGCCTTTGTTCGGCATATGGAGATCCGTAGCCCTCGGCTACCTTGCTGGCCTGGTCGTCCCCGCAGGCGGTGGGGAACTCGTGAAACTCCGAACACTCATGAAGGCTCGGGGCCTGGACCTCTTGCACGCCGGATCCGCGGTGACTCTGGATCGGCTCTTCGATCTGGCGGGCCTCGCTCTCGGCCTTGCCCTGCTCGGGGGACTGCAAGAGCTTCCGGGGCCGGTGGGCACCCTGCTTCGCAGCATGGGCTTCCTGTTGCTGTTTATCGGGCTCTTTCTGGTTCTCTTCCTTTTTCGGGGCAAGGCGTATGTCACCCGGTTGTCCCGCTCGCTCGCCCACCACCCCTGGTTGGCCCAGAAGATGGGACGCCTGGGCGCAGTGCTTGATGAAGCTGAGCATCTCCGCGGCAGCCGGACCTGGATCAGATTGCTGCTGCTTCAGCTTTTCATCACGGCCTTCGAAGTCCTCACCGCGACCATCGCGCTCAGAGCGCTCCCCTTCACCGTGCCGCTTCCGCCCTGGACCGGCCTTCAGGTGCTGATGTTCAGCGCCATCGGTTTTGCCCTGCCCCTGCTTCCCGGGGCGGCCGGTTCGCTTCAGGTCGCCTGCATTCTGGCCCTGCGACCCTTTGGAGTTCCCATCCCACAGGCCTTGGCCTTCAGCCTCCTGGCCCACCTGGGCCACCTCCTCGTGATTGTCGGGCATGGCGGCCTGGCCCTCCTACTGCAGCCGGAGGCTCGCGGTCCAGCGAAGGCTGGGCTATCGTAGACCCCATGACCAGTGCAGGTATGCCATGAAGACCGTCATCCTCGCCGGAGGGCTGGGCACGCGCCTCACCGAAGAAACCCAACTCCGCCCTAAGCCGATGGTGGAGGTTGGGGGCCATCCCATGCTGTGGCACATCATGAACATCTACGCCCACCACGGGTTTCATGAGTTCATCGTGGCGCTGGGTTACAAGGGCGACCAGATCAAGGACTACTTCCTGAACTTTCATACCCGGAATGCAAACCTGGGCATCGACCTGGCCTCCGGGCAGGTGAAGGTACGCGGGGGAAGCCAGACACCATGGAAGGTGGAGCTCGTGGACACCGGTCTTGCCACCCAGACCGGCGGGCGCATCAAGCGGCTCATGGATTGGCTCGATGAGGATGTCTTCCTGCTCACCTATGGGGATGGCGTAGCCGACCTGGATCTTCAGGCGCTCGTCGCCTTCCACCGGAGCCACGGCAAGCTGGCCACCGTGACAGCGGTTCGCCCCCCTGCTCGCTTTGGAGGGCTGGTCCTGAACGGCGATTCGGTGATGCAGTTCTTGGAAAAGCCCCAAGCCGGGGACGGCTGGATCAACGGCGGCTTCTTCGTACTGAATCGCCGCGTACTCGAGTTCATTGACGGGGACAGCACCCTATGGGAGCGGGAACCCCTTGAACGCCTTGCGGAGCAGGGGCAGCTTCAGGCCTACCGCCACGAAGGATTCTGGCAACCCATGGACACTCTGCGGGAGCGGAATCTGCTCGAGGATATGTGGGCCTCGGGGCATGCCCCCTGGAAGGTGTGGCCATGAGCTGGGCGGGAAGGACGGTCCTGGTCACTGGCGCCACAGGCTTGGTGGGCTCTTGGCTGGTTCGACGGCTCCTGCAAGAAGGGGCGCGCGTGGTGGCCCTGGTGCGGGACTGGGATACGCAGACCGAGCTGGTCCGCAGCGGCGATGTGCAACGCTGCATCGTGGTTTCGGGTCGCCTGGAAGACTACGGCACCCTCGAACGGGCCATCAGTGAGCATGAGGTGGAAGTCGTCTTCCACCTGGGCGCCCAGGCCATCGTCGGCACCGCTTTCCGCAGTCCCCTGCTGACCTTCGAGAGCAACATCCGCGGCACCTACAACCTGCTAGAGGCCTGCCGAGTCCACAGAAGCCTGGTGCAGCGCATCGTGGTGGCCTCGTCGGACAAGGCCTATGGCGAGGCTGAAGTGCTTCCCTACACCGAGGACATGCCGGCCCAGGGCCGCCATCCCTACGACGTATCAAAAAGCTGCGCCGACCTGCTTGCCCACACCTACGCCCACACCTACGGGATGAACATCGCGGTGGCACGCTGCGGCAACATCTACGGCGGCGGAGACCTCAACTGGAGCCGGATCGTTCCAGGAAGCATCCGCCTTGTGCTGGAAGGCAAAGCCCCGGTGCTGCGGTCGGACGGCACCTTCACCCGGGACTACCTGTACGTCGAGGACGTGGTGGATGCCTACCTGGCCTTGGCGCAGCAGGTGGATCGGGATGGTGTGCGGGGTGAAGCCTTCAATTTCAGTCCCGAGCGGCAATTGTCGGTGCTGGAGCTGGTCCAGCAGCTCCTCGCGGTTCTCGGTAGGCCCGACCTCCAGCCAGAAATCCTGAACACCGCCCAGGCAGAGATCCGGGATCAGTATCTGGATGCGAGCAAGGCCAAACGGGTCCTCGGCTGGCAGGCCAGAGTTCCCCTACAGGAAGGCCTTGCACGCACCATCGCCTGGTACCGCCCCTTCCTGGCAGCGCACCGATGACGCCGGATGATCTGCGCCAGCAGATCCTGGACCTGGTAGAGACGTACGCCAAGGCCAATTGGCCCGCCCCGCCCTTCCTCCCGGGCGAAAGCCCGGTCCCGGTCAGCGGCAAGGTCTTTGACGGCGCCGATGTGCGGAACCTCGTGGATGCGAGTCTCGATTTCTGGCTCACGACCGGTCGGTTTGCCCGGAATTTCGAACCGGCCTTCGCCGCCTTCATGGGCCAGGCCCATGCCCTGCTGGTGAACTCCGGCAGCAGCGCCAACCTGCTGGCGGTATCCGCGCTCTGCTCCCCGCAACTGGGGGAGCGTGCCCTGCGCCCGGGGGACGAAGTCCTCACCTGTGCTGCTGGCTTCCCCACCACGGTCAACCCCATCCTCCAGAACCAGCTGGTGCCGGTCTTCCTGGACGTCCACCTCCCCACCTACAATGTCGATGTCAACCAGTTGGAAGCGGCCGTCGGACCTCGGACCCGCGCCATCGTGCTGGCCCACACGCTGGGCAATCCCTTCGACCTGGGCGCCGTGATGGCAGTGGCCCGCCGCCACAACCTGTGGGTCGTCGAAGATTGCTGCGACGCTGTGGGAGCCCGTTACGGTGGTCGGCCCGTGGGCACCTTCGGGGACCTGGCCACCGTGAGTTTCTATCCCGCCCACCACATCACCATGGGTGAAGGCGGTGCCGTGCTTACCTCCAATCCCAGGCTGAAAAAAATCGTCGAAAGCCTGCGGGACTGGGGGCGGGACTGCTGGTGCGAACCCGGCCACGACAACACCTGCGGCAAACGCTTCGACTGGAGCCTGGGCGAGCTGCCCGCAGGCTACGACCACAAGTACACCTACAGCCATATCGGCTACAACCTCAAGGCCACGGACATGCAGGCCGCCGTGGGCCTCTCGCAGTTGAAGAAACTGCCGTCCTTCATCGAAGCGAGAAACCGGAACTTCGCTTATCTGCTGGAGCGGCTGCGGCCCCTGGAGCGATGGCTGCAGCTTCCGGAGTGGCTCCCCAAGGCCGAGCCCAGCTGGTTCGGCTTCCCCATCACGCTTCGGCCCGAGGCTCCTCTGGACCGCAGGGCTCTCGTGCAGGGTCTCGAAGCCCGCCACATCGGCACGCGCCTCCTCTTCGGGGGCAACCTGCTCCGCCAACCCGCCTACAAGAACATTCCCCATCGCGTGGTGGGAAACCTGGAGGGTGCGGACGCAGTCATGAATCGGACCTTCTGGGTGGGGGTTTACCCGGGACTGGGCAAAAATCACCTGGATTTTATCTCCGATAGCGTGGCCTTCTTATTGCATTGCCAATAATCGTTCCCATTCCTAGGGCTCGCTGACCTTCCTCGCACCAATCCAGGAGAACAAACCATGGCAACAGTCCAGATCGGAGGAATTGCAGTTGGTTCCAACGAACCCTGTTTCGTGATTGCCGAGATCGGAATCAATCACAACGGGGACGTGGAGATCGCGAAGAAATTGATCGATTTGGCAAGAGCTGCTGGATGCGATGCCGTCAAGTTTCAGAAGCGGAACCCAGACCTCTGTGTCCCGGAAAACCAAAAGCTTGTGCCCAGGGAAACTCCCTGGGGAACGATGACCTACCTCGAGTACAAGCACCGGATCGAACTGGGCCGAGCAGCCTACGATGAGATCGATGAGTACTGTCGGCGCGTTGGGATTCTCTGGTTCGCTTCGTGCTGGGATTTGGATTCACTAGGGTTCATGGATGCCTATAACCCACCCTGCTACAAGATCGCATCGGCGTGTCTCACAGATGACGAGTTGCTGCGTCACACTTGCGCCAAAGGGTTGCCCGTCATCTTGTCCACAGGTATGAGTACCGTCGAAGAGATCGACCATGCGGTGGAGGTGATGGGCCTCGACGATCTGATTCTCCTCCATACGGTTAGTACCTATCCAGCCCAGTATGAAGAGCTGAACCTTAGGGTCATCCCCTTCTTGCGGGAGCGCTATGGCGTACCTGTTGGCTATTCGGGCCACGAGACTGGTATCCCTGCCTCTGTGGGCGCCTTTGCGCTCGGCGCCTGTGCGGTGGAACGCCACATCACCCTCGACCGGGCCATGTGGGGTACTGACCAATCCGCTTCGCTCGGCCCGAGTGGCATCACCCGACTCGTGCGAGATATTCGCCTGGTGGAAAAAGCACTGGGGGATGGCGTAAAGCAATTGCACCCGAAAGAGGTCTCCATCCGGGCGAAGCTCCGCCGAAGCGAGAAAGAGGCATGAGACCAATCAAGGCGCTCGCCCTCGATGTGGATGGTGTACTCACGGATGACGGGTTTTGGATCGGGGTGGATGGGACCCTCCAAAAGCGTTTTTCCATGCGAGACCGCACGGGGATCCTGCGCGCCATAAAGAGCGGCATGAAGATCGGGCTGATCTCAGGTGACAGTACGTTCGAGGGGATCGCCATTCTTCGCAATTACGCAAGGTCTCTCGGCATCGAGGATCTTTGGGTGGGCTGCCAGGACAAGGCTGCGGCCCTTTCCGAATTTGCCTCCCGATATGGCCTCCTGCTGGAGGAAGTCGCCTTCATGGGAGATGACACCATCGACGCCCCCGGTCTCAGCATCGTCGGCCTGCCTGCAGCCCCCTCCAATGCCCACCCTGATGCCCTGGCAGAGGCGAAAATTGTCATGCAGAATCCGGGTGGATCCGGGGCCGTGAGAGAACTGATTGACTCGATTATCAAGGGTTGAATGACGGGCCGTTGCTGGCCATTTTTTCGAGCTGCCTACTCATGATTAAACTTTCCGATTACGTCATGAATTTTCTTGCCGACTTGGGCATTGAGCATGTGTTCATGGTTGCGGGCGGGGGTGCCATGCATCTCAATGACTCCCTGGCACACCACCCCCGAATTCGACCCGTCTGCGTCCTCCACGAACAAGCTGCCGCGATTGCCGCGGAATCCTACGGCCGTGTAAAGGGCCTTCCCGGGGCCGCCCTTGTGACCTCTGGCCCAGGGGGAACGAATGCCATCACAGGCGTGGCTGGAGCCTGGCAGGATTCCATTCCATGCATCTTTCTCTCCGGCCAGGTCAAGCGAAGCGACTTGGTTGGCGCCAGCGGGGTGCGTCAGATGGGCCCCCAGGAGATCGATATCGTGACCCTGGTGCGATCCATCACGAAGTACGCGGTTACCGTGGAGAAGCCTGAGGACATCCGCTTCCATCTGGAGAAGGCCTGGCATCTGGCGCAGAGCGGACGCCCCGGTCCAGTCTGGATTGACCTGCCCATGGATGTCCAAGGCGCCTTGCTGGACCTCGATCTATTGGAGGGATTCAAACCGGATCCCGTGAATAAGGGGCCTGCGGTGGCCCCCGGGCTGCTCGATGAACTCCTCGGGCGCCTCTCTCGCGCTGAGCGCCCAGTCCTGCTCCTGGGACATGGCATCCGCTCGGCGAAGGCCGAGGCAAGCTGCCTAGAACTCGTGAACCGCCTGAGGATTCCCGTACTTACCACCTGGCCGGCCATGGACCTGCTACCCGATACTTACGACCTGCTGGTGGGACGCCCAGGCATCACAGCTCCCCGCGCTGCGAATTTCGCCATTCAGAACGCGGACTGGCTTCTCACCGTGGGGACACGCTTGGACCGGATCATTACCGGTTTCGCCCCGGAATCCTTCGCCCGCGGCGCATGGAAGGCCATGGTGGACGTCGATCCCACAGAAACCGCTAAGCTGAGTGACCTTATCCAGTTGCCCATTCATGCGGATGCAGGCAGATTCATGGGCCAGCTCTTGGCCCACCCACGCTGCACCTCATGGGAGGACCGGGGCGGGTGGATCGGGAGGTGCCAGGACTGGAAGCGCCGCTACCCCTTGGAGATCCCCATCTCTTCGGAGCCGGGCATAAGCGTCTACCGCCTTGCTGATTGCCTCTCGGACTTGCTGCCGGAGGAAGAACTTATCGTGCCTTGCAGTTCGGGCCTGGCCGTAGAGATATTCCTGCTCGCGTTCAGGACCAAGAAGGGTCAGCGCCTCTTCAACACCACCGGTTTGGGTGCGATGGGCTATGGCATAGCTGCTGCCACGGGCGCCGCGGTAGCCAGGCCGGGAACACGCGTGGTCGGTCTTGATGGCGACGGAGGGTTCTTCATGAACATCCAGGAGCTCGAGACACTTCGGCGTCTCGCGTTGCCGGTGAAGCTGTTCGTGGTGAATAACGGCGGATATGCCTCCATCCGCGCTTCTCAGGCTCGATATTTCCATCGACTCTCCGGCGCCGATGCGGGAAGCGGGCTCACGCTTCCAGACATCCGGAAGGTCTCAGAGGCCTTCGGGATCCGGACTTGGCGTCTGGACTCAGAGGTGGATCTCACGGCTCAACTAAAGGATTTCCTCGAATCCCCGGGCCCAGGCATCTGCGAGATCATCAGCCCTTCTGACGAACCCCGCATCCCCTCTGTGGCCAGCATTCAGCGTCCAGACGGCAGTATGGTCTCCCGGCCCATGGAGGACCTCCTGCCTTTCCTCGATCGGGCGGAATTCTTCGAGCAGATGACTGTGCCTCCCCTGCCTGCTTCGCTGGAAGTTCCATGAGGGTATTGGTTGCCGGGACTGGCTCCATCGGGCGAAGGCACCTTGGCAACCTCCGCACCCTGGGAGTAAAGGACCTGGCTCTCTACAGCACGGGACACTCTACGCTACCCCTGGACGACCTGGCCGGACTGCCCAGGTACCGCAGCCTGGAAGAGGCTCTTGAGTGGGGCCCGGATGCACTCGTTGTGGCGAATCCCACTGCTTGCCACCTGGAGGTGGCTATTCCCGCGGCACACAGGGGATGTCACATCCTGATGGAGAAGCCGGTATCCCACGACCGGCAAGGTCTGCACGATCTGCGCATGGCCCTGAAACTGGGCGGTGGTTCCCTGTTGATGGGATTCCAGTTCCGCTTTCACCCAACCCTAGGTGCCTTGGCCGAAGGAATCCGTCAAGGCGCTCTCGGGACCATTCTCTCGGCGCGGGTCGAGTGGGGCGAGTACCTTCCCGACTGGCACCCCTGGGAGGACTATCGGCAGGGCTACGTGGCCCGCGCAGAGCTGGGTGGCGGTGTGGCTCGAACCCTGACGCATCCTTTCGACTACCTCCGGTGGATTCTAGGGGAGGCCACGACTCTTTCGTGGGCGCATGTCCGACGCACCAGAGTATTGGACCTGGACGTTGAAGACGAAGTGGAGGCCGGCTTCCTGTTTCAAAGCGGGGCCATGGCGAGTGTCCATCTCGACCTCTACCGGCGTCCCCCAGTCCACCGCCTTGAGGTAGTGGGGACAGAGGGGGTGGCGTCCTGGCGGGCAGAAGGCGGTGAGCTCTCCTGGCTTCCTTCAGATGGTGATTCACCGCGCCTGGAGATGCCGCCGGGCGGCTTCGGTCGGAACACGCTCTTCCTCGATGAAATGATCCACTTCCTTGCAATCGTCCGCGGTGAGGCTAAACCCTTATGCACATTGGAAGATGGCGTCCGGGCACTAGAGATGGCCCTGGCGATTCTGAACGCCTCCTCTCGTTTGGATGAACAATGATGGCCGTGTTCGAAAATCAACCGATCCTATTGACGATCGGGCTACAGGCCTGTGTTACAGATAGTGTGGGCACACGTTCTGGAGGAAGCCATGTATGACATCGAGTTTTACATGAAGTCATATGATTTCTTGAAAAACGCCCAGGAAGGCAAGATTCAGGATCGCGACACCTCGCTTGCGCTCCTGGAGAGCTACCGCAGTCGCGAACCCGTCGTCTACAACATTGAGACCACCAACGCCTGCAACATGGTGTGCACGATGTGCCCTCGAACGACCATGATGACCCGTCCGATCAAGACCATCGACAGGAAGGTCTTCGACAATGTGGTGTCCCAGCTGAACCCGTTTCCTGAAAGCACTTGGGCACAATGGGAACGATTCGTGGTCGAGAAATACGGTATTCGTCCGGATGACATGAGTGAGAATCATTTCTTCCTCTATGTGATCCCGAAGGTCATCCAGTTGCACGGCTACGGGGACCCGTTGCTGGACATGGGGATGGCGCAGCACGTCAAGCTCCTGACATCGCGCGGTTTGCAAACGTATTTCAGCTGCAATCCCGCGAACATCAACATTGAGAAGACGCTCCAGATGTTCGAGAACGGGCTGAGTTACATCAAGTACTCGATCGAAAGCGTAGATGATGAGGAGCACAAGGCGATTCGAGGCGATGCCTCGAACTTCTCCGAGGCCTACGAAAGGATCATCAGGCTTCTGGAACTCAAGAAGACAAACGGTTTCCAGACCCAAATCATCATCACCATGCTGGACCTGAACCGCAAAAACCAGACCGAAGACTACCGAAAGTTGCGGGCCGCCTTCGCCGGCAAGGATGTCTACATCTACCTGAAGAGCGAGGACCAACAGTGGTACCGCACCGACTTCCACGGTACGAAATCGGTGCATTGGAGTGAGATCTGCAAGCACCCGTGGATGTCCATGACCATCAAATCCAACGGTGAAGCGGCCATGTGCATGGAGGATTTCAACAACGAGATCGTGCTAGGCGATGTCAAGAAGGAAAGCCTCAGTGCCATCTGGAACGGTGAAAGGTACCAGACCTTCCGGGAGAATCATTTCGACCTGACGCCCTGCCTCAAGTGCACGGAGCGGTGTGACATGGCCATGATCGGAGAACGGCTCGAAGGTCGGACTCATGGCGACGAATGAGGTCAATCGCATTCATTCGATTCTGCGAACCCGCTTTCCCGCTTTCGCTGAGGTCATGTCCCGACAACGGCCTGCCATCTTGTACCCCGCTGCCCGAATGGCCCGCGCGGGGGCCGCTCACCTGCGCGCTTCTGGCGTCCGCATCATCGGCTTCGGAGACAGCAACCCCTCCCTGTGGGGTTCAGAGATCGACGGGCTACCGGTATGGTCGCCCAGCGAGATTTCAGAGGACCACCGAGATGCCGAAGTCCTCGTGGCCAGCTCAATTCATGACTCCGTGATCCGCGAGGCCCTGGAGAGACACGGCTGCACCCACGTGATTCCCATGCCTATTCTGAATTACTTGTTGCCCGAGTGTTTTCCCTGCCGCGAGTACAGCGGCGCCTTGGAGGCGGTCACTTCATTGGCAGGCATTGCAATGATCGAAGCCGTGGGCCATATGTTTGCCGACGACGCTTCCAGGCGAGTGTTCGAGGAGAAGGTCCAATATCTCCAGACCCTCGAGAAGTGGCGGCTCGATGCCATACGAAGCTCCCAAGCCATCTACTTTGACCGCGAGGTCATGGCCCTCCGCCCTGATGAAGTGTTCGTGGATGGGGGAGCCTTTGATGGCGACACCTTCGAGCAGTTTCGAAGCGCCTGCAACGGTCGTTTCAACACCTATTACGCGTTCGAGCCTGACCCTGGGAACTTCGCCAGAATGCAGCAACGGATCCGCGGAGAAGGTAAGCGCCTGGTGATTCTCCCGGCGGGGTTGGCTGACCGCTCAGGGCTTCTCACCTTCGAGTGCGGGGCCTCCTACGATTCACACCTATCCAAGTCCTCAGTCCCTTCGCCGACGGCGACCACGATTCAGGTCCATGCCCTCGATGACTTCTTCGCCCATCTCCCGCCGCCAAGCTTCATCAAATTAGACATTGAAGGAGCTGAGGCCCAGGCCTTATCTGGCGCCAAGGGATTGATCGCGCGTCATCAGCCGACATTGGCTGTTTCGGTTTATCACAACCCCAGCGATCTATGGGAATTGCCGCTGCTCATTCACGAACTAAACCCCCGGTACAGGCTGTACCTTCGTCATTACACCCGGGAAATTGATGACACGGTCTGCTACGCGGTTCCTCCGTCCTACTAGACCACTCCGCTACAACAACACTTCGAGCTGCGATCCACCCACCACACGATGAATCCAAAAGAACTGCTTTCGCCCCGCCCGTGTCCCGTCTGCCTTGCACGGGAGCCGCGCGGCATTTATCACCAGGAATTTTCGGAGTTTTCCGAGGGCGGATTGATGACCGGCTACCACCTCGCCATCTGTGGCCAGTGTGGTGCGGCCTACGCAGACGACATACCCCCGCAGGAGGCCTTTGACCACTACTACGCGGAGATGTCGAAATATGAGCACGGAGAAGACGACGGCGTGGCCAGCCCTGTCCAGGCTGACCGCTACCGCCAGATCGCCGACCTGTTGGCTCCTTTTTTGAGTCCACAGGAATCCATTGCAGACATCGGTTGTGCCACTGGCGCTCTACTTGGGGAATTCAAGCGTCGCGGTTTTTCCAATCTGTTCGGAATCGACCCTTCCCCGGCGTGTGCAGCCGCGGGAATGCGGCACTACAGCATCCCGATCCGGCCAATGCCCATCGAGTGCCTTGGAGAAATCACCGAGCGATTCGACACGGTCATCCTGATAGGTGTGCTCGAACACCTATGTGACATGGAAGGTTCGTTGAACTTGATCACAAGTGTGCTCAAGCCGGGTGGCAGGATCTATGTCGAGGTCCCGGATGCAACACGTTATGACCGATGGTTCAGTGCCCCTTTCCAATTCTTCAGTATGGAGCACATCAATTTCTTCTCACCACAGTCGTTGGCGAACTTGATGGCTGCCCATGGGTTCCAGGCGACCTTCGTCCAACGTGCTCCCCGCTTTCTCGGGCCCAAGGCCGGTGAACCCGCCGTCGCCGGACTTTTCCATCAGCATGCCTCGGCCCCAGGCGAAACCACTTGCCCCTACGACTCTGAAACAGAACCGGCCCTCCGGCGCTACATCGCGTCGTCAAACACCCTTGATGGGCGCATCCGCAAAGTCATCGATGATTTGGTGAGCAGGCAAATTCCCCTCCTCGTCTGGGGTGCCGGAACGCATACGCTACGTCTGTTGAAAACGAGTTCACTCGCACAAGCGAACATTCTCGCATTCGTTGATTCCAACAATTGCTATCAAGGCAAGCGGCTGCAGGGAATCCCCATCCTGTCCCCCGATGAGGTCCATGAACCCTCGGCGACAATCCTCATCTCTTCGCACGTCTCGGAGCAGGCCATCGAGGGCCACATCCTCCAAGTGCTCAAGTGGACAAATCCCCTGATCTGCCTGTATGAGGACTCGCCGACGGAAATGCCAGAGGACTGCTGACCAGGAAGAGTGTCGGCACCCCTGCCGGATGGATCCTCGGCACGGACAGCTGTTCGGTTGGCATCATTTTCTCGAATCAGTCTCATCGGTAGCAGGGAAGTTGATGCGTTCGCGAATGATGATGAACGGCCCGCGCCGCACCTGAGCGTGGATGGCACCGATGTATTCGCCGAGCATCCCCAGGAAGAATAGTTGAACGCCTGAGAAGAAGAGCACCAGAATGATGGTGGTGGTCGCGCCTGGGGCCTGGAACTGCCAATAGAAGATCTTCACCAGGGCGTAGGCGAAGGCCGCCGTGATGCTAGAGCCGAACAGGATCAACCCAACCAGGGTGGCCAGGCGGATGGGCACCAAGCTGTGACTGAGAATGGCATTGATGGCCAGATCCAGGTAGGCGGCGAAGTTGTACGAGCTCTTCCCGGCCCTTCTCCTCACCCGTTGGTAGCGCAAGGTGGTACTGCGAAATCCAATGTTGCCCAGAAATCCCCGGATATACGGGTTGAAGTCGTCCAGGTTGGAAACCTCTCGAACGATCTTCCTGTCCCAGATCCCAAACCCGGAATAGTTCTTCAGCAGGGGTTCATTGCTCAGCTTATTCACCAGCCAATAGTAAAGACGGCGCACACCCCGCATGAGGATACCGTCTGAGGAATTCTCATAGATCCCATAGACGATTTCGTAACCCTGTTCCCAAAGTTCCACCAGACGTGGGATGAGTTCCACAGGTTCCTGCAGATCGGTAGGTATGGGAATCGTGGCGTCCCCGGAAGCGTGGCGGATCAGGGTCATGCCGTTCTTGTTGGCGCCCCAGTTCCGGGAATAGGTGAGCACCTTGACATTGTGATCCTGGGCCGCGATGTCTCTCAGGATTGGCAGGGTCCGATCCGTGCTGCAGTTGTCTCCAAAAATGTGTTCATAGTCATAGCGGTCCAGCAGAGGCTGCATGACGGCCCGGACCTCTTCATAGCAGCGTCGGACGCTCCCCTCTTCGTTGTAGGCCGGCGATAGGATCGAGATTTTCTTTTTCATGCTGTGGTCCGTGGGACAAAATGCGTCAATCCATCGATCGATAGGGGGCCTTGGTCGCAGGGTTCAGCATAACCGCCTGGCCGATCCGGGCCGCTCCTGGTTCCAGCGAGCGGTCCGCAGGATGGCCTCATCGAGACCCATGCGTGGTTCGAGTCCTAGCTCCTGCCGGGCCCGTTCCACCGAAGGCACGTACCTCGGTGGAAGATCCTTCCCGGATGCCAGGGCGACTCGGACTTCCAGTCCAGGAGCAAGTAGATCGCGGACCCGGCGGGCGAGGTCCGCGATGCAAATGGCTTCGCCGGACCCCACGTTGTAGGGCCGCCCGTGGACCCCCCGGAGGAGGATGATCCAGAGCCAGTCCGCGAGGTCTTCCCCGTGGAGGTAGGAGCGAAAGGGGCGCCCGTCACCGTTGACTTGGATGGACCGTCCGGCCAGGGCATCGCCGATGAAGTTCCCCACGGCACTGAAGCCATCCAGGGGCAGCCAGGGGCCCAGGAACGCAAAGCCCCGGGCGATGAGGAAGTCGTAGCCGTGGCGCTCGCCGTGGAGCAGGCCCAGCAGCTCCGAAGCCCGCTTGGCCTCTCCATAGGCACTGGTGGCGGCCAGGGGCGGCGCGCCACCGAAGTCCTCCGTCAGATGGCTGAGACCGGGCGGCTGAGGGCCATAGACGGCCCCTGAACTGGTGAAGAGCACCCGGCGAGCACCCCAGCGGCGGGCCAGTTCCAGCGTGCGCCGGGTGGCCTGTAGGTTGCGATCGAGAAGGTCCAGGGGTTCCCCATGTTCCACCGCCGAGTGGATCACGAGGTCCCAGCAGGAATCACCGAAATCCCAATCCGTCAGGTCGCCTTCAAGAATCTCCACACCGGGGTGTCCCGCCAAGTGGGGCGCCTTGCTGCGGAAGGCCACAGGATTGCGGGTCAGCACCGAGATCAGGCCCCCCAGGCGCTCTCGGTCCCATGCCCGGGTGTAGGCTTCGAGCAGGTTGCAGCCGAAGAAGCCCGTGCCGCCGGTAAGGAAGATTCTCTTCCCCATCAATTCCCGCCAGGGCACCGAGTCCGAACGTTCCTGATGGTTTGAAGGTTGATCCACGGCTATCCCACGCGAAGGTAATTTGTCCATCCTAGTGCAATCGGCCCTGTTCAAAGCCCTGGTGACACGATGAACCGTGGTTGGACCGGGGCTGAGGTAACATCAGGGATCAATCATGCGGAGGGCTAGTTGAGCATCAAGGCGGTCATTCGGAACACCATCAACAAGAATGCCCTTGCTCACCGCTGGTTTGTCGCTTTCTGTGCCCGCTTTTCCATACGGCTGTTCTCGCTGCAGAGCTATTTAAGCCTAGTGGACCTACGGAGCAAGAGGCGGGCTAAATTCTGGAAAAAATTCAATAAATTATTGGAATACCTTGACTTAGACAAGGCTGTTTTCAAAGAAGGCAAAGCCATTTTTCATTACAAGAATGGGTGCGCATTCTATGTAGCCACCTCCCATGAATCCATCAGCAGCGCCTTGTTCACCTACGGATACTACGAGACGAACGAAACGGCCTTGATCTCCAGAGTCATCAAGCCCAATTGGACGGTGGTCGATGCCGGTGCCAATTTTGGCTGGTACGCCATCCATTTCTCGCGCCTGGTGGGCGAAGGGGGCAAGGTTATCGCCTTTGAACCCGTACCGGAGTCGTACAGGGAATTGGCCGCCAACATGGAACTCAACGAGTGCAAGAACTTGGATCTCCGCAACAAGGCGCTGGGCAATATCGACGGTGCCATCACCATGTTCGTCCCTGAGATCCACCTGGGCGCCGGAGCAGCCTCCCAGTTCCTGGATACCGGGAAAAAGATCGAAGTCCCCATGCTCAAACTGGATGACTTTCTGGAAAAGCAAGGCATCGACCGGGTCGATTTCATCAAGGCGGATATTGAAGGTGGTGAACTCAACCTGTTACGCGGTGCTGAAAGCCTGCTGTCCAAGTGCCATCCCAGCATCCTGATCGAGATCAGCGATATCCACTGCCAACGCTTCGGCCACACCCCCCAGGATGTGATCCAATTCCTGACGACGCATGGTTACACAGGCAAATACATCAATGAGAAAGGCGATCTCGAAGCTTTCGAGATCGCCAACTCCTTGAATGGAAACTACTATTTCTCGGCCGGAACAGAAGCCGGGCACTAAGTCTCAACCTACCAACCTGGATCACCCAGCAGGTTGCAGTTCTTGCAGACCTCTGGTGGTTCGCTGTGGGGATCTAACAACTGCTCGCGCATCCGAACGACCGTGGGGTGATTGTAAATCGTGTCGGAGTCCCCCTCGAAGAGGTTCCCGCCAGGCCCGGATAGCATGGTGTCGATGCCACAGCAGATACCCATGTTTCCCTGCATATCGCACCCAATCCGCTGCCAGAGCTGAGGGCAGAGCTTCTTGATGGGCCCTTTGACCGCCACGGGCGGCCAGAAGCAGAACCCGGGCGCCGCCTCCTCCACTTTGCTCCGGAAGGTTAGGTAGGCCGGGTCCGTGTCGTACAGCACTTCCTTGGGGTCCGGTTGTTCCCCCATGGGGCGGTACATCCAGAAACGCAAGTCCAGGCAGCCGGACTCTTTCAGGAAGCGGACGGTTTCGACCAACTTTTCGGGAGCGCTTACCACATCCTTCCGGAGAAGGACCGTGTTGGTATGCACAGGGTAGATTTTATTGATCCTGGGAAGATCCTTCTCCAGGGCAGCCCGGTTGGCTTCATAGACCGAAACACTGATCCTGGATATGCCAGCTTTCTTCAGATCAGAGATTCGATCCGCCAGCAGGAGACCATTGGTGGTGAGGTTGGTTAAATGCCCCCGCTTTGCCAGGAAGGCCACGATCGGAACCAGCTCCTTGACTAGCATCGGCTCACCCCCCAGCAGGTCGACCAGGAGGGCTCGGTTGAACAGAGGGTTCTCGAAGATCTTCTGCACCTTCGTCAGGTCGGCTTCACTCTCCTGCCAAGTCGAGCTGTGATCATGCATGAAGTTCGCAGCGTTGCAGAAACTGCAGCTCATGTTGCAGCGCTTTGTGAGCAGAAGGGAGGCGATCTGAGGTGCGTTCCGGGAGATCGCGGCGATGGGCTTCCGCGGCTGATAGCGATACTTCAGATAATTCCATATCTTGGGCACTGCCTTGGCAGGATGGAGTTTGGTCACCATGTTCAGATAGAAAGTGAGCCTTGAAGCCATTGTTTCCCTTTTCACGCGAACTAATCGGTGATTCCTGTTCTGACGTTGACTCAATCTGTAAGGCCTTCAGAACGCCTTCTGGCATCGGCCTGCCTCGAAGCTCACCAGCACAAGGAGTGCCGATTTCGGTCAGTACCAGTTCACGAACAAGGGGTGGGGGGCTGGGCCGAGTGCAGGGATGGTTTGAAGATGTGGACCCAACCAGACGATTTGGATTCGGAAGCCTTCAGGAACCTGGAGGGAATGGACCCCCCGGGTGAATGAACAGATGCCAGGATCTATCCTTCTCCCATCGATCTCAATGGCTTTCCCGGTCTCGGCACCCTCCGGGAGCACTGTCATCATGTATCGACCATCAGCCAGAACCTCCCAGGAGGACGATCCGGATCCCCTGATGGTTCCGAGCACCATGAAGTCTTCCGCGAGAAAAACATAGTGAGTTCCGATGAACGCCTGGTCTTCCTTCGGAAGCCAATTCGTCCGGTAGTTCGGAAGAATCACCGGGGTGGGGTTCTTGGCCAGGAGGCTCCGGACCGTTGGCCACGAGCCATCCATGTAGTGCCGAATGGTGAAGCTGTGGATGATCCACTTCTCTCCAATGGGGCTGCGGGTCGGTACCAGGCCAGAACCGTCAAAAACCCGGTGCAAGGATGGATCGGTCAATTTTTCGGAGGTCCTGATGACATCGACCTGCCGATCATTGTCCATGTTGAGATGCCTGGCTGTGGCGATGGACCAGGTCAGACCATGAAGCAGCAACAGGCAACCAAGAACCGCCTGTCTAACCGGACTAGCCAGACTGAGAATGGCCTCAAGAATCGGTTCCCTGAACCGGAGCACTGCGATGAAAAAGGCCGGGACCACATGAATGAGGTTGTAGGGAAAGGGCGTCGGATTGATGAGCAGCAAGGCGAAACATAGGACTGCAAAGGCCCATTCCGGAAACCAGTCGGCTTCCACCAAAACCCGAATCGTTCTTACACTCGGTTGGAAAAAGGGGGCAAGCAATACTCCCACACCCGCGCAGGCAAGAAGGGGGGCCTCTGTAAACCCCCGAAGAAGCGTGGACCACGGAGAGAACCGCTCTACCCCATTGGCCGCAAACGCAGTCCCAGCTTGAAACCCTTTCCACGCCAGATCCCAGGTCCCCACCACACCATGGATGAGGCGCCCCAGCAGCAGACCACCTGCAATTCCGACCAGGATCATGCTCAGGCAGGTAAACCACGTCTTCAGGTTCTTGGGGCGAACCATATAGATGCCCAACCCAAGCATGGGCAGGGCGTACAGGAATCCCTTGAAGGCGATCAACTGCATGCATGCGGCCAGGACTCCTCCCAAGAGCATGCGGAGAGGGAATCCTGGTTTTTCAGTCTTCAGAAGGCACCACAAGGCCAGGGTCACTGTGACAAGGGGGACATCATGCCGGATCTCGAACCCGTAGTCCCACATCGGAGCGAGGGTGGACGCGAGAAACAGCGTGACCACACCTCCACGGCTCCTTAGCCTTTGGCCTGTTGCCTTGACCATCAGAAACGCATTGACCCACATCAGCGCCACAAAGGGCAATCTCATAGCGATCAGGACCCCAACACCGTCTTTCGCAGCGCCAGCAATCCAAGTCAGAGGACCCACCAGAATGATGGGAACGTTCGGAACAAACTGGGCCATCTTCCCGGTCGCCATGAAGCGTGCCAGGCTTGAATAAAGGACCTCATCCACCTGGAAGATTCGATGGATGCCGAGATAGATGGACAACCCAAAAATGAAGGCGAAGGATGCAACCCCGCCCCAAAGAAGGGGCTTATGTATGTTCTTGGGCGTGGTGTCCATCTGCTCTGCGTTCTCCCCTTTTATTCTCGGGATCCAGCTTACCTGGAGCTTGACACCAAACACGCCCTCACCCATCCGGGACACGGCTCGCATCGAATCTCATGACCATCCATCTTCCAAAATTGAGGATGCCTGCCTCAACTCTTTGGTATCGAAAGAATCACGAATTCGCCCTGACCTTTCTCGTCATCCCGAGTGACGCGCTGGGTCCGTTCGACTCAAATTCCATCACCACCCTTGAATCCAAGCATCAATAATTCCTTGTCAAATGATGAGTAACTGCTCATCTTGGACTTCAACTCACCGTTGGCACGGGACTTGATCTCTTGGTCTCGGCCCATTCCCAAGGAGACGCCCATGAAGAAGCAGTCAGGTTTCACCCTCATCGAACTGCTGTTGGTGCTCGCGATCATCGGCATCATCAGTGCCATCGCCATCCCGGCCCTGCTCAGCCAGCGCGCCCGAGCCCGGGACAAGGCCGCCATCGACAACATGGTGGGCCGCATGGGGGATCTGGTAGGCCAGTACGACAAGCTCCGCGAGGCAGGGTTGGCAAGTGGTGCCATCCTGACTTCTCTCGGTAACTACCTGACTGCCACCGGCGGTGCGGACAAGAACCCCTGGAACCCTGCGAACCCCGCCTTTGTCTGGACTGCCGGAGCCGGCACCGCCGCAACCCAATCCTTAGCCGTTGGCGTTGCAAAGGGTCTTGTGGACGCTTCCAAACGTGGGGAATCCCACTTTGGCATCGCTTTCCCTACTGCTGGCAATCCGGGGTTTGTCTATGGCGCCGTCTACGTAGATAACAAGGTCAACAGTTCCAATAAGGTCGCCAAGGCCACAGCCATCGAGTAGGTTGTTCATAAGGCCTGAAATTAAAAAGGGGGGCTTCGGCCTCCCTTTTCATATCGGGAGACCGCATGACCAAGCCCTTGGGTTCCCGCCTAGTGCGGTGGTTGCTGCCCCTGGCAGCGGGCGGGCTGTTCTTCGTGTTCCTTGTTGTTGAGATTTGGCTCCGTCTGAAATCCAGTGAGGCAGGGCTGATCAACACCGTCGGCCAAGCCTTTAATACGGGGCCTACCCGAGAGTACGTCGCAGGCTTCGGCTTGGGTATCCTTCTACCCTTCTATGCGTTTATGGGCCTGCTGCTGTGGATCCTTACCCTAGCCTGGGGTGCCATGTGGCATCGGGGCTGGTCCAAGGATTGGCGTGCCTTGGAAGGTTTTGGCTTCACCTTCTCTGCCCTGCTGTGGACCCATCTGGTGCTTTGGTGGGAGGTGCCTGCCACTCTGTGGACTCTGCCTGGCCTGAGGCTGCTGCCCTTCTGGCTGCTGTTTCCCCTCCTGGGCCTGTTGGCCCTGGCCTATCCTGCCCGTTGGAGTTGGACTCGTCTCGGTCGACGGTGGCTGGCCCTTCCGCTCCTCGCCGGCTGGGTGTTGCTTTGGAGCCTGGTGCCGCAACTGCCGGAATGGTTGCCCAGATGGCATTCCCCGGTCAAGGGCGGGCAGGACAAGGCGGAAGTGCTCATGATCGGCCTGGATGGCTTGCGTTTCGACGTGGGCCAGGAGGCTACCCAGGCCTGGGAAGGTCGGTCCTACGAGTTCGCCTACACGCCCATCCCCGCCACCCGCCTGCTATGGCACATCCTGTGGGGCGGTGATCCGCTGTACTACACGGTGGGCCATGCCCCACCAGCCATGGAGGAATATGGGGCAAACGGGGTGCGCATTCCCCTGCCCCTGCTTGAAGAGGCCAAGGGCAAGGGCTGGAAACCCAGGTTCTACATCGACGATGGCGGCACCATTGGCTTGGCCGGTAGGGCAGAGCAGTTTTTCGACGACACCCTGATGCCCGCCCGGGGCTGGGAGAACTTCGTCAACTCAAACCTCTCCGTGAACTTCCCGCTTTACGCCGCCTGGGAGAACTGGGCCCGGGCCTTCCCGACCACCAACCCGTGGGCGCCCCTTGATGGTGGGTTGCGGGAGGCGCTGCGGCAGGGGCGGGGATCGAAATGGGTCATGTTCCATTCCTGTCTGGCCCATCAACCGATCTACCTCCACCGGAAGGAAATGAATCAGCTTCCCCGCTGGTGGACGGCCATCCCCCGCAACCTGGAGCCCCTGGTCGTCCTGGCCCAGGTCAATGAAAAGCACCTCGCCCGCTGGGATCGGCGGGGAGACCCCTTCAAAGCCTACCAGATCCGGATGCAGTCGATCCTGAAGGCCTGGGGGCCCATCTGGGGAGGATTGGCGAAGGATCCAGCCTACAAGGACTCGGTTCGCATCCTGTTCTCGGACCACGGTGAGCGTTTCTACCATGTGGCCGATGGGGTGCAATTGTGTGGGATTCACGGCTACAATCTGGACCCCTGGGAGACCCGCGTCATGCTGAAGGTGGCTGGGCCACGATTCAGTGGGGCAGGTCCAGAAATAGATCACGAATCCACCGTTAGTTTATTGGGCGTCCGGGATTCCATTGCAGGTCTGCTTCGACAAGGAACTGCAATCACGCCAAGAGGCATTGAAAAAGCCTACCCCCAGGCCCCCATGCGCTACCACACACTGAGTACCTCAGACTTCACCCAGGAGCCGGCTGAATACAAACAGATGAACACCAAGGATCTGATCAAAGGCTCATACATCGCGCCTTACGGCATCTGGTTCACACAGTACGAAAAGCCTGCGGAAGAGCGAGCCAAGGAACTCACCCTTGGCGTGGCCGAACGGGGCGTCCTACGGATTACGAAACCATTAAAGGACGGAGGAGCGCACCTTTACGAATACCTAGGTTTTCGCCTGAACGCCATCACGGCTGTTGATCAGAAGGCTTATGAGGCGGAAACACAGAGGTTGGAGCGAATGCTCCGGCCAATCCAAATTCCTAACCAATTGACTAGAACGACCAATCCCTCTCCATAAGAGGGATCGACTATTTATTGTAGGTAGGGTCAAGTTTGATAGCGCCGTTCTGGTCGGTAGTCATGACAGCGGCACTGCCAACGGATGGATCGGTTACTGCGATGGAATAGCCCAGACCGCCGTTGGTCACCGCCACGCTGTAGTTCATCTTCGTACCATTCTTGAGCGAAATGTTCGGCAGGAAGGACGAATTGCTCGGTACGCCTCCGGTCCATGTGACCGTTGTCCCCGAAGCGGCATAGATGCCGCCATCCGCCCGGCGGCTCTCCAAGGCCATTGCCAAGACACGGGCATTGACCTGAGCATCCCCGATCAGACGGGCCCGCCGACGCTGGCCCAAAAACTGTGGAATGGCGATGCCGCTGATAATGCCAATGATGGCCAGCACCAGCAGCAACTCCACCAGGGAGAAACCTTGTGACCGTTCGGACCGGAGTGACAGAGGGGACATGGATGCCTCCTTAGGAGGAGTCGGACTTTGCAAGAATCGTGCTATCAATCCTTGCCGAAGACATTGGCCAGGTTGAAGATCGGCAGGTACATGGCGATCACGATGAAGCCGATGATGCCACCTAGCATGGCGATCATGACGGGCTCCATGAGGCTGGTGAGGTTGGCCACGGCGTTATCCACCTCGTCCTCGTAGAAGTCGGCCACCTTGGCCAGCATGGCGTCCAGGGCACCGGTGGCTTCGCCCACACCCACCATCTGCACCACCATGGGGGGGAAGACCTTGGTTTCCGCCAGGGGCGTGGCGATGTTCCGGCCCTGTTCCACCGCATCCTTGGACTTCAGGATGGCATTCTGGATGACCATGTTGCCAGCGGTCTTGGCCGTGATATCCATGCCCTCCAGGATGGGCACCCCGGAGCTGATGAGGGTGCTCAAGGTGCGGCAGAAGCGCGCCACGGCCACCTTGCGGAGCACGTCCCCGATGATGGGGATCTTGAGCAGTAGAGCATCCAGTTGCAGGTGTCCCGGTGGTGTCTGGTAATACTGCCGCAGACCCACCACGATGAGAACAACGCCGATGATGATCAACCAGCTGTAGTTGATGAGGGCATTCGACAGCGCCATGCAGATCAGGGTGGGGTACGGGAGCTTGCTGCCCAGGCCGTCATACATGGCCGAGAAGACGGGGATGACCTTGACCATGATGATGACCACCACCGAGATCGCGATGGTGATGACGGCCACGGGGTAGGTCATGGCTCCCTTGACCTTGGCGGTCAGCTTCACGGCTTTTTCAATGTAGCCCGACAGCCGCTGGAGGATGACATCCAAAATGCCGCCGCTTTCCCCCGCGCCCACCATGTTCACGTAGAGATCATTGAAGGCCTTGGGGTGCTTGGCCAGGGAGGCCTGGAGGGTGGAGCCCTTCTCCACATCGTCCCGCACGGCTTCGATGATGCGCTGGAAGCCCTTATGATCCTGTTGGGCGCCCAGGATCTCCAGGCACTGCACCAGGGGCAGGCCGGCATCGATCATCACGCTGAATTGCCGGGTGAAGATGGCCAAGGCCTTGGCGGGCACCTTGCCAAAGGATTTCCCCCCCTGGGCGGCGGTGAGGCGGACGTTCAGGACTTCAATGCCGTTGCGCTTCAGGGTGATGGCGGCGGCATCCCGGGAATCGGAGACCAGGACCCCTTCCTGGACCTCCCCCATTCGGTTCTTACCTTTCCAGGCATAAGCGGGCATGCGGACCTCGGCGAGTAGCTGGGAACGGTGGTGCCTTCAGGATAGGCAGGAAAGCGCCTGTGGAGAAGTCTTAGGTGTACTTGATGTTGGGGTTTCGGCCCCCCAGGGCGGGCTTGACCGGCTGGACTGGCTGGCCGGGGGCGGCGGAACGGCCCCCGGCGGAGCCCACACCGACCCCGCGATTGATGAGTTCCCGCAGTTCATCGGTGTTCGAGGAGTAGTCGAAGGCCTGTTCCTGGGTGATATCCCTTTTCATCACCAGGTCCGACAGGCTCTGGTTGAAGGTCTGCATGCCGTACTTGGACTGGCCCGCCTGCATGACCCCGTAGATCTGGTGGATCTTGTCCTCACGGATGAGGTTCCGGATGGCGGAATTGGGAATCAGGATCTCCAGGGCCAGGGACCGGCCCTTGCCGCTGGCCTTGGGAATGAGGCTCTGGCAGATGATGCCTTCCAGCACCAGGGAGAGCTGGGCCCGGATCTGGGGCTGCTGGTGGCTGGGGAACACGTCGATGATGCGGTTGATGGTCTGCACGGTGCTGCTGGTGTGGAGGGTGCCGAAGGTGAGGTGGCCGGTTTCGGCGATGGTCAGGGCGGACTCGATGGTCTCGAGATCCCGCATCTCACCCACCAGCACCACGTCCGGATCCTGGCGCAGGGCCGACCGCAGGGCCTTCTTGAAACTGTGGGTATCGGCGTGGATCTCGCGTTGGTTCACCAGGGCGCGCCGGTGCTTGTGGACGTATTCCACGGGATCCTCGATGGTGAGGATGTGGACGGGCTCTTCGGCATTGATCTTGTCGATCATGGCTGCCAGGGTGGTGGACTTGCCGGAACCGGTCACGCCGGTCACCAGCACCAGGCCGCGCGGTTTGCTGCACAGTCCCTGGATGGCCGGCGGCAGACCCAGCTGATCGAAGCTCCGGATCTGTTCGGGGATGGTCCGGAACACGCCCGCCGTGGCCCCCCGCTGGTTGAACACGTTGGCTCGGAAGCGGGCCACACCCTGCAGCCCGAAGGAGAAGTCCACCTCGAAGTCCTCCTCGAGGCGGTGCTTCTGCTGGTCGGTCATCACGCCGTAGCAGAGCCAGCGGGTCTGCGATGCGTCCAGGGGCGGCAGCTAGAGGGGCACCATCCGTCCATCGATGCGGATCTGGGGGGCCGACTCCGTGGTGATGTGCAGATCCGTGCCCCCGTACTCCACCATCGTCTTGAGGAGCTGCTGGAGAGGTGCAACGTAATTGGCGCCGACTTCACTCATGGGGGCCTCGGGAAAAACAAAAAGCTGGGACAGGATTAACAGGATTAAAAGCAGGATTAACAGGATTCAAGAAGGGCGGAAATTCCTGAATTTCTTTTTCAACTGGAGGCTCTTTGTCCCGAAGTTCAGAAGCAATGCATGTTCCAAACCAGTGGCGGCGAGGTAATTGACTACCCGGACTTCGTATTCGGGAAGGATGGCCTGAACGGCTTTCAGTTCCAAGATCAGCACACCTGCGACCAGAAGGTCTGCTCGATACTGCCCGACCAGTTCACCCCGATAGCGGACTTCAAGTTTCACTTCGCGTTCAAACGGAATGCCTTCCAGGGTCATTTCGAGTGCCAGCGCATTTTGGTAGACGCCCTCCGTGAATCCAGGCCCAAGCGCCGAATGCACCCGCATCGCCGCCCCAATCACGCGCCCAGACAGCTCATTCATGGCATTCTCACCCACCGCCATGACCATTCCTTTTTGAAATCCTGTTAATCCAATCTTTCAATCCTGTTAATCCTGTCAAAGATCTTTTCTTCTTCTTGTATGAAAATTACAACACGGTCTCGCGGATGATTTCTTCGATGGTGGTGACGCCATCCAGGACCTTGCGGCAGCCGGAACGGCGCAAGGTGATCATGCCTTCCTTCTGGCCCTGCTCGCGGATCTCGATGGCGGAGGCGCCGGTGAGGATCATGTCCTTGAGGGTCTCGGACATCTCCAGCACTTCGTAAAGCCCCACCCGGCCCTTGTAGCCGCGCTTGTTGCAGACCTCGCAGCCCACGGGCTTGTAGAAGGTGATGCCCCGTTGCACTTCCTCGGGCGTGAAGCCCACCTTGTAGAGGGCTTCCTCGGGCTGCTGGTGGGGATCCACCGCCTTGCAATTGGTGCAGAGCCGCCGCACCAGCCGCTGGGCGCAGATGATGTTCACGGAGGTAGCCACCAGGAAGGGTTCCACGCCCATGTTCATAAGCCGGTTGATGGTGCTGGGAGCGTCATTGGTGTGCAGGGTGGACAGCACCAGATGGCCCGTCAGGCTGGCCTTGATGGCGATTTCGGCGGTCTCGAAGTCGCGGATCTCGCCCACCAGGATGATGTTGGGATCCTGTCGGAGGAAGGAGCGCAGGGCCGCGGCGAAATTCAGCCCGATCTGCTCCTTCATTTGCACCTGATTGATGCCAGGGAAGTTGAATTCCACCGGATCCTCGGCGGTCATGATGTTGGTATCGACGGTGTTGAGCTTGGCGATGGAGGAATAGAGGGTATTGGTCTTCCCGGAGCCCGTGGGGCCGGTCACCAGGATCATGCCGTAGGGCTTGGAGATCTGCCGGTCCCAGCGATCCAGGCTCTCCTGCTCGAAGCCGAGCTTGGTAAGGTCCAGCATGAGCTTGTCGCTATCCAGCAGGCGCAACACGATTTTTTCGCCAAACAGGGTCGGCAGGATGCTCACGCGGTAGTCGATGACCTTCTGCCGGCCACCCATGTTCACCCGCAGCTTGATGCGCCCGTCCTGGGGCAGCCGCCGCTCGGCGATGTTGAGCTTGGCCAGGATCTTCACGCGGGAGGTCAGTGGATCCTTGAGCTTCAGGTTGGGCCGCATGACCTCCATCAGGATGCCGTCGATGCGGAACCGGATGCGGTAGGTCTTTTCATAGGGCTCGATGTGGATATCCGAGGCGCCGCGCTTGATGGCGTCGATGAGCACCATGTTCACCAGCTTCACCACCGGGGCGTCTTCGCTGCCCCGCTTCAGGCTGCCGACGTTGACGCTGCCTTCGTCTTCATCGGTGGTATCGAATTCCGCGTCCGCGTCGAGTTCCTGCTCCAGCTCGGACAGATCGAATTGTTCTTCTTCCTCATCGAAGGGCTGGGCAGAATCCGTAGCCATTGGACCACCGCCGGAGGTGCCCCCACCACCGCCCATGGTGGTCGTGCCTCGGGCCTTGGCGCCCTCAGCCAGCCGCACGGCGCTGTTGCCGCCGTAGTACTTCTCCACGGCCCGGACGAGGCCCATCTCGCTGGAGACCACGGGATCCACGTTGTAGCCCGTATGGAAGCGCACATCGTCCATGGCAAAGATGTCCGTGGGATCGGACATGGCAAGGGTCAGGACGTTGCCGGTGCGCTGGAGGGGCAGGACCTTGTGCCGCTGGGCCAGATCCCGGGGGATGAGGGCGATGACGCCCGCATCGATGGGCGGCCACTGCTCCAGATCCGCGGCGGGGACGCCGTACTGCATCCCCAGGAAGCTCACGATGTCCTGATCCGAACAGAAACCGGCCCGCACGACGATGCTGCCGAGCTTGCCGCCTTCCCTGCGCTGGATTTTCATGACCTCATCCAGCTGCGTATCCGTGATGAGCTGGGCCTTGACGAGCATTTCCCCGAGCTTGCTGACCACCGGCTGCCTCCAGATTGGGGTGAGGCGATGGTATCACCACCCACAGGTTCTGATCTCTTAACCATTGTATGCTTTTGCCATGTCCACTCCTGGTACCCAGCCCCAGCGCCTGCTGCTGGCCCGGCAGCTGATCCGGGACAAGGGTCTGTCGAAAGCGGATCTGGCGCTGCTGGAAGACATTCTTCGCGAAGGGGCCCTGGACCTGGAACCCCTGATGGAGGCTGCGCCTCAGCGGGCCACCTCAAATGAGGAATCCCCTGCCCAGGCGTCCCTGCGGCGGAGCCTGGGGTACTTCCTGGCCTTCCTCCACCACTTCTCACCGCGCCGACTCGGGGAGGCGCGGAGCGCCATGGGCCTGGTGATCCTCCATAGCCTGGGCAGGATCGGGGACCAGGCCGAGGCAGCCCATCGGGAGCTACTGGCCGAGCAGCGGCAGCCCGCCTGGGTAACCCAGCTGCTGGACCTCCTGGCTTCGCTGCGGGCCATGTCCATCGCCCCCGCGGAACACAATGGCAACCTCCGCCAGCTCTGGTCCACCTTCCTGGCGGACCACCGGATCGCCTTCCGCGAAATCCTGGCGGCCCTCCAGGAAAGCGAACTGGGCGTGGCTTCCGTGGCCAAGCTGAACGCCCAGATGAAGACGGTCAACCGGGCCATTCAGGGCCAGGGGCGCCTGGAGGAAGCCCTGACTCGCCTGGCTGAGCATCTGGAGGCCTGCATCCCGGTCGAAATTCATGCCCGGGTGGAACCCCTGCTCCTGCTGGAGCACGTGGTATCCAACCTCCGCCTCGGCCTGGTCCGCCCGCTGGATCGGGGCATCCACTGGCCCGCCGTCGAGCAGGTGCGGGGCAGCCTCCGCTGGCTCTGGGACCACCTGGGCTGGTCCCTGCCCCGCATGGATACCGATCTGTTCCGCGACAGCATGCCCCCGGAGCTGCGGCGCCTGCTTCAGCAGATCCGCCGGGACGATCGCCCCGCGTTTTCGGTGGTGGCCCGGGCCCTGGCCAGCCACATCTCGCTGCTGGGACTCCTGGAACCCCTGGAACTCGCCGCCAATGCCGGCCTCCGCGACCGCTACGCCGCCGTCCCGTCCTTCCTGGTCCTGGAAGCCGAGCTGGGCCGCCTGGCGGAGCGGACCTACGATCCCGCCCGCGGCGAGCTGCTGGATCCCACCCGCTCCAGTTCCCACCGGCTGCGAGCCTTCCTCCGGCAGGCGGTGCTGAGCCTCCAGCAGGACCAGGGCACCCTGCGCAGCCTCCTTCAGCAGGCCCTGGCCGGTCAGGATGCGGACCAGCTCGCCCAGACCCTCGATAACCTGCGCGGCCTGCTCATCAACCACCAGAAACAGCTCATGGGCGAGCTGGTGGGGATCTTCTCCCCGGATGTCCAGCACCGGCTCTTCCCCGAATCCCCCAGCATGATGGAGGAAGGTGAGCGCCTGCGGCTGCGCATCCAGCGGCTCTGGGAACAGGTGCCACCCCTCCATGGTCAGCTACAGCTCCACCTGGAGTTGCAGGACTGGCCCCGGCTGGCCCTGGGCCTTTCCCACACCTACCGGCACCTGCTGGCCTTCCGCCGGAGCCCGGAATTCCCACTCATGCGGCGTCCCGACCGGGAAGAAGCCGAACGGCTGATCCAGGAGCTGGGCCGGCTGCTCGAATCGCCCCATGACGTGCCCCAGGCCCTGCGGGACGGCATGGATCTGCTGGGGGAGCTGCTGCGCTTCCTGGAGCTCTTCCTGCTCCGGATCAATGCCCGGGTCCCCTTGATCCGCCAGGATCTGGAGGTGGCCCAGGAGGCCCTGCGGCTCATTTCGGACCTGCTGGAGGAGCCCTCCGGCGCGGATCGGACCCGCCTCTCCCACAAACTCATCCAGACTTCCAAACGCCTGGGCGTGCGGGATCCCCAGTCCCTGGCCCTGCTCAAACGGTGGGTCCGGGTCGAACGCGGCCAGAAGGATGGCTCGCTGCCCGCCCTGAACCAGCTGGCCGCCCATCTGCGTCAGCTCGCCATCCGCCTTGAGGCGGCCTTGGGTTAAGCGGAACCTTCTCCCATGCCGAAGAGCCTGTCATCAGGGAGCCTCATGCCTGGAATCCACTGGTTGGACGTCCATCCCTCCGCCGCGGGGGAGACCCTGCGGCTGGCCCTGGCGGCGTGGGGGCACGAGATCCTTCCGGGCCCCGGCCCCGGTTCCCTGGTGCTGGTGGCGAACCACCCGGACCCCCGTCTGATCCCCGAGGAGGGGCACGAGATCCTCTGGTGGGTGGAGAAGGCGGAGCCGGAAGCCGTGAGCGCCGTGCTGAGCCTCCGGCCCGGCTGGGTGCTCCTCCAGGACCGGCCCCTGGAGGCCGCGCGGGAAGCCCTGCTGCACCTGCGCCAGCGGGACCTGGGCAGTGAGGGCTGGCTCCGCCAGATGATGCACATGGCTTCGCTGGACGAGCTGCTCCGGCTGGTCCTGGGACGGGCCATCCGGCTCTCCGGAGCCACGGGCGGCGCCATCTGGCTGCGTCGGGACGACACGTTCTACCAGCGGGCGGGGGATGGCGCCTTCCCGGAAGCCCCCCTGCCCCGCCAGGAGGCGGCTGAGCTCCTCCGGCGCGGTGAGGCCTTCCTGCTGGCCCCTTCCGAACAGCTGGGGATCCTGCGTCTGGTGGACCCCAGGGAATCGCCGGAGCGCTTCCTCCGGGGCTTCGATGATATGGAGCCGCTGCTGCTCAATGCCTGGCAGCTGGAAGAAAGCCGGGCGCTATCTTTCAAGGACGATCTCACCGTGGCGCAGAACCGCCGCTGCCTGGAGGCCGAGCTGCCCCAGGCCGTGCGCTCTGCGGCCACCAAGGCCGAACCCCTCGCCCTGTTGTTCCTGGATGTCGACGACCTCAAGCGCGTGAACACCAGCCACGGCCATCCCACCGGCAGCCTCATGCTGGAGTCCGTGGCCAGCATCGCCCAGCGGCTCTGCCGCGCCCATGACCGGCTCTACCGCTATGGCGGCGACGAGTTCTGCATCCTCATGCCCAGCACCACCTCTCAGGGCGCCAGCAAGCTGGCCGAGCGCCTGCTCCAGGTGCTGCGGGAGCATCCCCTGGACCTGGGCCGGGAACAGCTCGCCATCTCGCTCAGCGCCGGAGTGGCAGCCTATCCCGAACATGCCAACGGCGCCGGGCACCTCATCGAACAGGCCGATCAGGCGCTCCTGCGGGCCAAGAAGGAGGGCAAGGGGAGAGTCGTGGTGGCGGGTTAAGAGTTCTTGACGCCTACTTCCGCTTCTTCTTCCCCTTCTCGGACCCGAACACCTTGGCGAGGAAGCCTTCCTCTTCGACTGGCGCGGATCCGCCGTCCAGGCTGCGGTGGAGCTGTTCCACGAGCTGACGCTGGTCGGCACTCAGGGATTTCGGCACCGCCACCCGCAGATGCAGGTAGAGGTCGCCGCGGCCGCTGCCCTGCAGCCGGGGGACGCCGGCGTTCATCAGCTTCACGACATGATCGGCGGGGGTGCCCGGGGCCAGCTTCACCTTGTCCGCGCCATAGGGCGTCTCGACCTCGAGGGTCCCGCCCATGACCAGCAGGGGCCAGTGGACCTCCAGCCGCCGGTGCAGATCGCTGCCATCCCGCTCGTAGCGGGCATCCGGCTCCACCTCGAAGACCACGTAGAGATCGCCGGTGCGGCCCCCGGAACGGCCCGATTCGCCCTGGTTCTGCAGCCGGAGCCGGGTGCCCCGGTCCACGCCCGCAGGCACCTTGAAGCTCACCTTGGATTTCCGGTGGACTCTTCCCTCGCCATGGCAGCTGCGGCAGGGCTTGGGGATGACGCGTCCCCGGCCTTGGCAGCGGGGGCAGGGCGTGAGCATCTGGAAGAAGCCCTGTCGCACGGCCACCTGCCCGGCGCCCCGGCACTGGGGGCAGGTCTCGGGCCTTGAACCCGCTTCGCAACCGGAGCCATGGCAGGTATCGCAGGCTTCGAGACGGGGGATGCTGAGTTCCACCGCCTCCTTCCCGAAGATGGCGTCGTGGAAGCTGAGCTTGAGGTTGTACTGGAGGTCCGAGCCCCGCTCCTCGCCGGTGGCGCGGCGACGGCCGCCGCCGAAGAGGTCGCCGAACATCCCCCCGCCGAAGAAGCTGCCCAGGATGTCCTCGAAATCCGCGAACTGGTTCGGATCAAACTGGAACTGCTGCCCGCCGCCGCCCGCGCCGCCCAGGCCCGCATGGCCGAACTGATCGTAGACCTTCCGCTTCTCGGCATCCGACAGCACGCTGTAGGCCTCGGCGGCCTCCTTGAATTTCTCCTCCGCCTCCTTGTTTCCGGGATTCCGGTCCGGATGCAGTTCCATGGCCAGCTTGCGGTAGGCCTTCTTCAGATCGTCGGCCCCGGCCTCCTTCGAGACACCGAGCACTTCGTAGTAGTCGCGTTTCATTGTTGGGTCAGTCCTCAGTCTTCAGTCCTCAGTCCTCAGTCCTCAGTCCTCAGTGGATGGGAACCGGCGTTCTGGCAGCTCCCGTCCCTGGAACGGACATTCGCCAAGGAATTGGCAAGTCCAGCCACCAATCGGGCAACCTCCTGGGATAACCCGATCAAACGTCCATTCTCTCCTAAAAACCCCAATTCCTGGGCTAGCTCTAATTGGAATTCCAATTCCCGGGCCGATCCGAGTGCCATATCCACGAATCGCAGATAATCTCGTTCACTCCGCCTGGCGCAACCCTCCACTAGATTGGATGAGATGGACACTGATGCCCGCCTGAGTTGCGATGTCAATCCAAACTGCTCCTCCCGAGGGAACATCGAGGTGGCCCGGTACACCTCCAGGGCCAGCTCCCGCGCCTTCGTGAAAGCAATCAGCTTTCGATGATCCCGCATGATCGAACCCTCTATAGAGCGGGGGGCCAACGGCCCCCCACTGAGGACTGAGGACTGAGGACCGAGGACCGAACCCTAGTTCGGCGGGGCTGTGCCTTCGCCCTCGTCGAGCGAGGCCATCATCGCTTCACTGGCGGCCAGTACAGCGTCGGTCAGGAGGTTCTGGGCCTCCAGCAGCTGGGTCTCGCAGGCCCGGAGCGCATTGGAATCCTGATTGGCCACGGCCTGGCGGGCCTTGGAAAGCACGTCCCGAACCAGCGATTGCTGGTCATCCGTGAGGTACTTTCCGCATTCGATGAAGCTCTTGTCGCAGGAGAAGATCAGCCCCTCGGCGGAGGCGATGTACTTCATGGCATCCCGCTTCTTCACGTCGGTTTCCGCATTGGCCATGGCCTCGCGGATCATGCGCTGGATCTCCAGCTCGGAGAGGCCGGAGCTGGGCCGGATGCTCATGCTCTGCTCGAGCCCGGTCATGAGATCCCGGGCCGACACCTTCACGATGCCGTTGGAATCGATATCGAAGGCGACCTCGATCTGGGGCACCCCCTTGGGAAGGGGCGGCAGGTTGATGAGATCGAAGCGGCCCAAGCTCTTGTTGTGCTCGGACAGCTCGCGCTCACCCTGCAGCACGTGGATCTCCACCCGGCTCTGGTTGTCGGTGACGGTGGTGAAGGTGCGGGCGTCGCGGGTGGGGATGGTGGCGTTCCGCTGGATGATCTTCACGAAACCCCCGCCCTGGGTCTCGATGCCCAAGCTGAGCGGCGTCACGTCCAGGAGCACGAGGTCCTTGATGTCGCCCTTGAGCACGGCGCCCTGGATGGAGGCGCCCACGGCCACCACTTCATCCGGGTTGATGCTGCGGTTCGGCTCCTTGCCGAAGAAGTCCCGGACCAGACGCTGCACCAGGGGCATGCGCGTCTGGCCGCCCACCAGGATGATCTCGTCCACCTGCTTGGGGCTCTTGCCGCCCTGCTCGAGGGCATCCTTGATGGGGACCAGGGTGAGGTCGACGAGGTCCTTGACCATGCCTTCGAGTTGATCGCGGGTGAGGGTGGCTTCCAGGTGCTGCGGACCGCTGGGGCCCTGGGCGATGAACGGCAGCCGGATCTCCACCTTATCCAGCGTGGAGAGCTCGCACTTGGCCTTCTCGCTGGCCTCCTTGAGGCGCTGCAGCGCCATGCGGTCCGTGGAGAGATCGATGTTCGTCTTCTCCCGGAACTGCTGGACCAGCCAGTTCTGGACTAGCATATCGATGTCTTCGCCGCCCAGGAACGTATCACCGCTGGTGGCCAGCACTTCGAAGACGCCGTCATTCAACTCCATGAGGGTGAAATCGATGGTGCCCCCGCCGAAATCGTAGATGCCCAGGATCTGCTTGATGCCCTTTTTGTTGAAGCCATAGGCCAGGGCCGCGGCCGTGGGCTCGTTGATGATGCGCTGGACGTTCAGTCCCGCGATCTTGCCCGCATCCTTGGTGGCCTGGCGCTGGGCATCGTCGAAGTAGGCGGGGACCGTGATGACGGCATCCACCACTTCCTCGTGGAGGAAGGCCTCGGCCGCCTGCTTCAGGGAACGGAGGACGATGGCGGACACTTCAGGGGGGGCGAAGTCCCGCTCCCCGACTCGCAGCCAGGCATCGCCATTGGGGGCGGCCACCACCGGGAAGGGGAGCCGGGAGACGGCTTCCTGCACGCGGGGCGACTGGAAGCGCTGGCCGATGAGCCGCTTCACGGCGAAGAGGGTGCGCTGGGGGTTGGTGACGGCCTGGCGCTTGGCGATGTGCCCGACCAGCACGTCGCCCTTATCGGTGAAGGCCACCACCGAGGGCGTGGTGCGGCTACCTTCACGATTGGGGATCACGCGGGAGTCGCCCCCCTCCATGACGCAAACGCAGCTGTTGGTCGTGCCCAGATCAATGCCGATCAGTTTGCCTGCCATGGGTGCTACTCCGAGGGGTTAACAGGTTCATCGTACTGGCATCTCGATGGTGCATCCATCATAAGCATTGGACCTGACTAGGATTTTCCCTAGGCCCCCTGGCTCCGGTTCACCACCACGCGGGCGGCTCGGAGCAACTGCCCCTTGAGGCTGAAGCCCCGCTCATAGATGGCCGCCACGGCGCCATCGGGCAGGTTCGGATCCGTGAAGGTCGTGAGGGCCTCCGCATTGAGGGCATCGAAGGGGTCCCCTACCTGGAGCGGCAGCTGCTCCACGTTGAGCCGGCGCAGCGCCTCCAGGAACTGCCTGCGGATGAGCTCGACCCCCGACTGGAAGGACTCGAGATCCTGGTAGGTGGCGCTCAGGCCACGATCGAAGTTGTCCAGCACCGGGAGCATCTCCAACAGGATCTTGCGCTCGGCCTGTTCCACGGCGAGGGCAATGTCCCGCTGGGCGCGGCTGCGGAAGTTGTTGAAGTCCGCGGCCATCCGGCGCTGCTGATCCATGAGCTCGGCCTCGCGCCGGAGCAAATCCTCCATCTGGTGCTCGGCCTCGGTGAGGGCGGATTCGAGGTCCAGCCTTCCATCCAGGTCCATGGAGGGTTGGGGGAGATCCGGCAGCTCCAACTCCGGCACCACCTGGGTGTGGTACTCGGAGGCCACTTCGTCGGCCACCGACTGGAGATCCCCCTCCAGGGGCTCGTCCAGGTTGAGGTCCACCATGTCCTCGGCTTCCCCGAGCACCAGATTGGGCTTGGCATCAGGCTGCTGGGGGTTCTCAGTGGGCATCGTGGCAGTATAAGCAAAAGGGCGCGGAAGGGCGATGGCTGGCTGGGCTAATCCTCAGGTTCGGTCCCGTCGACTCTGGACCTGCCGGGACCACCACCGCAGTCCCCCCATGACCCGTCCATAGTCCATCCGGAGGGGCCCCACCAAGGCGAAGGTGACGAAGCCCGCGGGCCCGAGGGCCACGGTCCGCACCGCCGTGGCCAGGGGCCAGGCCTCGAAATAGGGATTCTCGCTGCCCAGCAGGAGCTGCACGTCCTCGGAGGCCCGGCCCGCGAAGGCATTCAGGAGGCGGGCCAGCCGTCCGTGTTCCTCGAAGGCGGCCACCAAATCCCGGAAGTGGGCCACATCCTCGAATTCAGGCAGGCCGCCCAGACGACCCAGGCCCGAGATCAGGACGGGCGGGTCGGCGGCGCCCGGATCCTCCGGCCAGCGGGCGGCCAGCTCCTGGAGGCGGAGCCGGATGGTTTCCCCCTGCTGGACGCCTACCCGCAAAGCATCGAGCAGGCGGGATCGCAACTCGGCCAGGGTCAGCCCGGCGAACTGGGCCGTGGCGTAGTTGCCCAGTTCGGTCAGCACGGTTGCGGAGTGGTTCCAGGGATTCTCCATGAGGCGGTGTTCCACTTCACCCAGACTGCCCACCCAGACCGCCACCAGCCGTCCCGAGCCCACGGGCACGAACTCCAGCCGCACCAGCCGACTCTGGGTGAAGGGGAGGGGCAGGGCCACGCAGACACCACCCATGACCTCGGCCAAGGTCCGGCCCGCATGCCGGGCCCAGGACTCTGGGTCCAGATCGAGCCCATCCAGGGCCGCGGACAGGCGTCCCTCCACCTCGGGGTCCGGCGGCATGGCCTTCAGCCACCGATCCACGTAGTACCGGTAGGCCCGCTCCGTCGGGATGCGACCCGCCGAAGTGTGCGGCTGGGCCACCATGGATTCATCCTCCAGATCCGACAGGACATTGCGGATCGTGGCGCTGGACAGGGACTCCGGGTACCGCTTGGCCAGCAACCGGGAGCCCACGGGCTCCCCCTCCTCAAGGTAGGTCTCGATGAGGGTGCGCAGCACGGATTCGCCGCGGGGGTTGAGGTTGGGTTGGGCCATTACTTGGACTCGCTCCCAGGGTCCCTTGACGGGATGACCTACTATACGGCACGCTTTCCACTCCTCAGGAGGTCCCATGCGTCCCTGGCTGCCCAACTTGATCCTGGCTCTGTCCCTCGCCTTGACCCTGGCTTGCAACCGCAAGAGCGAAGCCGCCCTGCAGGCTGAGGAGGTCGCCAAGTCTGCCGAGGCCAAGGTTGCCCAGTTGGAGCAGCAGCTGGCCGAAGCCAAGTCCGGGAAGGCCACCGGTCAAGATGTCGAGCACCTCACCAAATCCCAGGTCAAGGCCCTGGAACGGCAGGTCTCCGATGCGAAGAAGCGCGCCGAGGTCAAGAAGCAGGAAGCGCTCACCCTGGCCCAGGCCCCTGCCCCCCAGGAAGCCCCCAAGCCCGTGGTGGTGGAGGTCCCCGTGGGGACCAAGCTTGAGATCAGCTTGGCCCGGGAGCTGAGCACTGAGAAGGATCAGGCCGGCGATGCCTGGGAAGGCAGCCTGGCCACGGATGTGGTCCAGGACGGCAGGCTGGTGTGGAGCGCCGGCAGCAGCGCCCGGGGCGTCATCACCCAGAGTGCCGCGGCCGGTCGCCTGAGCAATGGCCAGGGTGCCTTGGGCATCCGCCTCACGGAGATCGCCGGAGTCGGCATCGATACGGATACCCACGTGGTGGTGGCCACTGCCAAGGGCGAACGCAACGCCAAGTACATCGGCGGCGGCGCGGCCCTGGGCGCCCTCATCGGCATCCTTTCGGACAAGAAGAACAAGAACGACCACGCCCTGGGCGGCGCGGCCCTGGGTGCCGCCGCAGGCACGGCCGTTGCCGCGGGTACGGCCGATACGGTCATCCGCATCCCCTCCGGCAAGCCCGTCAGTTTCAGCCTGACCGCGGCGGAAAAAGTCACTCTCCGGAAGTAGTTCCCCGCGATCCGCTTTCGGCGGATCGATATCAAAATCGGGAGGCAGACGGGAGGAGCGTCCCCCTTTAAGCCTCCAGCGCCTGCAGCCGCTCCGCCTCAAAAGCCGCCCTCAACGGCTCGATGATGGGCTCGATGAGCCCTCCCATGAAGCTATCGATCTGGTGGATGGTGACGCCGATGCGATGGTCCGTCACGCGGCCCTGGGGAAAGTTGTAGGTGCGGATCTTTTCGCTACGGTCGCCGCTGCCCACCTGGGATTTGCGCAGGGCCGAGTGGACCGCGTCGGCCTCGTCCTGGGCCTTCTGGAGCAGGCGGCTGCGCAGCACGGTCATGGCCTTGGCCATGTTCTTGATCTGGCTGCGCTCGTCCTGGCATTGCACGACGGTGTTGGTGGGCAGGTGAGTGAGGCGCACGGCGGAATAGGTGGTATTCACGCTCTGGCCGCCCTTGCCACCGGAGCAGAAGGTATCCACCCGCAGATCTTTTGGATGGATCTCGATATCCACCTCCTCGGCCTCGGGCATGACGGCCACGGTGGCGGCGGAAGTGTGGATGCGGCCCTGGGTTTCAGTCTTGGGCACCCGCTGGACGCGGTGGACGCCGCTCTCGAAACGGAAGAGGCTGTAGGCACCCTCGCCTTGGATTTCGGCGGTGGCGTCCTTTAGCCCGCCGGCATCGGCATCGCTCTCGTCCAGCACGGAGACCTTGAAACCCCGGCGCTCGGCGAAGCGGATGTACATGCGGAATAGCTCTCCCGCAAACAGCGCCGCCTCTTCACCACCGGTGCCCGCGCGGACCTCGAGAATCACGTTCTTGGCGTCCATGGGATCTTTGGGGACGAGCAGCCGCTTGATCTCAGCGTCGCCCTCGGCGATGGCCTTCTTCAACTCGGAGACCTCCAGAGCGGCCATGTCCCGCAGCTCGGCATCCATGGTCTTGTCGCCCAGCATGGACTCGGCTTCCTCCAGCTGGCGGAGGTGGGTGCGATGGGCCTGGAAGGCCTGCACCACCGGCTCCAGTTCGGCCCGGAGCTTGGACAGCTCGCGCAGGCGCTTGGGATCCGATACCACCGAGGGATCCTGGAGCTGCGCCTCCACTTCCTGGAAGCGGGACTCCACGGCTTCAAGCTGATCGAGCATGACCCATCCTTTCAGCTGCCTCCAAATCCCGGCCTCGCCGGGATTTGGAGCACACATAAAAGAAGGACGGGCTGATTGGCTCAGCCCGTCCTTTGGAACAGTTCAGCTAGGCTTCGGTGGTGGTCGGAGCGGCCTCGGGCGTCGGCTCGACGACAGGGGCGGCTTCCTTCTTCGAGTACTTCCGGTTGAACTTCTCCACTCGGCCTTCGGTGTCCATCAGGCGCTGCTTGCCCGTGAAGAACGGGTGGCAGTTTGAGCAGATTTCCACGCGCATGTCCTTCTTGGTGGACCGCGTCATGAACTCGTTGCCGCAGGCACAGTGAACCTTCACGTCATGAAGTTCGGGGTGCATTTTTTCCTTCATCGCTTTCCTCCTGGGACCGACCGGATGCCCCCATGAGCGGGGTATGTGCACGCGGCTTGTCCACGCAAGACGACCAGTCTACCGCCGGAAGATCGTTGACTCAAGGGGGATTCCCGGTAGGGGCACACTTCGCAGGCAGGCTCTGCCTGCGAAGTGGGGCCCGGGGGGACGTAGTGAGCAAAGCGAGCAGGCGGTCTCCCCGGAGAGCATTAACCCTGTTCCTGGGGGGTCAATACTCTGCGTTCCGCCAGGATGCGCCGGAACCGGGAGGCCAACATCACGCTCAACAGGATGGTGGCATTGAAGCTGAGTTCCAGGGGCACCTGCCACCAGTGGAACTGGATCCTTCCCACCACCCCGATCTCGATGAAGAACATGAAGGCCGTGAACACCACTGGCTCCAGCAGGGTCTGCCACAGGGGCCGTGGCTGGCTATGCCGCTCCAGCAGGTAGCCGGTGAAGGCACCGTAGAGCAGGCGGGTGGGCCTGAAGCCATGGTGGGTGGTGAAACCCAGGGGAATGGATAAGAGGGACGTGATGAGCACGGCCACCGCCGTCCGGGCCCAGAGATTGAGCCGTAGCCAATGGCGGCGCACCCAGAAGTAGCCGGACCCCACCGCCAGGCCCTGGGCCAGGGCGAAGGCCAGGCAGATGTACCAACGCCACCCCTCGATCCACAGGTGCCCGCCGGTGGCGAGACCGATGATCATGCCCGCGGCGAGGGCGGTTCCGCTCCGGTGATTGGCGTCCTGGCCCTCTCCGGAGGCGATTTCCTCCGCCAGATGGAGGGGGTGTTCCTTCTCCGCCAGCAGGGTCGCCATGGCCGATTCGGAATCGATGCCCCGGGCCTCGGCCTCATCCAGCAGGTGGGCCTTCAGTTCCCGGATCAGCGTGAGCCGACGTCGGGCCGTCAGACCTCGGAGGCCTGAACCCACTTGGGAGAGATAGGCCTCCAGCGCCCTGGACACGGCTACCCGCTAGACTTTCGGCCCCACGAAGGCCTGGACCATATCCACGAACTGGTTCCATTCCTTCTTCTTGGCCTTCAGGAAAGCCAGCCCCGAGGGCTGGATGGAGTAGTAGCGGCGCTCCCGGCCATTCTCCTGGGTTTCCCAGTAGGAGCTGATGAATTCCGTGGCCTCCAGCTTGTGGAGGGCCGGGTACAAAGCCCCCTCTTTCAAGGTATAGGTTCCATCCGTACGCTGCCGGACCGTCTCGATGATCTGGTAGCCGTACATGGGCCCCTCGCAGAGCAACGACAACAGCAGCAGCGGGGTGCTGCCCTTCAGCAGTTCACGGTCCACAGGGGCCTCCGGGTTAGGAGAAAAATGGCACACCTCAATATGCCTCGTTAACTGAGGTTGGTCAATGCCTCCCGACGAGGAGGGAATCAGGAAGGTGTGGGTCACCCTCCCTTCATTGCCTCCGTCAACGGGATGCGGCTGGCCCGCCAGGCCGGCAACAATCCCCCCAGCAGCCCCATCACCAGGCTGAAGGCCACGCCCTGGGCCATGAGACCTGGGGTGATGGTGAAGGCGAAGCTCACGTCGCTGAAGGTCTCGAAGCTGGTGGTGCCGGTCTGGATGCCGTTGGCGAAGAGGGCCAGGCCCGAGCCAAGGAGGCCCCCGGTCAGGCAAAGGAAGATGCTCTCCCACTGGAAGCTGGCCAGGATCTCCCGCTGGCGGAAGCCCAGGGCCCGGAGGGTGCCGATTTCTTTGGTGCGCCCGGCCACGGCGGCGTACATCGTGTTCATGGCCGCGAAAATGGCCGCCCCCGTGAGGATCAGGGTGATGAGGTTGCCCAGGATCTTGATGGGGTCCCCGGCCTTGGTGAGCTCCTTGAAATAGTCCGTCTCCCGGACCACGTCCAGCTTCAGCCGCTTATCATCCTCCACGGCCTTGGCGAAGCCTGTCACCCGCTCGGGGCTCTCCAGCCGGGCCAACAGCACGGAATACGCCTCCCGTCGGAAGGCCTGCATCACGTCGTTCACATCCGACCAGACCTCGCTCTCGTAGCTGGCGCCGCCGGCATCAAAGGCGCCGACGATCTGCCAGTCCCGGCCGCCCATGCGGAGGCTGCGGCCCACCTCCATGCCCGGGAACCGACCCTGCATCTTGCGGGGGACCACCACCTCGCTGATGCCGGGGCGGAACCAGCGCCCCTGCACCAGGCGCACCTGGGGCCGCAGGCTGATGCCCATGCGCTCGAGCCCCCGCACGGTCACGTTGTTATCGGTGCCATCGGCCATGGGGAAGAGCTTCACCACCACGCACTCCGCACTGACCATGGGAACATCGCCATCCCGTTGCACCAGGGGATGGACCTTGAGGATGCGGACCCGCTCCCGTTCAAGGGAGCTGTTCAGCTCGAAGCGGGCATTGGGCCGCAGGACCAGGGCCTGGTCCGGCCGGCCGCTGCTGATGAAGGCCACGGAGAGCCCCTGGGCCAGGCTCAGCACCACCACGAAGATGCCCACCACCAGCGCGATGGCCGAGGCCGTGCTAAGGCTCGAGACCTTGCGCTGCCAGAGGGAGCGCAGGTTGTAGCTGAGCGGAATGGGGTAGGCCACCAGGGCCCACACCAGCCAGGCCAGATAGGCCGCCAGAGGCAGGAGGATGAGCAGACCCAGGATCATCCGATGGCTTTCAGCCCATCCGTGATGGGACGGCGCGTCGCAGCATAGGCCGGGATGAAGGTAGCCAGGAGTCCGACGGCCAGGGCCCCCGCCAGGCAGACCAGGGCGGTGTCCGGCAGGATGGCGAAGTCGGCGAAGAAGGGCATGGCCATGCCCAGGGATTCCCGTACCCCGCCGGCGGCGAGGTTCGCCAGCAGCACGCCGAGGCAGCCTCCGACGCCCACCAGGAGTATGCCTTCCGACAGCAGCAGCAGCAGCACCCGGCGGGCGGAGAAGCCCATGGCCCGGAACACGGCGATCTCGGTGGTGCGCTCCCGGATGGCCGTGGCCATGGTGTTGCCCGTGACGATGAGGATGGCCACCACCACGGCCGCGGTGATGCCCTGGATGATGGCCCCGATGTTGCCGAGCATCTTCACGAAGCTGAGGTTGAAGGCGTTTTCGGTTTCCGTGAGCGTTTCGTAGGCGCTGTTGGCGTAGCGCCGATCCACCCGCTCAATGAACCGGGGGATGTCCTCGGGCCGGTGGGTCCGCACCCAGAACGAGCCCACCAGGCCCTTCATGTAGGACACGCCCTCCTCCAGCACCTTGTAGTGGAAGTGCAGCACGTTCTCGTCCGAAGGCTTGGGGCTCTTGTAGATGATGCGGATGGTGAGGCGAGGGTTGATGGGGAAGATGGTCCCTGTGAGCGGCACCACGTCCCCCACCTTCCAGCCGTTCTTCTTGGCCAGGCTTTCACCCACGATGCAGCCCGCGCCATCCCGCAGGTACTCCTTGATCTGGGCCTCGGTGATGCCCGCGACGCCGAATTCCTCCCGGAAGGTCTGGAACAGCGTGGTCTCGTCGCTGGCGAAGTTGGCGAAGAAGTTCCGGGGATCCTGGTAGTAGCCGCCGAACCACTGGAGGGCGCAGACCGTCTCCACCTCCGGCTGCTGGCGCAGGTAGGCCTCGTAGCTGCGGGGCAGCATCTGGGTCAGGCCGCTCTTGTGGCGCACCACCAGCCGGTTGCTGGAGTTGGGGTTGTTGGTCACGGCGTTCAAGGTGGTCAGCAGGCTCTGCAGCACCGCCACGGTGAAGACCGACAGGATCAGGCTGCCCACGATGAGCAGCGTGCGCCGCTTGGAGCGCATGAGGCTCTTCCAGATGAGCGCCAGCCAGCGCATCAGGCGCCCCTGGCCTTCATCGGTTCACCTCGACGGCCTTGTCCAGTACGCCCTTCTCCAAATGAATCTGGTGGCGCGCGTGGTGCGCGGCTTTCGGGTCATGCGTGACCATCACAATGGTCTTGCCGAACTCTGTGTTAAGGCGTTCCATGAGGCCCAGCACCTCCTCGGCATTTTTCGCGTCCAGGGCGCCCGTGGGCTCGTCGGCCACCAGCAGATCCGGGTCCGTCACGATGGCCCGGGCGATGGCCACCCGCTGTTCCTGGCCGCCGCTCAGCTGCCGGGGATAGTTCTGCAGCTTGTCTGTGAGGTTCACCAGAGTGAGGGCCCGCTCCACCCGTTCCCGCCGTTCCCGGCGGCCGGCGCCGGACACCAGGAGGGGCAGTTCCACGTTCTCGAAGGCGTTCAGCACCGGCACCAGGTTGTAGTTCTGGAAGATGAAGCCCACATGCAGGTTCCGCCAGGAGGCCAGCTGATCGTCATCGAGGCCGTTCAGCTCGTGCCCGCAGACTTCCAGCGACCCGCCCGTGGGCCGGTCGATGCCCGCGATGAGGTTCAGCAGGGTGGTCTTCCCGCTGCCAGAGGGGCCCATCAGGGCGACGTAGGCTCCGGCCGGGATCTCCAGATCGATGCCCTGGAGCACCGGGATCTCCAGCGCCTCCCGCCAGTAGCTCTTGGCGATATCGCGGAGGGTGATGATGGGCGTACCCCCGCCTAGGTCGAAGCGGTCGGTATTCATCAGTTCTTGACCTTGACCTTGGCGCCGGGCTTCAGCGCTTCCGGCGGCGCGACGATCAGCTTCGCGTCCTTGGCCAGGTCGCCAACTTCCAGGCCGATGGGATTCTCGGCCAGTACCGTCACGAACTTCTGGACGGCCTGGCCGTTCTCCACCGCCCACACGAAGGCCTTGCCATCCGCCTTCTTCACCTGCTCCCGGCCCAGCACCACCACGTCCTGGGCGTAGGCATCCCCCAGGAAGGTGACCTTGGCACCCATGTCCGGCACCAGCAGGGGGTCCTTCTCCACGAAGGCCACCCGCACCACCACCACGGCTTTCTGGCGGTTGGAGCTAGGGTAGATCTCCCGCAGCCGGCCCTTCAGGTTGGACCTGGCCCCCTGCCCGTCCAGGGCATCCACGCGCACTTCCGCGGGCATGCCCCGGGTGAGCTTGGCGATGGAGGCCTCGTTCACTTCCACCTCCACTTCGAGTGTGTCGAAATCAGCCATGACCAGGACGGCGTTGATGGCATTGGCGCCACCGGCGCTGCCCGGCGCGACGGTCTCGCCCACTTCCGACAGCTTCTGGGTGACGACCCCGCTGAAGGGGGCCCGCAGAGTCATGCTCTCCAGCAGCGCATCCTGGTAGGCCAGCTGGGCTTCCAGCGTGAGCTTCTGGCTGCGGAGCTTGTCCACGGTGGCCGCGTCCTGGATGCCCTGGGCCTGCAACTTCACCGCCCGGTCCAGATCCACCTTGGCCTGGTCCAGCTGAGCCTTCACCTGATCCCGGGCCGCCGCCAAATCCGGCGATTCCAGGCGCGCCAGGACCTGACCCTTGGTCACCCGGCTGCCCTCCTGCACGCCCAGCCAGCTGACCCGCCCCAGCACCTTGCTGGACAGCGTGGCCCGGGTCCGGGCCACCAAGTACCCCGAGGCCGTCACCAGGGGGTTGCGCTCTCCGGCCTTGAAGACCGTGGGGGACGACACCGAAACCGTCACGGGGCCACCCTTGGCCGCCACCATGGCTACGAGGGCCGCCACGCCGAGGACCCCCAGAATCACCCAGCCCCAGGGGAAGCGCTTCTTGATCACGGAGGGTTTGCGGCCGGGGGACTCGCTCATGCTCGGTTCTCCAAATATCCAAGTGAGACAGCCTAGCCGGAGCTCAGGGCCGGCGGAAGGTCCTCACACCGCCACGGAAGACCGGGGTCAGTCCCCAGGCCAGCAGCACCACCGGAATCGGCACCACCAGCAGCCAGGCCACGCTGGCGTGCCAGAGGGTGGTCCAGAACAGCTGCAGGGTGCCCCAGGTGTCCGCCCGCAGGGCCGCCTGCAGCTGGGAGAGGGACAGGGGCAGGTGCGGCAGGCCGAAGATCCGCTCGCCCATGCGAATGAAGGGCAGGATCAACAGAAGCTGAAGGGGGTACGCGAAGTAGTTCGCCAGCTGGATGGCGGCCTGGTTGAGCCGGAAGGCGAAGGCAGCGCCCACGCAGAGCACCGTGGAGGTTCCGAACAGGGGAATGACGCCGAGAGCCAAGCCCACCGCCAGGCTCCAGGCGAGCCCTTCCGGACTGAGCCCCTGTCCGAGCATCCCGAGGATGGGCTCCCGGATCCGCCGAACCACCCACCCCATCAGGATCGGGCCGACACTGGGAAGGTCCGGATGTCCCGGACGATGCGCACCCAGCTGAGCAGCTTCAGGGTGTAGTAGGTGGGATCAAACTCCCACCAGCGGATGCCCTGGCGGCAGCTGGCCTGGTAGTGGTGGTGGTTGTTGTGCCAGCCCTCCCCCAGGGTGATGAGGGCCAGCAGGAAGTTGTTGCGGCTCTGGTCCCCGGTGTCGAACCGGCGGGTGCCCCAGACGTGGGTGAGCGAGTTGATGCAGAAGGTGCCGTGCCAGAGCAGCACGGTGGAGATGACGAAGCCCCAGACCAGGGCCTCCCAGGCACCGAGACCCGACCAGGCCCCGAAGGCGAAGGTGGCCGTGCCCAGCAGCCAGGGGCAGAGCCAGTGGTAGGCATCCAGGAAGCGCAGCTCGGGAAAGCGACCGAAGTCCTCGATGGACTTGGCATCGTAGCGGTCATACGCGTCTGACAGCACCCACCCCATGTGGGACCACCAGAAGCCATCGGCCACCGGCGAGTGGATGTCCTGGGGAGTGTCCGAGAAGCGGTGATGATGCCGGTGGTGGGCCGCCCACCAGAGCACGCCCTTTTGGGCCGAGGTCTGGGCCAGGGCGGCCAGGAAAAACTGCGGGATGCGGCCCAGCTTGTAGGTGCGGTGGCTGAAGTAGCGGTGGTACCCAGCGGTGACGGCGAACATGCGGATGATGTACATGACCGCGCATAGGGCCACCAGCTTCCAGGAGAAGGCCAGCCAGATGGCCGCGAGGCAGGCCAGGTGCAGCAGCACGAAGGAGACCGAGACCACCGAGACTGCGAAGGGCTTGCGCATGCACCACCTGAACCAAGGGGTTCAGAGTAGCCCAGGAGCCTCGGCAGAACCGACCGTGTCCGGAAATTCACCCGACAGGCACGCTCATGTCAACCACGCCATCCCGGGCGATCCACTCGCTGGTTCGATCCCAGAGACGTCGACAAGGCCAGGGGGCCATACGGCCCCCTGGCCTTGTTGGTGTACCCGACTGGGGTCGAACCAGCGACCTTTGGCTTCGGAGCCGATGGTCTAAGCTGCTAACCCCTTACCTAGCAAGCGGTAAGGCGGCTGTTTTCGGTGCCGTGGTAAATGTGGTGCATCCAATCTTCAAACCATAGTTTTTGAGCTTCATCCGCCTCTCTCACGGAGGCGGTTCATGGCAACACCCCATCCAGGGCTCTACCGAAAGGGACGCTACTGGTATTACCTCATCAGTGCCAACGGGCAGCGGGCACATGGCTCAACCCGAGCCACCGATCTGGCGACAGCCCGGCGTGTGCTTGAAGAGAAGCGAAAGGAACTTGTAGACGGGCTCCTGAAGCGTCCAACTCGGTTCAAGCCCGTTCAAGACCTCATCCAGGAGTGGCTGCGGGTGAACCGCTCCATCTTCTCGCAAGGTCATTACAAGAGCGCTGAATCTGCACTCCGGAATTGGGTGGTTCCGGTCATCGGGACCATGCCCATCAATCGGGTAAGCACCTCTCATGTCATGGATCTTAGAGTCCGGATGCTTGAAGCCGAATGCTCTGGAACCTATGTCAACAACACCATCAAGACGCTCACGGCAATCTTCAATTTCGCTGTGCGGCTTAGGCGATCAGTTGCTGTTGCTTAGTGGCATCTCTTATAAACCCCAAATGCGTCTCTACAATGTGAAAGCCTCGGTAAAACTTCTCACCGAATGGTCTGACGGGTTCATTGCCCGTGACTGCCTTGATGACCCGACTCAGCATGTTGGCAGTGACAGCTTCACCACCACGGAACCGGATGAAGGCTTCCCTGACTTCTGCGGGAGTGCAGCATCCACCGGGATTCACATGCTTCTTCCAAAATGCCTTGAATTGCCGATGTAGGTCCATCTTGTTTACCTTCGCCTTGGCTTTCGGGTCTTCTACGCCGAGGGTCGGATACATCCCGCGCTTACCTGCCTGACTGTATTTCTTGAGAATGTCCTGACTGCTCCAACCCCATGAATGACCGCCCGATGTGATGCAGCGAGGGTTGTAGTGTTCTTGAATGAGGGTCACGGTCATAGCCGCACTCAGTTCGAGGTAGCGCCTAAGGTTGCAGACGACCACCAGCATTGCCTTGTCACCATCACGGGGATCAGCGGGCACCCAAGCCTTCCCCTTCAGGTAGAACCGGGCTTTCTTGATACGGGTCTTTGAGGTTCCAGTGGCTGGCACCCATACAGGGGTTTTCCGCTTGGTGGTCCTATAGGTGGACACTGCGGGCTTCGTTTCGGGCATTCGATTTCTCCATGAATTGAGAATTGGGTTCGGAGTGGTAGCCACTCTGGATTCACTTACCACCCCATGTTGTTGAACTGAGATGGACAGGGCTGCGGCGATGACTGATGGCATGGGTGGTCCTCTGGACCCATATGCCGCTGTTTGTTCCTGGTCGCCCATCGGGCCGGGAGCCAAGCTCCCGGCGGTCCATGACCTCCGTTGTCTAATGAAGTAGAAAGTTGGGCTGCGGCTGCAAGGAGGAAGAACCACGGTTGCTCCTATTGGTAACCAGAGCCCGAGGCTCTAGCGGGATAGGAAGCAATTTCGTGTGCCTCACCTCATCCTTGAACTGGTAGACCACCTCATCGCCTGACGGGTGTTGTTCCACGCCACTCAAACGTCAAGACCCTTGATAGTTCTATGTGGAACAGGCTTTGCCCGCGCAGCGGGCCAAAGCCGGTTCCCGTTAGCCCGGAATCAAGGTGGAGCGCCCCCTGCAAGACTCCCAGAAGGTCTCAACAGCGGCAAACCCTCGCCCCCACTCACTCTAAGAAGATTCGACCGTGGTAAATATGGTGCAGCCACGCTGGTAGAATCAACACATAGACATCACCTGCGGGTGAAGCCCAAGCTCTTTGGTAGATAGAACAAACCCCCAAAACCATTGATATTCAAGGGTTTCAGGGGCTTGTTTGGTGCACCCGACTGGAATCGAACCAGCGACCTTTGGCTTCGGAGGCCAACGCTCTATCCAACTGAGCTACGGGTACTACGGTCTTCCATCATGGCTTCGAACGGGATTGAGATCAAGGTCGAGTCCTCTGGCCAACGCTCCTTCGCCTGACTGACCGTGGCACCAGGGTTACAGCGACCTTTGGCTTCGGAGGCCAGCGTTCGAACCGTGTGAGCCGTCCATTCGGGCCTACTGGGCCGTCCACCCACCATCGATGGGGACGGCCGTCCCCGTGATCTGGACCGCGGCACTGGAGCAAAGAAACACCGCCAGCTGGCCGATCTGCTCGATGCTGACGAACTGCCGCGAAGGCTGCTTTTCCGCCAGGAGGGCCTGGCCGCCCGCCTCGAGGCCCACGCCCAGGGCCTGGGCCTTGGCCAGGATCTGGGGCTCGATCAGCTCGGTGCGGGTCCAGCCGGGGCAGATGGCGTTGCAGGTGATCCCGAGCCCGGCCGTCTCCAGGGCCACCACCTTGGTCAACCCCACCAGGCCGTGCTTGGCCGCCACGTAGGCCGCTTTGTTGGGCGAGGCCACCAGGCCGTGCACGGAGGCGATATTGAGGATCCGGCCCCACCCTTTCGCTTTCATATGCGGCAGGGCGTGGTGGATCGTGTGGAAGGACGCGGAGAGGTTGACGGCCAGGATGGCATCCCACTTTTCGGGCGGAAACTCCTCCACCGGGGCCGTGTGCTGGATGCCCGCGTTGTTCACCAGGATGTCGAGGCCACCCATCTGCGCCACCGCATCCGCCACCAGGGTCTCGATCTCGGCGGGGTGGGTCAGGTCGGCTCGGTTGTAGGCCACTGGGGCACCGTGCTGTTCCGACAGTTCCAAGCACAACCGCTCAATGGCCGCGGCATCGCCGAACCCGTTGAGCATGACGCCGCAGCCCTGGGCGGCCAGAGCCCGGGCGATGCCCAGGCCTATGCCGCTGGTGGACCCGGTGATCAGGGCGACCTTCCCCTTCAGCATGGCAGCCACCTAGACCAGCCCGGACGCCACGCTCAGGGGCGGCTCCGTGCTGTTTCGGATGTCCGCGACCGTGTGCCCCGGGGCCAGTTCCACCAGCAGCAGCCCCTCCGGCGTCACATCCAGCACGGCCCGGTCGGTGATGATCCGGTGGACCACCCCCCGGCCCGTCAGGGGCAGGGTGCAGCGGTGGAGGATCTTGGGCTCACTCTGCTTGTTGACGTGATCCATGATGACCACGATGCGCTTGGCGCCGTGCACCAGGTCCATGGCGCCGCCCATGCCCTTGACCATCTTGCCGGGGATGACCCAGTTGGCCAGATCCCCGGTGGCGGAGACTTCCATGCCCCCCAGGATGGCCAGATCGATGTGGCCGCCCCGGATCATGGCGAAGGACTCGGCGCTGCTGAACAGGGCGGCGCCGGGGATCATGGTGATGGTCTCCTTGCCGGCATTGATCAGATCAGGATCCAAGTCCTCTTCGGCGGGATAGGGGCCGATGCCCAGCAGGCCGTTCTCCGACTGCAGCACCACCCGCTTGCCGGCCGGGATGTAGTTGGCCACCAGGGTCGGCATGCCAATGCCCAGGTTCACGTAGTAGCCATCCTGGATTTCCTGCGCCGCCCGCTGGGCGATCTCCTCCCGTGTCCAGGTCATGCGGCACCGCCCTTCCGCACGGTCCGGCGTTCGATGCGCTTTTCCTGGTGCCCGCCAAGAATGACGCGCTGGACGTAGATGCTGGGCGTATGGACGTGTTCTGGTTCCAGGTCGCCGATGGCGGCCAGGACCTCCACTTCGGCGATGGTGATCTTTCCCGCGGCCGCCATCATGGGGTTGAAGTTCTGGGCCGTGCGGCGGTACTGCAGGTTGCCGAGGCCGTCCCCGCGCCAGGCCTTGACCAGGGCGAAATCGGCCTTCAGGGCCAGCTCCAGCAGGTACTCCTTCCCGTTGAACACTCGAGTCTCGCGCCCTTCAGCAATGGGGGTGCCCACTCCGGCCGGCGTGAAGAAGGCCGGAATGCCCGCGCCCCCGGCCCGGATGCGCTCAGCCAGCGTGCCCTGGGGCACCAGCTCCACCTCCAGCTCGCCGGAAAGATACTGGCGCTCGAACTCCTTGTTCTCGCCCACGTAGGAGCCGACCATCTTCCGGATCTGGCGGTTGTTGAGCAGGAGACCGAGACCCCAGTCGTCCACGCCGCAGTTGTTGGAGATGACCGTGAGATTCTTCACGCCGGTTTCGCGCAGCCCAAGGATCAGGTTTTCCGGAATGCCCACCAGGCCGAAGCCGCCGACCATGAGGGTGGCGCCGTCCGGAATGCCCGCCAGGGCCTCTGGGATAGAGCTGCAGATCATGTCATGCCTCCCACATCGGAATGCCTTTACAAGGGGCGCCGGAGCAGCCGGCCCAGTTCGCCGACGAAGCCGCGCCGGAAGACCAGCACGCAGATCACGAAGATGCCCCCGATGATGACCGTGATCCAGGGGCCCACTGAACTCAGCTTGGACTGGAGCGTCACCACGGTAAAGGCGCCGGCCAGCGGACCCAGCACTGTGCCCACGCCACCCAGCAGGGTCATCAGGACCACCTCGCCGGAGGTATGCCAGCTCACATCGGTGAGCGACGCGAGCTGGAAAACCAGGCTCTTCATCGACCCGGCCATGCCCGCCAGGGCCGAGGAAAGGACGAAGGCCATCAGCTTGAATCGTTCCACCTTGTACCCCAGCGAAATGGCCCGGGGCTCGTTCTCCCGGATCGCCTTGAGCACCTGGCCGAAGGGGGAATGGATCGTCCGGTGGATGATCCAGAAACCCAGGCAGAAGAGGACGAAGATGAAGTAGTAGAGGTTGAGGCCCAGGGGACCGCCGCCCACCGTGTAATGGCGGTTCAGATCGATCAGCCCGAAGAGGAGCCCCCTGGGAATGCCCTGCAGGCCATCCTCGCCCCCGGTGAAGGTGGCCTTCAGCGCGACGAAGTAGACGATCTGGGCCAGGGCCAGGGTCACCATGGCGAAGTAGATGCCCTGCCGCCGGATGGCCAGGCTGCCCACCAGGTACCCCAGCAGGGCCGCGAAGAGGGTGCCGCCCAGGACCCCCAGCTCCGGCGTCAGACCGCTGGTCTTCACCAGGTAGCCCGTGACGTAGGAGGCACCGCCAAAGAAGGCCGCATGCCCGAAGGACAGCAGCCCTGTGTAACCCAGCAGCAGATTGAAGGCCATGGCGAACAGGGCGAAACAGAGCAGCTTCATCATGAAGACGGGGTACACCACGAAGGGCGCCGCCAGCCCGAGGGCGATGAGGGCAAGCCAGAGGAACCGGTTCACCTAGGCTTCCCTCCCGAACAGGCCCGTGGGCTTGACGAGCAGGACGACAACCATGATCAGGAAGATCACGGTGCCCGAGGCCGGGGCGTACACGACCTTGGTGAAGCCCTCCACCATTCCCAGCAGGAGGCCGGTGACGATCGAACCCATGATCGAGCCCATGCCGCCGATGACCACCACCGCGAACACGGTGATGATCATCTCGGAGCCCATGACCGGGCTGACGGAATAGATCGGAGCGGCCAGTACCCCCGCGAAGGCGGCCAGGCCCACCCCGAAGCCGTAGGTCAGGGTGATCATGAGCGGCACGTTGATGCCGAAGGCCTTCACGAGCTCGGGATTCTCGGTGCCGGCGCGGAGGTACGAGCCGAGCTTGGTGCGCTCGATGACGTACCAGGTGCCGAAGCAGACCGCCAGGGAGATGGCGATCACCCAGAGGCGGTACTTCGGGAACATCATGAAGCCAAGGTCGACCACGCCATTCAGGACCTCCGGCTTCCCGTCGTAGGCGTCGCCGGACACGTTGAAGTAGTTGGTGAAGACGCCCTGGATGATGAGGGCCAGGCCGAAGGTGAGCAGCAGGCCGTAGAGGTGGTCGAACTTGCGCAGCCGGCGCAGCATGGTCTTCTCGATGGCGATCCCCAGGGCCCCCACCACCAGCGGCGCCACGATCAGCGCCGCCCAGTAGTTGAGGTGGAAGTCCGGCTTACCCAGCAGCGGGCCCAGCATCGAATAACCCAGGAGCGCCACGTAGGCGCCCAGCATGTAGAGCGCCCCGTGGACGAAGTTGACGATGTTCAGGAGGCCGAAAATCACCGCCAAGCCTAGGCTCAGGATGGCGTAGAACACGCCATTGTTGAGCCCCAGCATGACCTGGGACAGGACCGTCTGAATGGACATACCCATCGGGGGCTCCCGGGCGGCTGAGCTACTTCTTCACGGCCGGGCACGTGCTTTCGGAGAGCGGCATGTAGGCCTCGTCGCCCGGGACAGTCTTCACGATTTTGAGGAGATCCCATTCCCCCTTGGACTCAGAGGGCTTCTTCACCTCCATCAGGTACATGTCGTGTACCATCCGCCCATCGATGCGAATCTTTCCGTGGACGGCGAAGAAGTCGCTGATGTCCATGGCCTTCAGCTTGGCCATGACCGCGTCGGGATCGTCGTTCCCCGCGGCCTTGATGGCCTTCAGGTAGTTCATGGTCGCAGAGTAGGCACCGGCCTGGTCCATGGTGGGCATGGCCTTGTGGATGGCGAAGAACCGCCTGGAAAAGGCGCGGGTGCCTTCATCCCGGTCCCAGTAGAACCCGGAGGTGAACTGCATTCCTTGGGCCGCGGTCAGCCCCAGACTCTTGATGTCGGTATCGAAGATCAGCAGTCCTACCAGTTTTTGGCCTTTCTGGCCGATACCGAACTCCCGGGCCTGCTTTATCGCGTTGATGGTGTCCCCGCCGGCATTGGCCAAGCCGATGATCTGGGCCCCGGAGGACTGGGCCTGGAGCAGGTAGGACGAGAAATCCGCCGTGGAGAGGGGGTGGCGGACGGAGCCCAGCACCTTGCCCCCCAGCTTGTTCACGAAGAGGGTGGTGTTCTGCTCGAGCGACTGGCCGAAGGCGTAGTCGGCGGTGATGAAGAACCAGGACTTGCCCCCGGTCTGCACCACGGCCTGCCCGGTCACCTTGCCCAGGGCGTAGGTGTCATACACATAGTGGATGCCGTAGGGAGTCCAGGCCTTGTTGGTCAGGTCGGTGCTGGCAGCTCCGGTGACCATGACGATGCGCTTCTTGTCCCCGCCGAGCTTCTGCACCGCCAGGGCGCAGCCGGAGTTCAGCAGGCCGGTGATCATGTCCACCTTTTCGTTGTCGAACCACTCCCGGGCCTTGGCCGAGGCGATGTCGGCCTTGTTCTGGTGATCCGCACCGATGACCACGATGGGCTTGCCCAGCACCTTGCCGCCGAAATCCTGAGCGGCCATTTCCACGGCGACCTGGGTACCCTTGCCGCCGAGGGTGGAATAGACCCCGGACATGTCCGTGAGCACGCCAATCTTCACCACCCCGTCCGAGACCGTTTCCTTGGGGGGTGCGGCCATGCCACTGGTGGTGGCGAGCAGGGAGAGCGACAGGGCAGCGACAGGAAACAGGCTGTTCATACAGGCGATCCTTTCGGGGGGAACACTAGAGGTGCCCAGGGTTGGGCCGGGCTGCTCCGAGTTGGGTTGGAAGGCTGGTCCAGCATACAGAGATTTCTTTGGGCCACCAGTTCCCCGTCAAACACCCAGGTACTGATTCAATTTCCCGGTGCTGGAGGCCAGCTGATCCCGGGGGATCATGTCGACGATGGTGCCCCGGTCGATCACATAGTGGCGGTCCGCCAGCTCCGCGGCGAAATGGAAATTCTGTTCCACCAGGATGATGGTGAAGCCCTTCTCTTTCAGTTGGCCTATGAGCTTGCGGAGGGTCTGGACGATCACCGGAGCCAGGCCCTCGGTAATCTCATCCAGCAGCAGGAGCCTCGCCCCGGTGCGCAGGATCCGGGCCATGGCCAGCATCTGCTGCTCCCCGCCCGAAAGGCGGGTGCCCAGGCTGTGCTTCCGTTCCAGCAGGTTGGGGAACATCCCGTAGAGCTCTGGGAGGGCCAGGCCCCCCTCTCCCACCACCACCGGCAGCAGCAGGTTCTCCTCGACGGTCAGGCTGGAGAAGATGCCCCGTTCCTCCGGGCAGTACCCGATGCCGAGGTGGGCGATCCGGTGGGTCGGCAACGCGATGGTCTCTATGCCATGGATGGTGATGGACCCGGTCCGCCGCCCCACCAGGCCGAGGATCGCTTTCAGGATCGTAGTACGGCCGGCGCCGTTCCGCCCGAGCAGGGTGACCACCTCCCCCTCGCCGACTCCCAGGTCGATGCCATGCAGGATGTGGGACTCGCCATAGAACGCCTGCAGCTCCCGGATCCGCAGCAGTTCCTTGGGCCGGGCCTCAGGCATGGGCCCCTCCCATGTAGGCTTCCAGCACCCGCGGGTCCTGGGAGACTGCCGCATAAGACCCTTCCGCGAGGATCGCCCCCCGCTGCAGCACCGTGATCCGGTCCGCCAGGGTCTCCACGACCTTGAGGTTGTGTTCGACCATCAGGATCGTGCGGCCCGCGGCGGCCTTCTTCACCAGGGCGGCGATCCGGTCCACATCCTCGGCGCCCATGCCCTGAGTCGGCTCGTCCAGGAGCATGAGCTCGGGCTCCAGGGCCAGGGTGGTGGCGAGTTCCAGGGCTCGCTTGCGTCCATAGGCCAGCTCACCCGAGATACCGCCGCTCAGCTCCCCCAGTCCCACCGATTCCAGCAGCTCCATGGCCCGATCCTCCAGGCGATCCAGGCACCGTTCGCTTTTCCAGAACTGGTACGAGGTGCGGGTCGCGCGCTGCAGGGCCAGCCGCACGTTTTCGAGCGGAGACAGCCCGGGAAACACGGCTGAGATCTGAAAGGAGCGGATCACGCCCCGGAGGGCGATGTCCGCGGGCTGCTCGCGGGTGATGTCGATGCCGTTGAACAGGATGGTGCCGGTGGTGGGGGTGAGGAACTTGGTGAGCAGGTTGAAGACGGTGGTCTTGCCCGCGCCGTTGGGCCCGATGAGGGCGTGGATGTGCCCCCGTTCGACCCGCAGGTTCAGATCGCTGACCGCAGAAAAGCCCTTGAACTCCTTGGAGAGGTTCCGGGTCTCGAGGATGGGGTCCGTCATTCGGTGAGTCTCCTGTTCCTTCGTGAGCCTGTGCAGTCCATGAGACCGGATGGCCTGGAGCTAATGCGACATCAGCACCGGCACCGTCATCTGCCGGAGCAGGTGGCGAACCACCGAGCCGAGGGCCCGCTTGCCTTCCGGACCGTGGGCGAGGGCGCCCACCACCAGGAGGTCGAACCCCTCATCGCAGACCCGGTTCAGGAGTGCATCGCCCATGGGAGTGTCGGCCCGGTTCAAGGTCTGGACCCGGGCTGTGACGCCATGCCGGGCCAGGTGGGCGGCGAGGTCGGCACAGGGTCCATCGGGCCGTCCCACCGTTTCCGGGCGGTGCCTGGCCAGGAGTTCCACCCGCTGGGCCCTGGCCAGGAACGGCAGGGCGTCGTTCACGGCTCGGGCCGCCTCGGGCCCAGGCTTCCATGCCACCAGCACACGCTCGCCGACCGTGGCGAACACGCCCACGAAGGGCACGATCAGCACCGGCCTTCCCGCCCCTAGGATCACGCGCTTCGGCAGATCGAAGGGCACCCCCAGGCCCGCGGACGCCATGGAACCCTGGCCAATGATCACCAGGTCGCTGCACTGCGCGTGGCCGATGACGAGTTCAGACATGCCGATGCCGAGCGCCGATCCGTCCACGCAGAGCCACCGGCCCTCGATCCCGGCACCTTCGACCAACCGCTCGAACAGGGCCTGCACCTCTGCCACCCCGGCCGTCGGCGGGTAGTGATGCCGGATCACCAGGAGCCCCGTCAGCCGAGCCCCGTGCCGCTTGGCCATGGCCACGGCCACTTCCAGCCGGGCGACGGACCCTGCATGGTGGTCGAGGTGGACGAGTAGATCGGTCAAGGCCATGGATGCCTCTGAGGAGGATGCCTGTCGCTACATGCTGGAATTGGTTGGAGCCGAGAGTAGCAGTTCACCCGTCACTTCGGGCCCTGGGCTTGGAACCGGATTCGGATCCAACCGCTGACCAGGGCGGGGGAAGAGAGTGGCAATAATAATTACATAATTAATTCAATTATATTACTTGACAATATATTGAAAAGGCGAAACTCTAGCCATGGACGGTTCTCCCGGACTGTCTCCCCGGAGCACCCATGACCAGGTCCCCGCGCCCCGAGCAGCCCGCCATCACCGTCTTCCAGCAGGACGGTACGGCTTCCGGCGCCCCTGGAATCACGGGCTTCGTCAGCCTCGTCGGCGCCGGACCCGGCTGCCCCGACCTGATCACGGTCCGGGGCCTCAGGGCCATGCAGGGGGCCGAGGTCATTCTCCACGACGCCCTGCTGGATGCCGCCTTCCAGGAGCTTTTCCCCGCCCAGGCCCTGGCCCTGCCCGTGGGCAAGCGCTGCGGGAAGGCCAGCACCGAACAGGCGGACATCCAGCGCCTGATGATCGAACACGCCCAGGCAGGACGGCGCGTGGTGCGCCTGAAGGGCGGTGATCCGCTGGTGTTCGGGCGGGGCGGCGAGGAGGCTCTGGCCCTGGAGGCTGCGGGCATTCCCTTCGAGGTAATTCCCGGCGTGAGCGCCCTGCTTGGCGCCGCCGCCGGGGCTGGTTTCCCCCTCACGCATCGCGAAGTCAGCCGTCGCATCACCGTGCTGGAGGGCCACCACCTGCCGGATTCGGCGGCGGCGTGGCGGGACCTAGCCCTGAGTGGCGGCACCCTCGCGGTCTACATGGGCACCCGGACCATCCGGGCCCTGGCGAGCGGGCTGCTGGACCACGGTGCCGCGCCCGACCTGCCCGTGGCCCTGGTGGAGCAGGCCCAGTGTCCGGGCCAGACCAGCACCTTCTCCACCCTGGCCCACGCGGCCGCCGGCGCCCTCTGCCCCGCCACCTCTGGCCCCGGGATTCTCGTCATCGGCGAGGTCCTGCACCACCGCTTCCACCCCACCTCGGAGGTCCCCCATGAGCCTGCTGCCCCTGTTTCTGGATCTTCGCGGGAAGCGCGTCCTCGTGGTGGGCGGCGGGAGCGTCGCGCGAGCTAAGCTGCAGGCGCTGCAACCGACCGGCTGCAGTGTGCGGGTGGTATCCCAGGCGTTCAGCCAGGAGGTGCTCGAAACCCTGGCGGGTTTCGAGTCGGAAAGGCATCAGCGGGAATTCCGCCCGGAGGATCTCGACGGGGTGCACCTGGTCATCAGCGCCACCAATGATCCGAAAGCCAACGCCTTCATCGCCGCCCACGCCAGGGCCCACGGGCTCTGGGTGAACGCCGTGGATGATGCCGCCGCCTGCGATGCCCTCTTCCCCAGCGTCCTCCGGAGGGGGCCCTTCGTGGCCGCCATCTCCACGGAAGGGGCCTTCGCTGGCCTGAGCCGGGTGGTGCGGGAGGCCCTGGAGGAGCTGGTACCCGATGCGACGGTGCCCGAGTTCGAGGCCCTGGTGCAGCTCCGCCAGCAGCTCAAGCAGACCCTGCCCGACCCTGTCCGCCGGGCGGAGATTCTCCGCGACCTCCTGCGCCAAATCCAGCAGGACGCCCTTCCCGCCGGAGTCCACCCATGAGCACACCCATGGAAGCCCTCAAGGCCGCCTCGCAGCACCTGCGCGGCAACCTGGCCGAAGAGCTGGCGAATGCCGACCCCTCCTTCTCCAAGGACGGCCAGCTGCTGGTGAAGTTCCACGGCTTCTACCAGCAGAAGGACCGCTTCGATAAGGAGAAGCCGCCCGCGCTCATGTTGCGGGGTCGCATTCCCGGCGGCCGCCTAAGCCCCGAGCAGTACCTGGCCTGGGACGATCTGGCCGACCGCTACGGGGACGGCACGCTGCGTGTCACTTCCCGCCAGAGCATCGAGTTGCACGGCGTCCTCAAGGACGATATCAAGGCCACCCTGCAGGGCCTGCACGCCGCCCTCCAGACCACCAAGGGCGCCTGCGGCGACGTGGTGCGCACGGTCACCCAGGCGCCGAATCCCTGGCTGCGCCCCGATCTGGCCCAGCTGGACGCGGTGGTGAACCAGCTGGCCTCGCATTTCCAGGCCACCTCCAACGCCTATGCGGAAATCTGGCTGGATGGCGAACGGGTGGATCCGGAGAAGGAGCAGGAGCGCCTCTTCGGGCCAACCTACCTGCCCCGCAAGTTCAAGTTCAGCGTCACGGTCGTCGGCGAAAACCTGGTGGACCTCTACACCAACGATGTGGGCCTGGCGGCCAGTTTCGACGATCGGGGCACCCTGGACGGCTTCTTCGTCTTCGCCGGCGGGGGCATGGGCATGACCCACGGCGACGAGAGCACTTTCCCCCGCCTGGCGGATCTTCTGGGCTGGATTCCGCCCGCCGCGCTGCTGCCCGTGGCCGAGGCCGTGGTGGGTGTGCATCGCGACGAAGGCAGCCGGGAGAACCGCAAGCACGCCCGCCTGAAGTATGTGATCGCCCGCAAGGGCCTGCCCTGGTTCAAGGCGGAAATTGAAACCCGCGCCAGCATCGCCTTCGAGGATCGGGAGCTGCCGCCCTGGCGCACCTCGCCCGTGCTGGGCTGGCTGGAGCGCGCGGACGGCACCCTGGCCCTGGGCCTCTCCATTCGCTCCGGCCGCATCGGGGGCCACTTCAAGGCCGCCCTGCACGACGCGGTCTCGAACTTCCGGCCCTCCGTCCAGCTCAGCCCCGACCAGGACCTCATCCTGCTGGGCCTGAAGCAAGAAGACCGGGGCGAAGTGGAAGCCCTCTTCCTGGTGCACGGTCATCCCCTGGAGGCCGCCGAACCCCTGGCGGCCCGGGCCATGGCCTGCGTGGCTCTGCCCCTCTGCGGCCTAGCCCTCATCGACGCGGAGCGGGTGCTCCCCGATCGCCTGGCGGACATCCGCGAGGCGCTGTCCCGCCAGGGGCTCGAAGGCCGCAGCCTCCTCTTCCGCATGACCGGTTGCGCCAACGGCTGCGCCAGGCCCTACACCGCGGAGTTGGCCCTGGTGGGCCAGACGGGCAAGAGCTATGTCCTCTTCGTGGGCGGCGATCCCGAAGGCACCCGCCTGGCCTTCCCCGTGGCCCACAAGGTGACCGTGGAAGCCTTCCCCGCCGCCCTGGACCACCTCTTCGCTGCCTGGGCAGCGGAAGGGCATCCCGACGAGCCCTTCGGCGATTTCGCGGCCCGCGTGGGCGCCGAGCGGCTTCGCCCCGTGTTTGAGGAACAGGCATGACCCCGGCCACCGCCTTCCCCCAGGCCCCGGCGGGCCTCGACGCCCAGGCCCTCGTGCAGTGGGCCGCCGATACCTTCGGCGACGAGCTCACCTTGGCCTGCAGCGCGGGGGTGGAGGACAGCGTGCTGGTCCACCTGGCCGCCCAGACAGGCCACGCGGTGCGAGTCTTCATGCTGGACACGGGCCGCCTCCATCCCGAGACCCATGAGACCTTCGAAGCGCTCAAGCGGCGCTACCCTTCCCTCCGCTTCGAGGTCTACTCGCCGGATGGCGCCGAAGTCGAAGCGCTCGTGCAGGCCCAGGGCGGGCTCTTCGGCTTCCGCGAAGGCCTGGATCAACGCCACGCCTGCTGTGAAGTCCGCAAGCTGCGCCCCCTCAAGCGGGCCCTGGCGGGATCCCGGGCCTGGCTCACGGGCCTGCGCCGCGAGCAGAGCCCCACGCGCAGCGATCTCCAATTCACCGAGGTCGACGGAGGCACGCCGGAGCGTCTGAAGATCGCCCCCCTGCTGGACTGGAATCTTGAACGGCTCTGGGCCTTCGCGAAGGCCAACCACATCCCCACCCACCCCCTGCACGACCAGGGCTTCCCCTCCATCGGCTGCGCCCCTTGCACCAGGGCCATCGCCCCCGGCGAGGATCTCCGCGCGGGCCGCTGGTGGTGGGAGCTGCCGGAGCACAAGGAATGCGGCCTCCACAACCGACCGAGCCAGGGATGACCATGCCCCAGACCCTCACCCACCTCGAAGCCCTCGAGTCCGAGGCCATCCACATCCTCCGCGAGGTGGCGGGCCAGTGCTCGAATCCGGCCCTGCTCTTCAGCGGCGGCAAGGACAGCCTCGTGCTGCTGCGCCTGGCGGAGAAGGCCTTCCGGCCCGGCCGCTTCCCCTTCCCCCTGGTGCACATCGATACGGGCCACAACTATCCCGAGGTACTCGCCTTCCGCGACCGGCGCGCCGCGGAGCTGGGGGAGCGCCTCATCGTGCGCACCCTGGACGAAAGCATCGCCAAGGGTCGCATCGTGCTGCGCAATCCCAACGAAAGCCGCAACCGCCACCAGAGCGTGACCCTCCTCGATACTCAGGAGGAGTTCAAGTTCGACTGCCTCATCGGCGGCGCCCGCCGCGACGAGGAAAAGGCCCGGGCCAAGGAGCGCATCTTCAGTTTCCGGGATGAGTTCGGCCAGTGGGATCCCAAGAATCAGCGGCCCGAGCTCTGGAACCTCTACAACGCCCGCATCCATCCCGGCGAGCACCTCCGGGCCTTCCCCATCTCCAACTGGACCGAGCTGGACGTGTGGCAGTACATCGAGGAGGAGGGCCTGGAGCTGCCCTCCATCTACTTCGCCCACGAGCGGGAGGTGGTGGTGCTGAGCGGTGGCGCCCTGCTGCCCGTGACGGATCTGACGCCGGTGCCAACGGGGGCCGTGTCCGTGCGCAAGATGGTCCGCTTCCGCACGGTGGGCGACATCAGCTGCACGGCGCCCGTGCTGAGCGGGGCCCGCACCGTGGCGGACATCGTGAAGGAAACCGCCACCACCGAAATCACCGAGCGGGGCGCCACGCGTCTCGATGACCAGACCAGCGAAGCCTCCATGGAGCAGCGCAAGAAGGAAGGGTACTTCTAATGGCTCCGGAAACTCTGGTGGACAACGGCCTCCTGCGCTTCATCACCTGCGGCAGCGTGGATGACGGCAAGAGCACCCTCATCGGTCGCCTGCTCTACGACAGCAAGGCCATCCTGGCGGACGCCCTGGACGCCCTGGCGGTATCGAGCCGCAAGCGTGGTCTCGAAGAAGTGGATCTCTCCCTGCTGACCGACGGCCTCTCCGCCGAGCGGGAGCAGGGCATCACCATCGACGTGGCCTACCGCTACTTCAGCACGGGCACCCGCAAGTACATCCTGGCGGACGCGCCCGGCCACGAGCAGTACACCCGCAACATGGTGACCGGCGCCTCCACGGCGGATGTGGCCATCGTGCTCATCGATGCGCGCAAGGGCGTCCTGCCCCAGACCCGCCGCCACATGACCCTAGCTCAAGTCATGGGCCTGCGCCACGTGGTGGTGACCATCAACAAGATGGACCTGGTGGGCTACGACGAGGCGACCTTCCAGCGCATCCGCGCCGAGGTGGAACCCCTGGCCGCCAAGCTGGGCATCCCCGACATCCAGTACATCCCACTCTCCGCTCTCAAGGGCGACATGGTGGTGGAGCGGGGCGGGCAGCTGGGCTGGTACACGGGGCCCACGCTGATGGCGTACTTGGAGGCCGTGAACCTCGGCAGCCAGGACCTCCAGGCCCCCTTCCGGTTCCCGGTCCAGCTCGTCTGCCGGCCCCGCACCGGGGAGCTCCTCGACTACCGGGGCTACCAGGGGCGCATCGAAAGCGGCTCCGTGGCCCCGGGCGACGCGGTGAGCATCCTGCCCTCCGGCGTCCGCACCAGGGTGAAGCGGGTGGAGTTCTTCGGGCGCGACCTGGACCGGGCCATCGTGGGCCAGAGCGTGACCCTGCACCTGGAGGACGAGGTGGATGTCAGCCGCGGCGACCTCATCACGGGTAGCGCGGGCGCGCCGGTCCCCGCCCGCGACCTGAACGCCACCCTCTGCTGGTTCAGCGAGCGACCCCTGGATCCCATGAGCCGCCTGGTGCTGCGCCACGGCACGCGCGAAGTGCGCGCCAAGGTCACGGAGATCCTGGGCCGCCTGGACCTCCAGGCCCTGGAATCCGTGCCCGCCCAGGAGCTGCGCATGAACGACATCGCCACCGTGAGCCTGCGCCTGCAGCAGCCCATCGCCGCCGATCCCCATGACTGGGTGCGCAGTGGCGGCAACTTCATCCTCATCGACGAGGCCACGAACGCCACCGTCGCCGCGGGCCTGGTGCTGGCCCAGGAATCGTACTGATGACGGCAATAAGAGTTCACCACGAAGACAGGAAGACCACGAAGAACTGAAAACTCTCGCATAGAAAAGATGGGGGCCAGCGGATGCTGAAATTTCATGCTTGGGTCTTTCTTTCGAACCTTTCGCTGTCTAAGCGTCTCTCTGAAGGCCCGATTCTTTCTCGTTCTTCTTCGTGGTCTTCCTGTCTTCGTGGTCCATTCACTTCCTCCTACATGATGCGCAGCTGTTGGTTATGACCCGTTCCGATCTCGCGACCTACACCCTTCTTCCGGAGTCATTCATGACCTGTTGTAGCGGCCCTCACAACCGCACTTTTCAGCTGGATATCCCTTCTCCCTGAACTTCGTCTTCCCCCTTTTCTGGATGCCGCATGAACCGCTTCCTTCGCTCCCTCTTGCTCCTCGCCTCGCTCGGCACCGCCCTCCAGGCCCAGGACGTCAAACTGCTGAACGTCTCCTACGACCCCACCCGCGAGCTGTACCAGGCCATCAACCCCGCCTTCGCGGCCCATTGGAAGGCCAAGACGGGCCAAACCGTCACCATCTCCCAGTCCCACGGCGGCTCGGGCAAGCAGGCCCGCTCCGTCATCGACGGCCTTCCAGCTGATGTAGTCACCCTGGCCCTGGCCCATGACATCGATGCCCTGGCCACCCAGCGCCAGCTGCTGCCCGTCGATTGGCAGAAGCGCCTTCCCGGCAACAGCTCGCCCTACCTCTCCACCGTGGTCTTCCTCGTGCGGGCGGGCAATCCCAAGGGCATTCGCGACTGGAACGACCTGCTCAAGCCCGGCGTGCAGGTCATCACACCGAACCCCAAGACCAGCGGCGGCGCCCGCTGGAACTACCTGGCGGCCTGGGGCCAGGCCCTGAAGCAGAAGGACGGCTCCGAAGCCAAGGCCCGCGCCTACATCACCGAGCTCTTCAAGCGTGTGCCCGTGCTGGACAGCGGCGCCAGGGGCGCCACCACCACCTTCGTGGAGCGGGGCCTGGGCGACGTGCTGCTGGCCTGGGAGAACGAGGCCCTGCTGGTCACCGAAGGCACGGGCAAGGGGAAGTTCCAGATCGTGCTTCCCTCCACCAGCATCCTGGCGGAACCTTCCGTGGCCTGGGTGGACAAGGTGGTGCAGAAGAAGGGCACGGCGGCCGTGGCCAAGGCGTACCTGGAATTCCTCTACACGCCGGAAGCCCAGAAGATCATCGCCCAGAACGGCTACCGCCCCTCGGATCCCAAGGCCCTCAAGGCCGCCGGCAGCCGGTTCCCGCAGCTGAAGCTCTTCACCATCGCCGACGCATTCGGGGGCTGGGACCGCGCCCACGACGCCCACTTCAAGGATGGCGGCAGCTTCGACCAGATCGTGGTACGGAAGTAGACGCCGTGACCTTTACCCGCCGCCCCGGCTTCGCCCTCAGCACGGGCATCACCCTGCTGGGCACGAGCCTCATGATCCTCCTGCCCCTGGCGGCCCTGGCCCTGAAGGCCATCCATGCCAAGGCGGGAACCTTCGGGACGGTGCTGGTGGATCCGCGGGTCCGCACGGCCTGCCTCTTCAGCCTGGGGGCCGCCCTGGCGGCGGCCCTCTTCAACCTTGTGTGGGGCAGCCTCATCGCCTGGGTGCTGGTGCGCTATCCCTTCCCGGGGCGGCGCCTGGCCGACGCCCTGGTGGACCTGCCCTTCGCTCTGCCCACGGCGGTGGCCGGCCTCACCCTGTCGGCACTCTACGGGCCCAAGGGTTGGATCGGCCACCTGATTCCCTTTCCCGTCGTCTACAACCGCATCGGCGTTGTGCTAGCGCTGAGCTTCGTCAGCCTGCCCTTTGTGGTCCGCAGCCTCCAGCCCGTGCTGGAGGAGCTGCCCCGGGAAGTCGAAGAAGCCGCCGCCTGCCTCGGCGCCACCCGCTGGGCCACCCTGCGCCGGGTGGTGCTGCCCCAGCTTATGCCGGCCATCCTCAGCGGCTTCGCGCTGTCCTTCGCCCGGGCCGTGGGCGAGTACGGCAGCGTGGTCTTCATTTCCGGCAACCTGCCCTTCAAGACAGAGATCGCGCCCCTGCTCATCGTCGTGAAGCTGGAGCAATACGACTATGACGGGGCCGTGGCCCTGGCGGTGATCATGCTCAGCATCTCCCTCCTGGTGCTGGCCAGCATCCACCTGCTGCACCGCCGCTTCGGGGGGCCCAGCCGTGTCTGACCTTCGACTTCTCGCCGACGGAGTCGGCGAGCCTGCTTGGCTCAGGCGCAGCCTCATTGCCATCGCGGTGTCGTTCATGGCGGTGTTCCTGCTGCTGCCCCTGGCCAATATCTTCCACGCGGCCCTGTCCGAGGGCTGGCGGGTTTTCCTGGCGAGCCTCCACGACGAGAACGCCGCCCAGGCCATCCGCCTGAGCCTTGTCAGCACCGCGGCCGCCGTGCTCATCAGCGGCGTGTTCGGCCTGGCCGCGGCCTGGCTGCTGGGCCGCCACAAGATCCCCGGCCACGGCTTCTGGGTGGCGATCCTGGACCTGCCCTTCGCCATCTCGCCAGTCGTCGCGGGTCTCATGTTCGTACTGCTCTTCGGCCTGGATGGCTGGTTCGGCCCCTGGCTGGATCGCCACAACATCCAGATCATCTTCGCCAAGCCCGGCATCGTCCTGGTCACGGCCTTCGTCACCTTCCCCTTCGTGGCCCGCGAGCTGCTGCCCCTGGTGCAGGCCCTGGGGCCCGAGGCGGAGGAGGCGGCCATGCTCCTGGGCGCCTCCCCCTGGCAGACCTTCTGGCGGGTCATCCTGCCCGCCCTGAAGTGGGGCCTGCTCTACGGCGTGATTCTTTGCGCCAGCCGCGCCATGGGCGAGTTCGGCGCCGTGAGCGTGGTGAGCGGCCACATCCGCGGCGAGACCATGACCCTGCCCCTGCACATCGAGGCCGTCTACAACGAGTACCAGTTCGGGGCGGCCTTCGCCTGCGCCAGCCTGCTGAGCCTCATGGCCCTCGTGAGCCTGGCCCTGAAATCCTTTGTCGCCTGGCGAGCCCAGCGGGAACTGGAGTCCCAGTGAGCATCGAGATCCGGAACCTGACCAAGCGCCTGGGCGGCAAGACCATCCTGGACCGCGTGAACCTGGACATCCCCGAGGGCAGCCTGATGGCCCTGCTGGGCCCCAGCGGCTCGGGCAAGACCACCCTGCTGCGCATCATCGCCGGGCTCGAACATCCCGACGAAGGCGAAGTCCTGGTGCGGGGCGAGGCCAGCACGGCTCAGCGGCCCCAGGACCGCCATGTGGGCTTCGTCTTCCAGCACTACGCGCTGTTCCCCCACATGAGCGTGCGCCAGAACGTGGCCTTCGGCCTGGAGGTCAAGCCCCGCGCCTCCCGGCCCTCCCGCGAGGTCATCCGCGCCCGGGTGGACGAGCTGCTGGCGCTCATCCAGATGGACAGCTACGGCGGCCGCCTGCCCTCGGAGCTGAGCGGCGGGCAGCGTCAGCGGGTGGCCCTGGCCCGGGCCCTGGCGGTGGAGCCCCGGGTGCTGCTGCTGGACGAGCCCTTCGGGGCCCTGGACGCCCAGGTGCGGGCGGAGCTGCGCCAGTGGCTGCGGCGCCTCCATGATGTCTCCAAGGTCACCACGGTGCTCGTCACGCACGATCAGGAGGAGGCCATGGAAGTGGCCGACACGGTGGCCGTCATGAACCGTGCCCGAGTCGAGCAGGTGGGCCATCCCAGGGACATCTACGATCATCCCGCCTCGGCCTTCGTGGCCCAGTTCGTGGGTCAGATGAACCGGCTCCACCAGGTGGAGGAGGGCACCGCCTTCGCCCGCCCCCACGAGATGGAGCTGAGCCTCGACGCCTCTGAAGGCGAGGCCGCCCAGGTGGTAAAGGTGGTGTCCGTGGGCCCCCTGGCCTGCCTGCGCCTGCGCCTGTCTTCGGGCCTGGAGTTGGACGCCCACCTCAGCCGGGAGCGCCTGGCCCTCCTCGAGATCAAGGAAGGCGACCACCTCTTCGTGCGGCCCAGCCGCGTGCAGGTCTTTGCCGATGACTACAGCATCTGATGGGTCTGATTCTGCTGGGACCCATTGGTAAGCCATACTCAAGTCGATCAAGAGCTGTCTGAACACCATGCCCGGAGCCGCCCATGTCCCATCCATCGCCCAAGCTGGACGGAACCCAATCCGCTGGATTCTCCGATCTGGTGGCCGCCATCGTGGCCAGCGATCTGGCGGAGCCCATCACCCGGCACATTGACGCGGGCTCCCTGCCCAACCGGGATGCGGTGATCGATCTCATCAAGAAGCTGCGGGAGCTGCTGTTCCCCGGCTACTTCGGCAAGCAGAACCTGACCACCCAGACCCTGGAGTACTACGTGGGCGAGCTGCTGGGGGAGATCCGAGGCCGGCTCTTCGAGCAGGTCATTAATGTCATCCGCCACCAGGCCATGCGCCATGGAAGCCCCACCCTGGATTTCGAACGGGCCGCCGAGGGCGTCGTGCAGGCCTTCCTGGCCACCATCCCGCGGCTGCGGGCCATCCTGGCCACGGACGTGCAGGCGGCCTACGAGGGCGATCCCGCCGCCGGCGACACGGACGAGGTGATCTTCTCCTATCCCGGCATCTTCGCCATCATGACCCACCGCATCGCCCACGAGCTGTACCTGCTGAAGGTGCCCCTGATCCCCAGGATCATGGCCGAGTACGCCCACGCCCTCACGGGCATCGACATCCATCCCGGCGCCACCATCGCCGAGTACTTCTTCATCGACCACGGCACCGGCGTGGTCATCGGCGAGACCACCACCATCGGTCGCTACGCCAAGATCTACCAGGGCGTGACCCTGGGCGCCCTGTCCACCCGGGGCGGCCAGTCCCTCAAGGGCGTGAAGCGCCATCCCACCCTGAAGGACCGGGTTACGGTCTACTCCGGCGCCTCCATCCTGGGCGGCGACACGGTCATCGGCGAGGAGGCGGTGATCAGCAGCAACGTGTTCGTCACCCAATCCGTGCCGGCCCAGACCCGCGTCACCGTCAAGAACCCCGAGCTGCAGTACCGCAACCGCCAGCCCCAGGAGTTCAAGCAGGATGCCGTGGATGACTGGATGATCTGAGCATTGCGCAAGTCGATGGAAAGGAATTCGATAAGCGGAGGAAAACGGAGGAGCGGAGGAAAGCGGAGGATTGGATCGCCAGCTGATCGCCGAGCAGTCGACCCCGATCACCGGAGCCATGGCATGGTTCCTCGGGTATTTTGGCTTTTCTCTTCTCAGCCTTTCTCTTCTCAGTTTTCCTTCTCAGCTTTCCTCCGCCCCTCCGCTCTCCTCCGCTTCAAACATTCCTTATGCTTTTCATTTCCCAGAATCACCGCCCCGCAAAGGTGAGCAGCCGCTGGGCGGCCTCTTCCAGCAGATCCTCGGTCTTGCAGAAGGCGAAGCGCACGCGGCGGGAGGCCGACGGATCGCTGATGAAGCTGGACAGGGGCACCGTGGCCACGCCGGCCTCCTGCACCAGGCGGGTGGCGAAGGCCACGTCGCCCTCAGAACCCAGGGCCGAGTAGTCGGCCAGTACGTAGTAGGCCCCCTGGGGCGGAACCAAGCGGAACCCGGCCGTGGTCAGGGCGCCGCATAGCAGATCCCGGCGGCGGCGGTAGGCATCGGCCATGCCTGTGTAGTACTCGCGGGGTAGCTCGTCCATGGCCTTGGCCACCGCCTCCTGCAGGGGTGCGGGAGCGCCCACCGTGAGGAAGTCGTGGACCTTGCGGATGGCGGCGGTCAGCTCCCGGGGCGCGATGATGGTACCGATGCGCCAGCCGGTGACGGCGTAGGTTTTCGATGCTCCCGAGATGGTAATGGTGCGCTCGGCCATGCCCGGGAGTGTGGCGATGGGGATGTGGGGGCCCTCGTAGACGATGTGCTCGTAGATCTCGTCGGTGAGGACGTAGACGCCGTGCCGCTGGCAAAGCGCGGCAATGCCCGCCAGTTCGTCGGCGGTGAAGACCTTCCCCGTGGGGTTGTTCGGTGTGTTCAGGATGATGGCCCGGGTCCTCGGACCGAAGGCTCGGGCCAGGCGATCCAGGTCCAGGGGCTCCCCCACGGGCAGAGGCACGTGGACTGGCCTGGCGCCGCAGAGTACCGCGTCGGGGCCGTAGTTCTCATACCAGGGCTCGAAGACCACCACCTCGTCACCGGGATCCACCAGGGCCAGCAGCACCGAGGCCATGGCCTCGGTGGCGCCGCAGGTGACGGTGATCTCGGTTTCGGGATCCACCGCAAGGCCATAGAAAGCCTGCATCTTGCGGGCCAGGGCCTCGCGCAGCGGCTTCGCCCCCCAGGTGATGGCGTACTGGTTCACGTCCGCCCGGATGGCGGCGATGGCAGCTTCCTTGAGCAGGTCCGGAGCCGGAAAGTTGGGGAAGCCCTGGGCCAGGTTGATGGCCCCATGCTCGTTGGCCAGCCGCGTCATCCCCCGGATGACCGATTCCGTGAATCCATGGGTGCGCTTGGCAGTATGCATGAATCTCCCGAAGTTGCTCCCGAGGCTTCATCAGCCAAATATCGACAAGCATTCACACACTGAAGAATGCACTTCTCACCATTATTTTATCCGCGAGTCTTTTTAGCAGTTCTTCGTGGTCTTCCTGTCTTCGTGGTGAACCTGATGTTTCAAGTCAGTCCGGCCCGCCCACCAACCGCCGCCGGACGGCCCCGTTGGTTTCGGCGAAATAGAGGCGGACGCCCATGGTGATGGCCTCCGCGACCTTGGCCTGGAAGAGGGGATCCTTCAGTTTGGCCTCTTCCTTGGGATTGGAGATGAAGGCGACCTCGACCAGGATCGCGGGCATGGCGGCCCCCCGCAGAACCACGAAAGGAGCCTGCTTGACGCCCCGTTCCTTGATGCGGGCCAGACGGTTGAGCTTGCCCTGGATGGCCACGGCCAGCCGCTCCGAGTCCTGAAGGAAGGCCTTCTGGGCCAGGTCGTCAAGGATGCTGGCCACCACGGTGTCCGGGCCGTTCCCCGCAGGTCCTGCGCCAGCATTCTCTAGAGCCACCACATCCTCGTCGTCGCCCTTGCCGAGGCTCAGGAAGAAGACCTCGGAACCCCAGGCCCCCTTGGCCCGGGCCGCGTTCAGGTGGAGGCTGATGAAGATATCCGCCCCCTTGGCATTGGCGGCCCTGGCCCGGTCCCAGAGGGGAATGAACGTATCGTCCTCCCGGGTATAGACGGCTTTAAACCCGGCGGCCTCCAGCTTGGCCCCGGCGGCTTTGGCGATCGCCAGGGCCGCGGCCTTTTCGGTAAGGCCCTTGTGGCCCATGGCACCCCCGTCGTCCCCGCCATGGCCCGGGTCCAGCATGACCTTGAGGCGCGGGGGCGGGGCCGGGCGAGCGGCGGGTTTGGGAGTCTGGCCCCAAGCCAGTAGGCTGAAGGTGGCAAACAGGACGCTCGGGAGTCGGATCATGGCCCAGTCGGTGAAAGGTATGCGGGATCTCTTCGGTGCGGAGCTGCGCTGGTTCCAGCATATCGAGGAAACAGCCCGCCGGTGCTTCGAGCGACATGGCTACCGGGAGATCCGCACCCCCATCCTGGAGGAACTGGAGGTCTTCAAGCGCTCCGTGGGCGATTCCTCCGACATTGTGAAGAAGGAGATGTACGACTTCGAGGACAAGGGCGGCCGGCACGTGGTGATGCGCCCCGAGAACACCGCGGGCGTGGTCCGGGCGGCCATCCAGCACAAGCTCCTGACCTCCAGTGACCCGGTGCTGTTCTATTACATCGGCCCGCAGTTCCGCTACGAGCGCATGCAGACGGGCCGCTACCGGCAGTTCTGGCAGATCGGCGCGGAAAGCTTCGGCGTGGCCAGCCCCGAGAGCGATGCCGAAAGCCTGGTCATGCTCTATGACTTCCTGCGGGAACTGGGCCTGGCGAAGCTCACCTTCAGCCTCAACTCCGTGGGCACCCCGGAAAGCCGCCCGGCCTTCCAGGCAGCCTTCCGGGCTTTCTTCGCGGCCCGCCAGGAGCGCTTCTGCGGCGACTGCCACCGGCGCATTGAGGAAAACCCCCTGCGGGTGCTGGACTGCAAGGTCCCGACCTGTCAGGCGGCCCTGGAGGGGCATCCCCTGATCTCCGATTTCCTGGACGAGGGCTCCCTCAGGCATCACGCGCGGCTCAAGGAGCTCCTTTCGGAACTCGGCGTGCCCTTTACGGAGGATCCGCGCCTCGTGCGCGGCCTGGACTATTACACGAAGACCGCCTTCGAAGTGCTCAGCGGCGATATCGGCGCCCAGAGCGCCATCCTGGGCGGTGGCCGCTACGACCTGCTGGTGAAGCATCTGGGCGGCCCCGACGTGCCCGCCTTCGGCTGGGCCATCGGCCTGGATCGCCTAGCCATGGTGCTGCAGCAGGTGCGAGGCGAAGCTCCCCAAACGCCGCCCGCTCTGCTCATCCCCCTGGGCGAGCGGGCCGCCACTGAGGCCCTCAAGCTGGCGCGCGACCTCTGGAAGGCCGGAGTGGCTCTGCAGCTCGAGACCCGGGGCGGCGCGCTGAAGAAGGCCCTGGCCAGCGCCAACCGCCTGGGCATCCAGACCGTGCTCATCCTAGGCGACGGCGAGCTGGATGCCGGCACCGTCACCGTCAAGCACATGGCCACGGGGGAACAGGAGAGCTGGCCCCTCAGCGAAGTTTCCAAGCGGCTGGGCGGCCTATCGCTTGATTGAGTGAAATCTGCGGCTAGTTTCTTCGCTCAGCTGGTCGGCGGCCAAAAGTGACCGCGCCCAGGACTTCGGGTGGGACACCGGCGGCCAGCTGCCAGTCCGGCCGGGCACCCAGGGCATCATTGATAGTGGCGAAGGCGACCCGGAAGGCGATGAAGGTGGTGGCCTCGAAAATCTCCCGATCCGAAAGCCCCGCGGCCCGGAGCGTTTGAACATCCTCCGGAGTCGTCCCGTTCGGATTCCGGGTGACCTTCCGCGCCCAGGCGGCCAGGGCCTGATCCCTCGCTGTCAGGTCTCCGCTGTCGGAAGCTCGGATGACGGTGGCCGCGATCGCCGGACTGGTCACTTGGGCGAGCCGCTTTCCCCAGGCCAGGGCACAGTAGGAATCGCCAAGACTGGCCGCCGTGGCGCACACCAGCACGGCCAGTTCGCGGGGCGAGAGGGACGAGTTCGAGGTCAGGTCGGACCGCAAGGAGGCGAAGGCCGCTTCGACCTCCGGGCGCCAGGCCCAGAGTCGGCTGAGGTTCTGGACATAGCCAAGCGGATCCAGGTCGCTCTTGTAGAACAGGACAGTCGCCTCGCTGGCAGGGGGCAGCTGCAAAAACGTGGCCATTCCCTTCGAGGTGGCGGCGTCCAGCCCCTTGCCTGGTCCTTCACCAGGGGCGGCGTGCCCTTCGGCCTGGGCCGTGGCGGACGCGCCCGTACGGGGAAGGTCACAGTGGGGAAGGGCTTGTGCGCTGATCGGAGCGGCCAGCAGGAGGCAACTGAGAAGGTGGGATTTCAAGGGAGCTCCATCACGACTTCCAGATACTCGCTGGGCAGCACGAGGGTTCCATCCGCAGAGCGGTTCCCACGCGCCATCAGCTCCAGCAAATCCCGGGTGAAGGCCGCCTGTCGCTCAGGCTCCGCATCCAGGGCCGCGAAGGTCCTGTTCATGGGGCCGTAGTAGGTGCGGAAGATTTCGATGAAGTGCTGGGGGGAGCGGTAGCGGAAGGTGAAGTGGCGCCTGTTCGCCTGGACCTTGACCGAGGTGCCGAACAACTCCTCCAGCCTCCCCTCGGTTCCCCAGAGCGAGGGGGGCTTCAGGCCGGGGGCCGGGGGCACGTACTTGCCGATGGTCTTGAACAGCTGCCCGATGAATCCTTCCGGCGTCCAGTTCGCAAGGCCGATCTTGCCCCCCGGCCTGCCGACCCGCGCGAGTTCGGACGCGGCGAGCTGTTGATCGGGGGTGAACATGACCCCGAAGGTGGACAGGACGACGTCGAAGGATTCGTCAGGGAAGGGCAGGTTCTCGGCATCGGCCTCCTGGAAGCGGACGGTCAGCCCTTCGGCTTCGGCCCGCCTTCGCCCCGCTTCCAGCAGCGAGGGGACGTAGTCAGTGGATGTGACCTCCGCATAGCGACGGGCCGCGGCCAGCGTGGCGTTGCCATTGCCAGCGGCCACGTCGAGCACCCGCGACCCCGAGCGCAGGTCGAGGGCTTCGCAAAGGCTTTCCCCGACCATCTGCAAGGTCGTTCCAACCACCGCGTAGTTGCCGGTGGACCAGGCTCCTTGCTGACGGGTCTTGATCGCCGAGAGATCGATGACGGCATCTGTCATGGGAAGTCTCCTTCTATTTGCAACGGGTTCACGCCCATCGCGACCCCAAACAAATGTGACGACAACAAGGCCTTGATTCCTTGATCGATCGTCCGGCATCCTTGACGCGGGCACCCGATTCGATGAGGCCGGTGAGATGGACGTGCTTTCTGAGGTTCTGAGGACCGTCCGGCTGGAGGGCGCTCTCTTCTTCAACGGGGAGTTCTCAGCTCCCTGGTGCATCCAGTCCACCCGCTCGAGCGACATCGCCCCCTATCTTTCCCCGCAGGCGGAACACCTCATCATCTATCACCTGCTCACCGACGGACATGCCTACGCCAGGCTTCTGGACGGGCAGCAAGAGGAACTGGCGGCCGGCGATATCGTCATCTTCCCCCACGGGGATGCCCACCTGCTGGGGCACGGCTCGCCGGCGATTCCGGTGGATGCCTTGCCAGTATTTCTCAAGCACTTCAGTCGTGAACTCAAGGTGGCTCGTTACGGCGGTGGCGGTGAGGCCACCCGGTTCGTCTGTGGGTTCATGGCCTGCGACCCACGACTGAGCGACGTGTTCCTGGCGGGCTTGCCAAAGATGCTGGTCGTGCATGCCGTAGACGAGCCGTCGGGCCAATGGCTGGAACACTCCATCCGGTTCTCGGCCGGTGAAGCCGGGGAATCCCATCCGGGCAGTGGGCTGGTGCTGTCGAAACTCTCCGAGGTGCTTTTTGTGGAAACCCTGCGGCGTTATATCAACGCTTTGCCTCCCAGCCAAACCGGCTGGCTCGCTGGTGTTCGGGACCCGGCCATGGGCCGGGTCCTCGCGCTCCTGCACAAGGAGCCCGCCTTTGCCTGGACGGTCACGGACCTGGGCAGGCGCGTCGGGCTGTCGCGCACCCGGCTCGCGGAGCGATTCCGGTATTTCCTTGGCACCTCCCCTATGGCCTACCTGGCCCAGTGGCGGCTGAAACTGGGGGCGGAGCGGCTAAAATCGACGGAGGAAAGCGTCGCAGAAATTGCCGAAGCGGTGGGCTACGGCTCAGAAGCAGCCTTCAACCGCGCGTTCAGGAGGGAGTTCGGTGGCCCACCTGCGCAGTTCCGCCGGGACCACAAGTCCACACCGGCCCAAATAGTGGTCGGGGGTGATTCCCTGGCCTGATCGCCGCCATCGAGACCCGTCAAACACGCCCGAATGTTTTGATATAAATAGATGCAGAAAAATACCTTACTGCGCGAACCGAGAACCTCTCGCTAAAACCTGACCACCGTGGTAAGGTAATGACTTCGTGATCGCAGGCGACCCCCGGTCTCCGCCTCTTTTCAATCCGAATAACCCCACTTTTCGCCCTGACCGGGCCCCCGGATGTGTTCCGTGGGCGGGCCACTTCAGGAGCGACCATGTCCTTCGAATCCCTCGGGCTGATGCCCGAGCTCCTGCGCGCCGTCCGCGAGCAGGGCTACGAAACCCCTACCCCCATCCAGATCCAGGCCATTCCCCTGGTGCTGGAGGGCCGCGACCTCATGGGCCGCGCCCAGACCGGCACCGGCAAGACCGCCGGCTTCACCCTGCCCATGCTGCAGCTGCTCGCCCCCCATGCCAGCAGCTCGGCTTCGCCCGCGCGCCATCCCATCCGCGCCCTCATCCTCACGCCCACTCGTGAGTTGGCCATGCAGGTGGAGGAGAGCGTCCGCACCTATGGGAAGTACATCCCCCTGCGGACCACCACCATCTTCGGCGGCGTGAACATCAACCCCCAGACCAAGGCGCTCCGCGCCGGCGTCGAGATCGTTGTCGCCACGCCCGGTCGCCTGCTGGACCACCAGGGCCAGGGCAACCTGAATTTCAGCCAGCTCGAAATCCTGGTGCTGGACGAGGCCGATCGCATGCTCGACATGGGCTTCATCCGCGATATCCAGAAGATCCTCGCCCTGCTGCCGGCCAAGCGGCAGACCCTGCTCTTCTCGGCCACCTTCACGGACGAGATCAAGCAGCTGGCCTCCAAGTTCCTGAAGACGCCGGCCACCGTCCAGATCACTCCCCAGAACACCGCGGCGGAATTGGTCCGGCAGGTGGTCCATCCCGTGGACCGGGAGCGCAAGCGCGCCCTGCTGTCCCACCTGATCACCTCCAGGAAACTCCAGCAGGTGCTGGTGTTCACCCGCACCAAGCACGGCGCCAACCGCCTGTCGGAACAGCTCGACAAGGATGGCATCAGCTCCATGGCCATCCATGGCAACAAGAGCCAGCCCCAGCGCATCAAGGCCCTGGAGGATTTCAAGAAGGGCGCCGTCCGCGTCCTGGTGGCCACGGATATCGCCGCCCGGGGCTTGGATATCGACATGCTCCCCCATGTGGTCAACTACGAGCTGCCCCATGTCGCAGAGGACTACATCCACCGCATCGGCCGCACGGGCCGCGCCGGCACCGAGGGCGAGGCCCTCTCCCTGGTCTGCGTGGACGAGCAGTCTCTGCTCCGGGACATCGAGAAGCTGCTGCGCAAGGACCTGCCCAAGGATGTGATAACCGGCTACGCCCCGGATCCCAGCATTCCCGCCGAGCCCATCTCGACCGGACGGCAGGGCGGCGGTGCCGGCCGAGGCCGCGGTCCGGCCCGTCCCGCCCGGGCCGGCTCCGGCGCCGCCCCCCGTGGCGAGCGGGGCCGCCACCCCTCACGCCCCGGCGCCCGGGGGAAGTGAACCCAGGCACTTATACCCATTGACACGAGGCTTGTGAGGCCACAAGATTCTTGCTTATGCAAGAACCCATGCCCGATTCCCTCACCCAGGCCGGTCTCGGCACCCTCGCTGCAGCCCTGCGCCGGCGCCTGAAGCACGTGGTGGCGACCCGGCTCTCGCCCTACGACCTCACCCTCCAGCAGTTCTGGGTCATTCTGGTGCTGCTGGAGCACGGGCCTTTCTCGCTGCATCCCCTGGCGCAGCAGGTGTGGATGGATGACCCCACGGCCAGCCGGGTGGTCAAGGCCATGGTCGAGCGCGGCCTGCTGCGCACCCAGCCTGACCCCAAGCACGGTCGGCGCATCGTCATCAGCCTCGCGCCCAGCGCCCTGCCCCTGGCCAAAGAGCTGCAAGGCCTGGCCGGGGAGATCAAGTCCGGCCTGGTTTCTGGCCTCGACCCAGACCAGCAGGCGGTGCTCCGTCAGGGTCTACTGGCCATGATCACGAATCTTGATGGCATGCTTGTCGGGAATGCTTCCGGCGCTCCCGGCGATGAAGCCGCCGCGTCCTGATCAGGTCCCGGTTTCCGGGACTCCTTTTATCCAGCCCCGTCCCGGAGGTGCCATGCGTGTCCTGACCGCCCTCGCCATCGGCCTCGCCCTCGCGGTTGGAATGGCCAGGCCGCTTGGTGCCCACACAAAGCATCGTGCCGCCCCTGCGGATGCGCCGAAGATCCACCGGGTGGAGAAGGTGGCCGAGGGCGTCTACTGCATCTTCGGCCAGGGCGGGAACATCGGCCTCATCGTCACGGCGAAGCACGCGGTCCTCATCGATGACCAGTTCGAGCGCCTGGTGCCGGGTCTGCTGGAGGCGGTGAAAACCGTCACCGACAAGCCCATCAAATACCTCGTCAACACCCACGGCCACCCGGATCACGTGGGCGGCAACGTGGTGCTGGAGAAGCAGGTCACTGCCATCATCGCCCACACCAATGTCCGCCGGCGCATGGTCGCGGAACAGGCCAAGCTGGATCCAGCCAAGCGCGGTGGCCTGCCGGAACTGGCCCTGGGCGCGGAGGATTCGAAGGAGCGGGCCCGCCTGAACATCCACCTCGACGATACGGAAATCCACCTGCTGCACATGGGCCCGGGCCACACGGACGGCGACGTCATCGTGGGGATTCCGTCGGTGCTCGCCATGCACATGGGCGATTTGTTCTTCCTGGGCATGCTGCCCTATATCGATGTGGAGGGCGGTGGCAGCTTCGATGGCCTGGCCTCCCAGATCGCCTCGGTGGCCGCCTGGCTGCCCGATGCGGCCCGCATCATCCCCGGCCACGGCCCCATCTGCGGCAAGAAGGAACTAGTTCGCTACCGGGACTTCCTCCAGGCGGTGCAGGCCCACGTGAAGGCCAACCCGGGCAAGGATGCCGCGGCCCTCGCCGGCAGCTTCGATGGCGCAGCCTGGCCCGAGTGGAAGCCGACCCCGGCCTTCGTCACCTGGGAATCCCTTTTCTCCGCCGCCATGGGCAAGGGTCCCGGCCGCGTCGTCCGCCCCTGAACCGCTCTTCGACTGCCTGGACTCCCCATGGACACCTCTGAATCCGCCCTCGTCGACCAGGCCCCTGGCCGCCCCGCGCTCCTGCAGGGGTGGCGGCTTTGGGCCATCGTCGGTGCCGCCGCGCTGCTGCTGTGGCTGTTCTTCCGGGGCGGCAAGAAAGATCCGGCGGCCAGCGCCGCCAGCCGCCCCGTGCCTGTGGCCGTAGCCCTGGCCCGCAAGGGCGACATGGCCGTGCGCCTGTCCGGATTGGGCACCGTCACCGCCCTCAGCAATGTCACCGTGAAAAGCCGCGTGGATGGTCAGCTGGTCCGCGTGGATTTCATTGAAGGCCAGCTGGTGCACGAAGGCCAGCTCCTGGCAGAGATCGACCCCCGTCCCTTCAAGGTCCAGCTCATGCAGGCTGAGGGTCAGTTCGCCAAGGACAATGCCGCCTTCCAGAATGCCAAGGCCGACCTCGCCCGGCTGGAGGGCCTGGTCAAACAGGGCATCATTTCCCGCCAGCAGCTTGATACCCAGATCTCCTCCGTGGCCCAGTTCGAGGCGGCCCTGAAATCCGACCAGGCCCAGGTGGAGAGCGCCAAGCTGAACCTCATCTACAGCCGAGTCACCGCGCCCATTTCGGGCCGGGTGGGACTGCGCCTGGTGGACGTGGGCAACATCGTGCGGACCACCGATGCCACCGGCCTGGTCACCATCGCCCCGATCCAGCCCATCAACGTGGTGTTCGCCGTCCCCGCCGACCACATCCAGCAGGTGCTGTCCCAGAATGCCAAGGCCACCAGGCTCCCCGTGGAGGCCTGGGATCGGGACCTCCGGACCCGGCTCGCCGCCGGCACCCTGGCGGCCATCGACAACCAGGTGGACCCGGGCACCGGCACCGTCCGGCTGAAGGCTGTGTTCGCCAACGAAGACCGCGCCCTCTTCCCCAACCAGTTCGTGAACGCCCAGCTGCTGGTGGACACGCTGCGCGGGGTCGTCATCGTCCCTACCGCCGCCGTCCAGCGCAGCCCCCAGGGGGACTTCGTCTACCTGGTCAAGGCCGACAGCACCGTGGAGCTTCGCACGGTCGAAGTCCAGGGCACGGATGGCGACGACACCGCCCTGAGCAAGGGCCTCGCCGGCGGCGAGACCATCGTGACCGATGGCCTCGAGAAGTTGCGCCCCGGCAGCAAAGTCGCCCTGCCCAAGCCGTCAGCCGCGAAGGGATGAAGGCATGCGCAAGCTCAGCCCATGCCTGGTGGGGCTTCGGCACGGATTGAGTATTCGGTCTGACTCAACAAAAAGCTTGGAACCGCGAATGACACGAATGAACGCGAATAAGGCAAGGATCGTGAGTCTGGCCGATCTGGCCCTTGCCCCTACTCCTTTAGCCTTTGTTCCTTTTCCTTTATTCGCGCGCCCGAAGGGCGATTCGCGTCATTCGCGGTTCCAGTTTTTTATTCTGAGTTGCCTGTGAATCCCTCCAAGCCCTTCATCCTCCGGCCCATCGCCACCTCCCTGCTCATGCTGGGCCTGCTACTGGTGGGCATCCTGGCCTTCCGCCAGCTGCCGGTCTCGGCCCTGCCCCAGGTGGACTATCCCACCATCCAGGTGGTCACCTTCTACCCCGGCGCCAGCCCCGATGTCATGGCCTCGGCCATCACTGCGCCGCTGGAGCGCCAGTTCGGCCAGCTGCCGGGCCTGAACCGCATGTCCTCCACCAGCTCCGGCGGTAGCTCGGTCATCACCCTCCAGTTCGTGCTGGACCTCAACATCGATGTGGCGGAGCAGCAGGTCCAGGCGGCGGTGAATGCCGCGGGCACCTACCTGCCCGCCAACCTCCCGAATCCACCCATCTACAGCAAGATCAACCCCGCTGACGCCCCCATCCTCACCCTGGCGCTCACCTCGAAGACCTTGCCGCTGTCGAAAGTTGAGGACTTCGCCGACACGCGGCTGGCCCAGAAGATTTCCCAGCTGCCTGGTGTGGGCCTGGTCAGCATCAGCGGCGGCCAGAAGCCCGCCGTGCGCATCCAGGCCAACCCCGCGTCCCTGGCGGCCAAGGGCCTCACCCTGGGCGATGTGCGCAGTGCCGTGGCCCAGAGCAACGTGAACCAGGCCAAGGGCAGCTTCGATGGACTGCGCCAGGCCTACGCCATCGGCGCCAACGACCAGCTGCTGACCAGTGACGACTACAAGCCGCTCATCGTGGCCTACAAGAACGGCGCACCCGTCACGCTCTCCGAGGTCGCCTTCGTCACCGATGACGTGGAGAATGCCCGTCTGGCCGCCTGGAAGAATACGACGCCTGCCGTCATCCTCAACATCCAGCGACAGCCCGGCGCCAACATCATCGCCGTGGTGGACCGGGTCAAGACGCTCATGCCCCAGCTGCGCGCCTCCCTGCCCGCGGCCGTGGAACTCACCATCCTCACGGACCGCACCGTCACCATCCGGGCTTCGGTGGAGGACGTGGAGTTCGAGCTGATGCTCACCATCGCCCTGGTGGTCATGGTGATCTTCCTGTTCCTGCGCACTCTGGCCGCCACGGTCATCCCCAGCGTGGCCGTGCCGCTGTCCCTGGTGGGCACCTTCGGCGTGATGTACCTGCTGGGCTACAGCCTCAACAACCTGACCCTCATGGCCCTCACCATCTCCACGGGCTTCGTGGTGGATGACGCCATCGTCATGATCGAAAACATCATGCGCTACATCGAGGAGGGCGAGGCGCCCCTCCAGGCGGCATTGAAGGGGTCCGAGCAGATCGGCTTCACCATCCTGTCCCTAACGGTGTCGCTCATCGCGGTGCTGATCCCCCTGCTCTTCATGGGCGATATCGTGGGGCGCCTATTCCGGGAATTCGCGGTCACTCTCAGCGTCACCATCCTGGTGTCCGCCGTGGTGTCGCTGACGCTCACGCCCATGATGTGCGCCAAGCTACTGAAGCACACGCCACCCGAGGAACAGGGCCGCTTCTACCAGTCCTCCGAGCGCGTCTTCCAGCGGATCATCGCCTTCTACGGCCGGACCCTCACCTGGGTGCTCAAGCACCAGACCGGTACCCTGGTCGTGGCCGTGGCCACCCTGGCCTGCACGGTGCTGCTCTACCTGGCCGTTCCCAAGGGCTTCTTCCCTGTGCAGGATACCGGCGTGATCCTGGGCATCTCCGAGGCTCCGCAGACGGTCTCCTTCGCGGCCATGTCCGAACGGCAGCAGGTGCTGTCCGCGGAGATCCTCAAGGATCCGGCCGTGGAAAGCCTTTCGTCGTTCATCGGCATCGATGGCGTCAACACCACCCTCAACAGTGGCCGCATCCAGATCAACCTCAAGTCCCTGGAGGAACGCGGCCTCAGTGCCAGCGAGGTCATCCACCGGCTCCGGCCTCAGCTGGCCAAGATCGAGGGCATCCGTCTCTACCTCCAGCCCATCCAGGATCTCACCGTCGAGGACCGCGTCAGCCGCACCCAGTACCAGTACACCCTGGAGGACGCCGACGGCAAGGAACTGGCCGAATGGGTGCCCCGCTTCGTGGACCGCTTCTCGGCCATTCCGGAGCTGCGGGACGTGGCCAGTGACCAGCAGAATGCCGGCCTCCAGGTGCGCATCACCCTGGACCGCACCACGGCCTCCCGCCTGGGCATCACGCCCCAGATGCTGGACGATGCGCTGTACGACGCCTTCGGCCAGCGGCAGGTCTCCACCATGTTCACCCAGCTGAACCAGTACCGGGTGGTGCTGGAGGCGCGGCCCGGCCTCTATCAGCGGCCCGAGGACCTGCAGACCATCTACGTGCGCTCGGTCTCCGGCGGCGCCGTGCCCCTCAGCGCCTTCACCCGCATCGAAACGGTGACCGCACCCCTGGCCGTGAACCATCAGGGCCAGTTCCCCACGGCCACCCTGTCCTTCAACCTGGCCCCCGGCACCTCCCTCGGTGATGCCGTGAAAGCGGTCAATCAGGCCCGTCAGGACCTGGATGCGCCCCCCAGCCTCAAGACCGGCTTCCAGGGCACCGCCCAGGCCTTCGGCGCATCGCTCACCAACACCCCCCTGCTGATCCTGGCAGCCGTGCTCACGGTCTACATCCTGCTGGGCGTCCTGTACGAAAGCTACATCCACCCCATCACGATCCTGTCGACCCTGCCCTCGGCCGGGGTGGGGGCCCTGCTTTCGCTCATGCTATGCCGCACGGACTTCAGCGTCATCGCCCTCATCGGCATCATCCTGCTCATCGGCATCGTCGAAAAGAATGCCATCATGATGATCGACTTTGCCCTCGACGCCGAGCGCAAGGGCGGCCTGCCCCCGGAGGAGGCCATCTACCAGGCCTCCCTGCTGCGCTTCCGGCCCATCATCATGACCACCCTGGCCGCCATGCTGGGCGGCGTGCCCCTGGCCCTGGGATCGGGTGTGGGGGCCGAACTCCGCCGTCCCCTGGGCATCGTGATCGTGGGCGGCCTCATCTTCAGCCAGGTGCTCACGCTCTACACCACGCCCGTGATCTACCTCGCGTTCGATCGGCTGGCGAGGCGCGCACGCCGCTGGCGCGGCGTGCGAGAGGCTTCGCCTTCGGCGCAGCAATCATGATCCGCTTTCTCATCTCTTTCCTTTCGCGCTGCGCCAGCAGCGCCTCACTCCAGGCGACACGCCTGGAGCAAATACAGCCAGACCATCGATGAGCATCTCCACCCCCTTCATCCGCCGCCCCGTGGCCACCACCCTGCTCACGGTGGCCCTGGCGCTGCTGGGGGCTATCGCCTACCGGTTCCTGCCGGTCTCGCCCCTACCCCAGGTGGAGTTCCCTACCATCCAGGTATCGGCGAATCTGCCCGGGGCCAGCCCAGAGACCATGGCCTCCTCGGTGGCCACGCCCCTGGAGCGCCAGTTCGGCCGCATCGCGGGCATCACCGAAATGACCTCGGCCTCGCGGCTGGGTGGCACGGACATCACCCTGCAGTTCGACTTGGGCCGGAACATCGACGCCGCGGCTCGGGACGTGCAGGCGGCCATCAACGCCGCCCAGGGCAACCTGCCCGCCAGCCTGCCCAACAATCCCTCGTACCGCAAGGTGAATCCCGCCGATTCGCCCATCCTGATGCTGGCGCTCACCTCGAAGCTGATCCCCCGGGAGCGGATGTACGACATCGCCTCCTCCGTCCTGCAGCAGAAGATTGCCCAGATCCAGGGCGTGGGCCAGGTCTTCGTGTGGGGCGGGGCCCTGCCCGCGGTGCGGGTGGACGTGAATCCCGCCCTGCTGAACGCCCAGGGCCTGGCCCTGGAGGATGTCCGGATCGCCATCGCCGCCGCCAACCTGAACATGCCCAAGGGCGACCTCGCCAGTGGCCAGAAGACCTGGTCCATCGCCACCACCGACCAGCTGATGAAGGCCGAGGACTACCAGCCCCTCATCATCCGCTACCAGAACGGGCGCGCCGTCCACCTGTCCGAGGTGGCCCGGGTCACCGATTCGCTGGAGAACGTCCGCAACAGCGGCCTGTCCAACAGCGTTCCCGCCATCATGATCGGCATCTTCCGGCAGCCGGACGCCAACATCATCGAGACCGTGGACCGGGTGAAGGCCATCCTGCCCCAGCTGCAGGGCTCGATCCCCCCCACCATCGACTTGAAGGTGCTCATCGACGCCACCCGCACCATCCGGGCCTCGGTGAAGGACGTGCAGATCGCCATGGCCATCTCCATCCTCCTCGTCATCCTCGTGGTCTTCGTGTTTCTCCGCAGCGTGCGGTCCACCCTCATTCCCAGCGTGGCGGTGCCCATTTCCCTAATCGGCACCTTCGGAGTCATGTACCTGCTGGGTTACACCATCGACAACCTCTCGCTGATGGCGCTCACGGTGGCCACAGGCTTCGTGGTGGACGACGCCATCGTGGTGGTGGAGAACATCACCCGGCACCTCGAGAACGGCATGCAGCCCATGGAGGCGGCCCTCCATGGCGCCAAGGAGATCGGCTTCACCGTCATCTCCATCAGCATCTCGCTGATCGCCGTGTTCATCCCCATCCTGATGATGGGCGGTATCGTGGGGCGCCTCTTCCGGGAGTTCGCCGTCACCCTCTCGGTGGCCATCGTCATCTCCATGGTGGTGTCCCTCACCACCACGCCCATGATGTGCTCCCTGCTGCTGCGTCCCCACGCGGAAGAAAAGCATGGCCGGGTCTTCCAGGTCAGCGAGAGGATCTTCCAGTGGATCATGGGCCACTATGAGACCTCCCTCACCTGGGTCCTGCGCCACCAGCGCTTCACCCTGGGCGTGGCCCTCGGCACCATGCTGGCCACGGTCGGCCTCTACATCATCATCCCCAAGGGCTTCTTCCCCCAGCAGGACACGGGGCGGGTCACCGGCGCCATCCAGGCGGCCCAGGATATCTCCTTCGCGGGCATGGAGAAGCTGATGGTCCAGTACGTGGCCATCGTCCAGACCGACCCCGATATCGAGAACGTCACGGCCTTTGTCGGCAGTGGCAATACGGGCCGGCTGTTCGCTTCGCTCAAGCCCAACCACCAGCGCAAGAGCAACGCTGACCAGATCATCGCCCGGCTGCGGGGCAAGACCGCCCACATCCCGGGGGCCTCCCTGTTCATGCAGCCCGTGCAGGATCTCCGCCTCGGCGGTCGCCCCTCGCCGACCCAGTACCAGTACACCCTCCAGGGAGACGATGCCCGGGAGCTGTTCGAGTGGGCCCCCAAGGTGCTGGAGAAGCTCCGGAAGGTGCCCCAGCTGGCGGACGTGAACACGGACCTGCAGAACAAGGGCCTCGAGGCCTCCCTGGTCATCGACCGGGCCACGGCCTCCCGCCTCGGCATCACGCCCCGGGCCATCGATAGCACCCTCTACGACGCCTTCGGCCAGCGCTTCGTGTCCACCATCTACACGCCCCTGAATCAGTACCACGTGGTCATGGAGGTCGACACACCCTTCATGCAGACGCCGGACGGCCTGCGCCACACCTATGTCCGCTCGACCACCGGCAGCCTGGTGCCCCTGAGCGCCTTCACCACCCTGGAGCGGCGGAACACGCCCCTCTCCGTGAACCACCAGGGCCAGCTGCCCTCGGTGACCCTGGCCTTCAACCTGCCGGTGGGCGTGGCCCTGGGGGACGCGGTCGCCGCCATCGACCGTGCGGAGCAGGAGATCCATATGCCCAGCACCCTGCGGGGCAGCTACATGGGCACGGCCCAGGCCTTCAAGGCCTCCCTGGCCAACCAGCCGATCCTCCTGCTCGCGGCCCTGTTCGCGGTCTACATCGTGCTGGGCATGCTCTATGAGAGCCTCATCCACCCCCTGACCATCCTGTCCACCCTGCCCTCGGCGGGGGTGGGTGCTTTGCTGGCCCTGCTGGCCTGCCGCACGGAACTGACGGTCATCGCCTTCATCGGCATCATCCTGCTCATCGGCATCGTGAAGAAGAACGCCATTCTCATGATCGATTTCGCCATCGAGGTGGAGCGCCGGGAGGGCACCACCCCCGAGCGGGCCATCTTCCAGGCCTGCCTGCTGCGCTTCCGGCCCATCACCATGACCACCATGGCGGCCCTGCTGGGGGGCCTGCCCCTGGCCATCGGCATGGGCGCCGGCGCCGAGCTGCGGCGCCCCCTGGGCATCGCCATCGTGGGCGGGCTGCTCTTCAGCCAGCTCCTGACCCTCTACACCACACCCGTGATCTACCTCTACATGGACCGGGCGAGGCTGCGGTGGGAGCGGTTCCGGGGACGAAAATCCGTCCTAGGCTTGCATGAATAGAAGCAGGATCTAACGGATTTAGCAGATATCGAAGTTGGATGTGTAACACGTGATTGAAGCAAGCGGATCATATTATTTTTTAGAATTTATAAAACGAGTTGATTTGGGAAAGAGGGGGAGGTATCGTGTGGCCCATCCATCACTCGCCTTTGGAGGATAATTATGTCTCGGATTCGTCCAACGAGGTTAGTCACCTTTGTTGTTCTCATGTCCGTAATGGCCCTTGGCCTTCGAGCCGGACAAGGAGAGGCTTCGCAGGAGTGTGAACAATGCATTGTTAATGCCCAAGCATTAAATGGGCTGGAAATGGACAAACCATATCTGGAAGCACTAGATGCCTGCTATACCTGCCCAACCGGGGCCTGTTCGGAACCAGGTTGCACTCCCGCAAATTCGCCGGTAGAACAAATTTCTTTTTTAAAGAAAATAGCCAAAATTGCCATGACTATTTATAAAAATTGTCATTTCTAATAATTCTGAACATGATGAAAACCGTTCTTATCTGTTTTCTCTTTTTGGCATCCTTTCCTGCCTGGGGAATGCACCGTATTCACGGGGTCCTGCGTGGCCATAACGGAACATTGCTGCCCAAGGGTGTCGTTTCCATATGCTCCCTCGTGGACAGGCAGCGCGTGAGCCTAGCGGAAGCAGACGCTTTGGGTGCCTTTTCCATCACTATTGAACATGAAGGTCTTTACGAGATCCAATTAGTGGGAGTCGGGCATATACCCGTCATTTTTCCCATCCATCTACGAAAAGCGGGAGAAAGCCGATTTCGGATAGAACTTGCTCCTAGGGTTTGGACAACTCCACCCTCGAAAGGCATTCGTCTCGAAGGGAGCCTTGATGGGGAAACCCTTTCCGGGCCAAGGTTCCTCTTGGAGGCTAAGGACGGCGTTTACCGTACCACCTTTAATGCTAAGGACTCATTGCGTTACAAACTATACCCACTGGGCCACAACCCCAAAGCCAATGGGTTTTTGTTCGATGGTGCGATGGATTTTTACTCCGTCCAGCCCGCCGTCGGTGGCCTGATCACCATCGTGATTCAAGCTTCCGATTTTCCCTCAGAAAAACTCCTCCCAAAGGTAATCACCGATGACAGCGAGGCAACAGCTCTTTTAGAAGCCCAGGACATATTTGAAGGGCTCAGCGCTCAATTCGGCGGATTGGTTCAGTCTCAGCGCCGCTCCTACCTCAGTTACCTGGAACAACACCGAAGATCAAGTGGGTTCATCTACGATGGCTCCAAGGAAATTGTAGTCATGGAAGGTCATCTGAAATCCGCCAAAATTCCTTTGGTTCAGGAGTATTGGATCCTTCATATTTGGCGCCATTTTCTTGATTGCCGCATGACCATCCCATCTGATGTCCAAGAGCGCGCCCTCAGAGTTTCACCCGCATCCCCTGCTTGGGCCTTGATTTCAACATCCCTGGCAGACCAAAGGCACGGGGCTACTCCAGCTTCTCCTTGGCTTAAGGCGATTAAACAAATTCAATACAAAACGCCCAATAAAGACTTGGCGAATTTCTTGGGTAGAAACCCCAACTTATGAGCTTTTTCAACCACGGCCTACTTGCTGTCGTGATGTGCTGCCACTTAGGCGCCCAATTCCCCAATATCCCCAAAGCTCCTTTTTCTCTGCATTTGTCAACAGGACTTCGGGCCGCGTGGGAGTTGAGCCCTCAGCTTTTTCGCTGGCAAACCTTCGAAGGGATTGAATTAGCCAGGGATGGAGAACCAGCGAGTCAAAAATTAATGAGCCAATTCAACTTGGCATCCAATACCGCCTGGGTGCTTACGGACGCCCAGGGTCATCTAATCGAGTATGGGATTGCCGACCTAAACTGGGACCGAATCCAACAAGCCCTGGAACTGCGAGGCTGGCGATCTAGGGAATCTCAAAGGAAGAATTTTCTTCTCGATCATCCAAATCAGGTAGAGACCCGTCTTCAAGAGGTCCAAGCTCATTTGGCCTACGTTACCCTTTGCTGCCTCGTGCAAAAGGAGGGCAAGCAGAAGGGGACGGACGCGGCCTTGGCCAAGGCAATGACAGATTTAGAAGGGGCCTTTTCTTTCCTCGTCCGAACGCCAGGGTGGACTTACCATCTCCCCAGTTCTTTTTATGTATCCTGGCGAACTCTTGCTCTAATTCCCGATGTCCCATTTTCGGATGGTTTTGCGTCGATAGCCTCTCAGGCCTTGGCTGATCTAGAATTGGCTATTTTGGTCGAACCTTCCAAGCGCGAGCTTTGGGGGCTTTGGACCTATCTTGGCCAAACCACCTCACAAAAATTATCACCTCTTGAACTCCTTCAAAGGCTAGAGCTTTTCCCTGGGGAACCATTCCCTCCCCCCACTTCTGCACTTCCCAGTTATTACATTGAACGAAGGGATTGGCGCGGCCTCTTGGAACTAGGCAGGTGGGGCTGGGATCGAATTCAATTTAATCAAAGCAACCCCTCCTTGGCAGGGGACCCTGTCATGCAAAAGGGGGCCTTAGGATGGGGCCAGGCGATCATCACCGCTTTGATATACCTCGAAAGGGAGGGTGAACTCCTATCCTCGTTGGCAGAGTTACGGGCTGCCTCTGGACCAGCCTGGACCGGGGTCGCCAAGCACAATCAACAATTAATCACTTTGCTTAAACCAAACCTACTCACTTCTGCGTTAAAGGAGCTTCTGGAGAGTCCGCCCTTACCTCAACCCAAGATTACAATGCCCTTGCGTTATTGCCTCGCCTTCAGCCCTCGATCCAACCTGGCTGGCCAACGAGCCCTCGCCTTTGAACCCTGGACCATGGGTGAGCTAGAGTTTCGGGAACTGTCCACGAAAGAGTGGGAGCGTCTCATGCGGATCAACCAGTGGGAGCCCGGGGGTCATTGGATACTCCTTAAAGGCGACCAGGTAATCGCCTCCGGACCCACTTCAGGAATGGAACCTCTCGCCATCTCAGACCGCATCCGAGAGATATTGCCACCACGATTGGAATTGCTAGGGGCCTACATCCGTAGCCATTCTGAATCTATTGATGCCCGGAAGGCCCGATTGGACCTCCTGCGTCTTCGCCCCCCAACCCCATCCGTGAATATACAAATTCTAGAGGATGCCAGTGCCCTCCTAGTAGATCCCCAGGTGGACCACCCAAATGGAATTTCTCCCTCTGTGTTGGAGGGGCTCTCCCTGAAGGTGCTCCCCAGGATCGAAGAACGCCTCCACGCTTCTCCATCGGAAGGATCTTTATGGTCCGCATATCTTGCTTGGTCCAGATGGGTACCCAGCGGTGATCGTCAAGTCGTTCAACTTGCCATCACTATCCCTATCCTGGGAGATCGAAGACTCTGGATCAAAAGGCTTCCCAAGGCCGTGGTGACGAGTATTGGTGGCGCCTTTCAGAGGCTTGGTAACAAGAGCCGACTGGAATCATGGAATGAACTAATAACCGGAATGCGGGAAACAGATGGCAGGGTCAGGGGAACCAATTCGACCTCAAACCCATAAATTTTGTTCCTTACGAGCCTTTGGTTGGGTTCAGTCTGCGGCGACATCCCTCACGGAAGTTCCTTCCCGCCCGCTTGAGCCATCCGCCTCCAGATGCGATCCTGGAAGGCTATGAAACTCGATCGGCTCGGCGACTTCCAACGCACCCACCGCAACGGCGACCTGCGCCTCGACCATGCGGGCCAGACCGTGCGCCTGCTCGGCTGGTGCCGCCGGGTGCGGAACCTAGGCTCCCTGGTCTTCCTGGACCTGCGGGACCGCTGGGGCCTGGTACAACTGGTGGCCAACGAGGAGACTGCCGACCCCGAGCTGCTGGCCAAGCTCAAGGCCGTGCGCAGCGAGTTCGTGCTGGCGGCCGAAGGCGTCGTGGCCGAGCGGGAGAGCAAGAACCCCAATATGGCCACTGGCGACGTCGAGATCCGCCTGACGGGCCTGCGTATCCTGAACACCGCCGCGCCCCTGCCCTTCCCCCTGGAGGACGAGGGCGTGGGCGAGGACCTGCGCCTCACCTACCGCTTCCTGGACTTGCGCCGGGAACAGCTGCAGCGGAACATGCTGCTGCGCAGCGAGGTGGCCAACCTTACCCGCAACCACTTCCGCGAGCTGGACTTCATCGAGATCGAGACGCCCATCCTCACCAAGTCCACGCCCGAAGGGGCCCGGGACTACCTGGTGCCCAGCCGCGTCCATCCCGGGGAATTCTTTGCCCTCCCCCAGAGCCCCCAGCTCTTCAAGCAGCTGCTACAGGTGAGCGGGTTCGAGCGCTACATCCAGATCTGCCGCTGCTTCCGGGACGAGGACCTGCGGGCCGACCGCCAGCCCGAGTTCACCCAGATCGATATCGAGATGAGCTTCGTGCGTCAGGAGGACGTGCAGGGCGTCATCGAGCCCCTCATGGTGAAGCTGGCCAAAGTGGTCGGCAAGGACGTCGCCGCGCCCTTCCCCCGCCTGCCCTACCGGGACGCCATGGCATGGTACGGCTCGGACAAACCCGATCTTCGCTGCGGCATCAAGATCCAGGACGTCACGGCCCTCTTCGCCACCAGCGGCTTCAACCTCTTCCGGGCCGCCGCCGACAGCCATGGGCAGCGCCGGGTGCGGGCCCTGTTCTTCCCCGGCGAGGCCGCGGGGTCTCTCAGCCGGAAGGCGCTCGATGCCTACCAGGACCAGGCCAAGCAGATGGGCGCCGGGGGCCTGCCCTACGCCAAATGGGGCAAGGAGGGCCTCTCCAGCAGCTTCCGGAAGTTCATGGATGCAGATGAGGAAGCTGCGCTCAGGCTGCGCCTGGGCGCAGAAGGAGAGGGACTGGCGGTCTTCGCCGTGGGTACTGATGCGCAGACATCCAAGGTGCTTGGAGACCTCCGCACAAAAATCGCAATGGACCTCTCTGCCACCGAAAAAGACCCAGCCCTTGTCAATCTTTTCCACGACAAAAACGCGTACGCGTTTTTGTGGGTCGTCGACTTCCCGTTGTTGGAGTGGAGCGAAGAAGCGCAGCGTTTCGTGGCCTGCCACCACCCCTTCACCAGCCCCCATCCGGACGACCTGGACCTGCTGGCCACTGATCCCGGGGCCTGCCGGGCCGTGGCCTACGACCTCGTGCTCAACGGTTTCGAGGTAGGGGGCGGCAGCATCCGCATCCACGATGCCGAGACCCAGAGCCGCCTGTTCCGGACCATCGGCATCAGCGAGGCGGAGGCGCGCGCCAAGTTCGGCTTCCTGCTGGATGCCCTCAGCTACGGCGCCCCGCCCCACGGCGGCCTGGCCCTGGGCCTGGACCGGCTGGTGATGCTGCTGGCGGGGGTGGACAATATCCGCGAAGTCATCGCCTTTCCCAAGACCGCCCAGGCCCGCTGCCTTATGACCGATGCGCCCGGCCCCGTGGATGAGCGGCAGCTGCGCGAGTTGCACCTGCTCCCGGAGGCCAAACAGACTTACCGGGTGGGTGCGGTCTTCTTCGAAAGCGCGGAAGGAGGCAATGCTGAGTTGCGAGGCCAGGCCCTCCAGCAGATCAGTCAGCTGACACCCCGCCAGGCCCAGGGCCTGGTCACCCTGGACCCCCAGGGCCGGATCCTCGACGCCCAATCCATCAGCGGGCCCACCTTCGATTTCTGACCGGAACCTTCCGGGCCGAGGCTCCACCATTCATGGGATCCTCCCATGCGGGGAAAGTCCCGGTTCAGCGTTAAACTAGGCTCTGCCCATCGGGGCCTTTGTTGTCTTGGAGGTTCAATGTTCCTGGAGTTCCCCGGTCCTGGGGAAAGGCTCGACGCGATGCAGTCCCCGAGGGCCTTCCAGGGCCTGTCCATGCGCCTGTTGAGGGGCGCCCGCTTGGGGCTGCTGCCCCTGCTGCTGGCCCTTGCGGTCGGCTGCGGCCACAGCAAGAACAACACCTCCAGCCCTGGAACCCCGCCCACCATCACCGCGGCTCCGTCAAGCGCGGCCACGGTCACCGGCCGACCGGTCAGTTTCTCGGTCACCGCCACCGGTGCCCCCACCCTTCGGTACCAGTGGGCCAAGGATGATGTCGACATCCTTGGGGCCCTCGGCTCGACGTTCACCCTCTTCAGCCCCGATTCTCAGGATGCCGGGCAGTACACCGTGACCGTCACCAACCCCGATGGCAGGGCCAAGAGCGCTGCCGCGGCCTTGACCGTGACCCCGGCCCTCCAATTCACCTCGGCCGTGAGCCTGGTGGCGGATGCCTCCGGCAACCTCTTCGTGTCCGACCTCGAAGACCACTGCATCTGGAAGATCAGCCCCGCCAAGGTGGTGACCCTCCTGGCGGGCGCCCAGGGAATTGCTGGTGCTGGGGATGGACAGGGCGCTGGGGCCCGATTCCGCAATCCCGGGGGTCTGGCTTTGGATCCTACTGGCAACCTGCTGGTGGCGGACACCGGCAACCACACCATCCGCCGGATCGCGCCCGATGGCACCGTCACCACCCTGGCGGGTGGCGCGGGCCTTCCTGGCTCTACCAATGCCGTGGGCACGCTAGCCCGCTTCAACGCCCCCTTCGGCATCGCCGTGATCAGCACCGGGGGCGCCTATGGCGGCGCCTACATCTCCGACTCCCAGAATCACACCATCCGGCTCCTGGCCACCGATGGCACCGTTTCCACTTACGCGGGCAGTGCCGGCCAGCCGGGATCCACCGATGCCAATGGCGGCAGCGCCCGGTTCAGCCAGCCCAATGGCCTGGCCCTGGCTGCCTCCGGAACCCTCTACGTCGCCGACTACGGGAACTTCTGCCTCCGGGCCATTGCCCCCAGTGGCCAGGTGAGCACCCTGGCCGGCCTGGCCGGTACCTCGGGGTACCTGGATGCCACCGGCACCGCAGCCCGGTTCAACCTCCCGGTGGGTATCGCCCTGGATGCCAGTGGCAACCTATGGATCGCCGACACCCACAATCACGCGGTCCGACGCGTCACTTCAGCCGGGGTGGTCACGGTCATCGCAGGCTCGGGTACCGCTGGGAATGCCGACGGCACCAACACGGTGGCCCTGTTCAACCTGCCCTGCGGCATCACGGTCAACCCCTCGGGCAACCTGGTGGTGGCCGATACCCAGAACCACCTCTTGCGGCTCCTGACTCCCGCTGGCGTCGTCACCACCCTCTGACCCACTGTAAGCCTAGCGGAGGATACGGCACCGCCGGAACCATGTGGTGCCGACTTGCGTTCATCGAATTGAACGCAGACTCGGATCAGATAGGTGGCACGTTCGAACCGAGGCCCCGGGCGCCCTCCGGCACGGGAATCAGGTCCTCGGGGCGCACGCCAAGCCGCGCCGCGATCTGGGTTCGTGAGACCTGCAGATTGCGGATCACCGGCTCCATGCGGACCAGGATCATCTGCTGTTTCTGGCGGTTCAGGGGGATGTCGCCCTGGCGCTCCAGCAGGGCGCCCCAGCCGTCCAGCTCCGCGGCCAGATCCACGCCCGTGCCCACGATGGCCTTGCCCACCGACCAGTCCGAAGTTCATACGCGAGTAGCTAAAAATCCCCGGCACCACATGGGTTTCCGGGGATTTTTGTTTTCCGCTACTGCCAACAGTTCTACGCCACTTCGACGCCGATGAGTTCAAAGGCCCTGGCTTGAAGGGGGGTGGGG
>JANYLR010000079.1 GCA_025363715.1 Holophagaceae bacterium | reverse complement strand
CTTCTTTTCTTTCTTCTTGACCACCTTTTTACCGGCGGTCCGGGTCTGAGTCTTGGCCATGTGCTCCTCGCCTTACTTCTTCTTGCCGGCTACGGTGCGTCGCTTGCCCTTGCGGGTGCGGGCGTTGGTGTGCGTGCGCTGCCCACGGACGGGAAGTCCCTTCCGGTGGCGCAGGCCGCGGTAGCAGCCGATGTCCATGAGCCGCTTGATGTCGAGGGCGATGTTCTTGCGGAGGTCGCCCTCCACAGTCTCCTCGGAGGTGATGACGCGGCGGATACGACCCACTTCGTCCTCGGTCAGATCGCGGACCTTGGTGCCGAAGTCGACCTTCGCCCGGGTCAGGATGCTATGCGCCTTGGCGCGTCCGATCCCGAAAATGTAGGTGAGCGCGATTTCGACGCGCTTGCCGATGGGCAGATCAATGCCTGAGATGCGTGCCATCGTGTCTCCTTAACCCTGACGCTGCTTGTGCTTGGGGTTCTTCTTGCAAATGATCCGGTTGACGCCTTCGCGCCGGACGACTTTGCAGTGCTCGCACAGCTTCTTAATGGAGGGCCGTACTTTCATGGTGTCCTCTCGTTTACTTGAATCGGTAAATGATGCGGCCACGGGTGAGATCGTAGGGGGTCACCTCTACGAGCACCCGGTCACCGGGAAGGATGCGGATGAAGTTCTTGCGCATCTTTCCACTGATGTGCGCCAACACCTGATGTTTGTTCTCCAGTTCGACCCGGAATACCGCGTTCGGCAAGGCCTCTACCACTGTGGCTTCGAGCTCAATGGCTTCTTCTTTGCTCAAGCGTTTTCTCCGAAGACGTGACGCAGCGATTCAAACACCAGCTCCGGTGGGCGATTGCCATCCACGCTCCGGAAATTCGGCCGATGCTTGTAGAAACCGAGGAGCGGCTGGAAGGTCGAGTTGAACTCGCCCATCCGGCTCCCGAAGGCTTCTGAGGTGTCGTCGGAACGGTGCTTCAGGGGACTTCCGCACAGATCGCAGACACCGGACTGCTTGGGGGGCTTGGATTCCAGGTGGTAGATGGCGCCGCAGGCATTGCTGCTGCAGACGCGCCGGCCCACCACGCGGGCTTCCAGCACCTCCTGGGGGACATCGACCAGAACCACGTGCCCGACCTTCATGCCCTTGGAGGAGAGGAAGTCTTCCAAAGCTTGAGCTTGCTGAAGGGTGCGTGGGTAGCCGTCGAACAACACGTCAGAGGTCTCGTCCAGCAGCCGCGCAAAGACAAGGCCGTTGACGGTGTCGTCATCCACCAGTTTTCCCTCGGCCATGATGGCTTTCGCCCTCAGGCCGATTTCCGTCCCTTTCGAGACGGCATCTCTCAGAATGTCACCGGTTGACAGGTGAGTCAAAGAGAATGTTTCCACCAGACGCTTGGCCTGGGTGCCCTTCCCGGAGCCCGGGGCCCCGAGGAGGATGTTGGCGATCAGGGTCATGCAGCACCCCCACGCGTGGACTTGCCGCGGATGCGGCCCTTCTCGAGGAAGCCGTCATAGCGACGCATAACCAGGAGACTTTCCAGCTGGGCGGCGCTGTCCATGGCCACGCCCACCACGATCAGCAGGCTGGTGCCGCCGAAGTAGAAGTTGAGGCCCTGGATGTTATTGGTGATGAGCAGGGGCACGATGGAAACCAGGGCCAAGTAGATGGCCCCCACGAAGGTCAGCTTGGACAGGATGCTGTCCATGAAGATGCTGGTTTCCTTGCCAGGGCGGATGCCCGGGATGTAGCCCCCAGACCGCTTCATGTTCTCGGCGGTCTCATCGGGATTGAACACGATGCTGGTGTAGAAGAAGGCAAAGAAGATGACCACGCCCACGAAGACGGGTGTGTAGACCCAGAAGTGCGTCTGGGGGCTCACGTAGGCTGCCGCCTTCGCCAGCCATTCCCACCGGGTGAACTGGGCGATGGTGGCCGGGAAGAAGATCACCGAGCTGGCGAAGATGACGGGCATCACGCCGGCGGTGTTCACCTTGAGAGGCATGTAGGAGCTGCGCTGGCTGGACATCCCCGCCGAGTCAGCCCGGCGGGCGTAGTGGATGGGGATTCGCCGGTAGGCGTTCTCCACCAGCACCACCGCCAGCAGCACCACGGTCATGGCCGCAATGAGCAGGATGAAGATGCCCGGGGGCGGTACGTTCGGGGCGTTCTTGAGGGACTGAGTAATCATCACCGTCAGCGTGGTCAGGGCCTGGGGCAGGCCCGCCACGATGCCTGCGAAGATCAGCAGGCTGATGCCGTTGCCGATACCGCGCTCGGTAATCTGCTCGCCGATCCACATGACGAACATGGTGCCCACCGCCAGGGTGAAGGCAGCCAGGAAGCGGAAGGCCGTGGGGGAGATGGCGCTGGTCACGACTTCAAGGCCAGGAGAGTTCTGGCTCTGCGCCAAGGAGGCGATGCCCATGCCCTGCACGAAGGCCAAGGCCACGGTCAGGTACCGGGTCCACTGATTGATCTTGGCCCGGCCGGCCTCGCCTTCCTTCTTCTGGAGGTTCTCCAGGTAGGGCACCACGGCCCCCATCAGCTGCAGCACGATGCTGGCCGTGATGTAGGGGGCGATGCCGAGGGCGAAGACCGAGAACTTCTTGAAGGCGCCGCCCGAGAAGAGGTCGATGACATCGAAGAGTCCGCCACCACCGCGGCGAAGCGCGGCCGCCAGGTTCTCGGCATTCACCCCGGGCACGCTGACGTGCACCCCCAGGCGGTAGATCGCCAGGAGGACCAGGGTGAAGATGAGCCGCCTGCGCAGCTCCGGAATGGCGAAGAGGTTCTTGAGGCGGTTCATCGGCCGTTACTCGGCCGACTTCGCGGCGGGCTCCTGAATGGTGCCGCCCTTGGCCAGGATGGCTTCCCGAGCCCCCTTGGTGATGCGGTCGGCCACGACGTTCACCTTGGTCGTGAGTTCGCCACTGGCCAGCACCACGATCTTTTCGACGCGGGAGTTGACGAGCTTCTTCTCGCGGAGGGCCTCGAGGGTAACCGTTTCGCCATCCTTGAAGTGGATGGAGATGAGGCTGAGGGTGATTTCCTTGGTCTCGGGAGCGAAGATGTTGGTGAACCCGCGCTTGGGCAGACGACGGACCAGGGGCATCTGACCGCCCTCGAAGCCGCGCTTGCTACGGTAGCCGGATCGCGATTTCTGGCCCTTCTCGCCGCGACCGGAGGTCTTGCCGAGACCGGAGCCCTTGCCGCGGCCGAGCCGCTTGCGGGATTTGGTGGCGCCCTCTGCGGGCCTGAGTTCGTTGAGCTTCATGACTTACCCCTTCACCTGGACGCCAATGAGATGGGGCACGAGCTTGACCATTCCATGGACATTGGGGGTGTATTCGCATTCGCGGGTATCACCGGGCCGCTTGAGACCGAGGGTCTGCATGTAGGCACGGTGCTTGGGAGTGGTGCAGATGATGGAGCGCTTGAGGGTCAGCACCACTTGCTTGCCAATGAACTGCGACATGTTAAGCCTCCGCCTGATCCAGGCCCCGATTGGTCAGGACCGTGTAGGGATCCATGAGTTCCTTCAGGCCCTCGAACGTGGCGCGAACCACGTTGTGGGGATTGGAGGAGCCCAGGCTTTTCGTCATCACGTTGTGGATGCCAGCGGCTTCCATGATCGCCCGGACCGCGGCGCCGGCGATGATGCCAGTGCCCTCGGGGGCCGGCTTCAGCAGCACGCTGCCGGAGCCGAAGACGCCCGTCACCGGATGCGGCAGGCTGCCGTTCGGGGAGAGGGGTACCCGGATCATGTTGCGCTTGGCGCTCTCGATGCCCTTCTTGATGGCCGAAGGCACTTCGAGGGCCTTGCCGAGGCCGAAGCCGACCTTGCCATTACCATCGCCCACCACCACCAGCGCGGAGAAGGAGAAGTTCTTGCCCCCCTTCACCACCTTGGTGACGCGGCCGACATAGATGACCTGGTCCTTGAATTCCCCCGCTTCGGAGTTGCGGGAGTCCTTGTTGTCTTTGTGCTCTGCAGTCGCCATGGTCATCCCCTAGAACTGAAGCCCGGCTTCGCGGGCGCTGTCAGCCAGCGCCTTGACGCGGCCGTGGTAGACGTAGCCGTTCCGATCGAACACCACGGCTGTGATGCCCTTCTCCTTCAGGCGGGCGGCGATGCTGGCGCCGACGGCTTTGGCAGCCTCGATGTTGGCGCCGTTCTTCAGTGAAGCGCGCAGGTCCTTCTCCAGGCTGCTGGCGGTCGCAAGGGTAATGCCCTTGGTATCGTCCACCGCCTGCACGTAGATGCGCTTCAGGCTCTTGTAGATCGTGAGACGGGGCCGCTCGGGCGTGCCGCTGATGCGGCCGCGGATACGGGCCTTGACCTTGTTGCGTCGGAGTTCGATATCGTTCGCCATGGGTTCCCCTTACTTCCCGGTCTTGCCGGCCTTGCGGCGGATGACTTCGCCGGTGTACTTGACGCCCTTGCCCTTGTACGGCTCGGGCTTGCGGAACTTCCGGATGTCGGCCGCGACCTGGCCCACCAGCTGCCGGTCGATGCCCGTCACGACGATGTGCGTGGTCTTTTCGACGGCCATCTGGATGCCTTCGGGGGCCTCGTAGTTGATGGGGTGGCTGTAGCCGAGCTCAAGCTTGAGCTTGGCGCCATCCATGGCGGCCTTGTAGCCGACGCCGACGATGTCCAATTCCTTCTTCCAGCCCTCGGTGACGCCGGTGACGGCATTGCCAAGGAGGGCGCGGGTCAGGCCGTGGTAGGCCCGGTTCTGGGCTTCATCGTTGACGCGGCTGAGAGTGACGGAGTCGGCCTGCACGTCCAGGGTGATCCCGGCTGGGATCGGGCAGCTGAGCTTGCCCTTGGCGCCCTCGACGACGGCCTCGGACCCGGTGACTGTGACCGACACGCCCTTGGGCAGCGTCACGGGCTTCTTTCCGATTCGAGACATGGTTGATTCCTTAGATGAGGGCGGAGGCTCCGCCCATTTCAGGATGGGTTACCAGACGTGGGCGAGGATTTCGCCGCCGACGTTCTGCTTCTTGGCGTCTTTGCCCGTCAGGAGGCCCTTCGGGGTGGAGAGGATGGCGATGCCAAGGCCGCCGTGGACCTCCGCGATCTCCTGGGCACCGGAATAGATGCGCAGGCCGGGACGGGACACGCGGCGCAGGCCGTGGATCACGTTCTCCTTGTCCTTCACGTACTTGAGGTTGAGGATGAGGTACTCGCGCCCCTCGTGCTCCACCTGCTTGAAGGAATGGATATAGCCTTCCTGCTTCAAGATGCCGCAGAGACCGGCCTTGATCTTGGAAGAGGGCACCACCACGGCATCGTGACCGGCCATGATGCCGTTACGGATGCGGGTGAGGTAGTCAGCGATGGGATCGGTATTCATGGTCCCCTCTCCTTACCAGCTGGACTTCTGGACGCCCGGCAGCTCGCCATTGAGGGCGAACTTGCGGAAGCACAGACGACAGAGTTCAAACTTGCGCATATAACCCCGGGGCCGGCCACAGCACTTGCAGCGATTGCGGTGCTGGGTCGAGAACTTGGGCTTGCGCGAATCCTTGACGATTTTGGAAATCTTGGCCATCGGTATGATCTCCTTGGCTACTTGCGGAAGGGCATACCGAGGTGGCCCAGCAGGGCCCGCGCTTCGGCGTCGTTGGCGGCAGTGGTCACGAAGGTGATGTTCATCCCCTTCATCTTGTCCACCTTGGAGTAGTCGATCTCCTGGAAGATCAGCTGATCCCTGAGGCCCAGGGTGTAGTTGCCCCGGCCGTCGAAGGACTTGGTGGGCACGCCGCGGAAATCACGGACACGGGGCAGGGACAGGGTCACCAGGCGATCGAAGAACTCCCACATGCGGGACCCGCGGAGGGTCACCATGCACGCGATAGGCATGCCGGCGCGCAGCTTAAACTGGGCGACGCTCTTCTTGGCCTTGCGGACCACCGCCTTCTGGCCGGCAATGGCGGTCAATTCGTCGACGGCTACGTCCAGGACCTTGATGTTCTGGATGGCATCGCCAACGCCCATGTTGATGACGATCTTCTGCAGGCGGGGCACCTGCATGGCAGAGGAAAAGGCGAATTCCTCCTTGAGCTTCGACACCACCTCCTGGTGGTAGCGAGCCTTGATGCGGGGCTCCGCATGGCCTTGCGTGGCAGTCATGGATTCCTCCATTTCCGAGAGGCGGCTATGCCCCAGGGGTTCGGGAGAGCGGGGGGGCTTGGGACGGCGGTCCGGCCCGTTTCCCCCCAACCTCGGTTGTCATGGCGCGGATGCGCCGTGGATCAGAACTCCACCCCGCGCACGGGGCAGAACGACCATCTTC
>JANYLR010000118.1 GCA_025363715.1 Holophagaceae bacterium | reverse complement strand
AACCAGCAAGGGCCTGGACGTGGTGGTCGAGGTCACCACCGAGGCTGATCTCCAGCGCGCCGTCGAGGCGGGTGCGGACATCATCTGCGCTGTGGGCCGCAATCTGGACACCTGGGAACCCTCCTGGGAGCAGGCCGTCGGCCTCATGAAGAAAATCCCCAAGAAGTGTTTGAAGATGGTCGAGGGCGGCATCCAGCGGCTTGAGCAGATCAAGCAGATGGAAGCCCTCGGCGTCCACGGGGTCCTCATCGGGGATGCCCTGTTGGATGACTACTATCCCGGCAAGCGCCTGGCCCAGATCCTGGCAGGTGTTGAGCCCCCAAAGAAAGCCGCCAAGCCCAAGGGCAAAGCCGGCCCCGCCGCCGACGCGGCGCATCCACCTGCGGCCGACGCCGCAGCCAAGGAACGCATATCCACCCAGCGGAAAGATCAGGTGAAACCTGGCACGAAAGATGCTAAGGCCAAACCAACTTCCCGCACCTCCCCTTCCAACATCGCCCAAAAGGGCGCAAAGGAGCCACCCATGGCTGAACTGACCAACCCGGTCGCCACCACCGAGCCCGTCGCCGCTAAGAAGCCGGCGAAGAAGGCCGCCCCCAAGAAGAAGGCCGCCGCCAAGAAGCCGGCTGCCAAGAAGGCCGCGCCGAAGAAGGCCGCCGCCAAGAAGCCAGCCGCCAAGAAGGCCGCGCCGAAGAAGGCCGCCGCCAAGAAGGCTGCTCCCAAAAAGGCCGTGAAGAAGGCCGCGCCGAAGAAGGCCGCCGCGAAGAAGGCCGCCCCCAAGAAGGCCGTGAAGAAGGCCGCGCCCAAGAAGGCCGTGAAGAAGGCTGCGCCGAAGAAGGCCGTGAAGAAGGCCGCGCCGAAGAAGGCCGCCGCCAAGAAGCCGGCCGCCAAGAAGGTCGTGAAGAAGGCCGCGCCGAAGAAGGCCGCCAAGAAGTAGGCCCAACTGGCCCACGCAACCTGGCTAATATCAGAGGGGCGCGCTGGCGCGCCCCTCTGAGCTGGGTGGTTTTATGAACATCATTGACCGTGTTTCCTCCCTCGAAGTACTCGACAGCCGTGGGAATCCCACCGTGCTGGCCCGGGTGCAGCTTTCCGATGGAACGACTGGTCAAGCCATCGTGCCCTCGGGTGCCTCGACGGGAAGTCGCGAGGCCCTTGAGCGGCGCGACGGCGACAAAAAGCGCTACCTCGGCAAGGGCGTACTGGGGGCCGTGGACGCCATTAATGTGGAGCTGGCCCAGGCCCTGCAGGGCATGGATCCCTTCCAGCAGGCCGAGCTCGACGATCTGATGTGCGACCTGGACGGCACCGAGAACAAGGGTCGGCTGGGCGCGAACGCCATCCTTGGGGTTTCCATGGCGCTGTCGGATGCGGCGGCCAAGGCCTCCCGGATGCCGCTCTACCGGTATCTGGGCGGGGCCTCGGCCCGGCTGCTGCCGGTGCCGATGATGAACATCCTCAACGGTGGGGCTCACGCCGATAACAACGTGGACATCCAGGAGTTCATGGTGCTGCCCGTAGGGGCGCCCAGTTTCCGGGAGGCCATTCGGTGGGGGGCCGAGGTCTACCACGCCCTGAAGGGCGTCCTGAAGGCCCGGAAACTGGCAACCGGGGTGGGGGACGAGGGCGGTTTCGCCCCGAACCTGGGCTCCAACGAAGAAGCCCTCGAGCTCATCGGGGAAGCGGTCAAGAAGGCCGGCTACAAGCTTGGCAAGGACATGTTCCTGGCCCTGGACTGCGCGGCCAGCGAATTCCACAACAGCAAGGGTTACGCCCTGGATGGGGCCCAGAAGACCCCCACCCAGCTGGTGGACTACTATGCCGGCCTGGTTTCCCGCCATCCGATCATCTCCATCGAGGATGGCTTCGACGAGGGTGACTGGAAGGGCTGGAAGGCCCAGACCGTCGCCATGGGAGCCAAGACCCAGCTGGTGGGTGACGACCTCTTCGTGACCAATCCCGCCATTCTCGCCAAGGGGATCCAGGAGGGCGTGGCCAACGCCATCCTCATCAAGTTGAACCAGATCGGCACCGTCACGGAAACCCTGAGGGCCGTGGACATGGCCCACAAGGCCGGCTACCGGGCCATCATCAGCCACCGCAGCGGTGAAACCGAGGACAGCTTCATCGCCGATCTGGCCGTGGCCACGGGCGCGGGGCAGATCAAGACGGGCGCCCCCTGCCGCACGGACCGGGTGGCCAAGTACAACCGGCTGCTTCAGATCGAGTGGGAGCTGGGCGCCGCGGCCCGCTACGCTGGCCGCGAGGCCTTCGGAGCCCGCCTCGCCTAGGAGACTCACCCGATGAACGCCAACTGGCTCCTGAAGTCCTCCACCCTGTGGGGCGTCCTCGGAGCCTCGGGGCTCCTGTCCCTGCTGGCCATGCTCTTCTCTCAGGGGGGCCTACCAGAACTGCGGAAGCGTGAAGCCGAGCTGCGTACGGCCCGGACGCGCCTGGTGGAGCTGAATCGCCACAACCGCGAACTGATGGAAGAGGTCCGGCGGCTGGCGGCCAAGGACCCCGAGCTGATGGAGGCCCTGGCGCGCCGTCAGGGCTATGCGCGCAAGGGCGAGACGGTCTACACCTTCCGGAACCGGGAACGGTAGCTTGGAACTGCACCTCGCCTCCGCCGCCGGGAATGCCTTCGGCTACCTCTGGGTGGACGAGGCTAAAGATTGTAGTGGTGAAGATTATGCCAAAATCCTTTGCACCAAGGGGCACGGCTTTGGTTTAGATGGCCTTTTTTTGATGCAAAGACCCGGAGCAGGGCCTTGGGTTCTGGAGCATTGGGACACGGATGGGTCTAAATCCTTTTGTTCTAATGGTAGCAGAGCGGCGTTGGCTCTCCAGGGAACCCCGCTCGGCCCGTACATCGAGGTGATCTCCAGTGGCGAGCAAATTCAGCTCCGTCGCGAGGAAGCTGAGGTCGGCATTCGGATGCCTGAAGGCAGCGGCTTCGGATTGCGCGAGCTGCCAATGCCGACGGCCCTGCCTGCGGGCTTTGGTTGGATCGGGAATCCGCAGTTGGTGCTGCGCGTGCCTTCCGTGGCCGCTGTAGACCTTCCGGTCTTCGCGCCGCCGCTCCGCCACCACCCCGCGATCAAGGGCGGTACCAACGTGAACGTGATCGAGGTCCTGGCAGCAGGCGATGCGAGGATTCGTTCCTGGGAGCGGGGTGTGGAGGGCGAGACCCTCTGCTGCGGTACCGGGTGTGCCGTGGCGGCGGCCTGGCTGGCCCAGACCGAGGGCATTCATGTCTGGCGTCTGCACACGGCTGGAGGCGATGTGGTGAAGGTCGAACTGACCTTGAACCGGGCAGGCGAGTGGCGGGACCTGTGGCTGTCCGGCCCGGTCCGAAGACTGGGCGTGGTGCATCCAGATCCCTCTCTTTTGCTGCGGTTGCAACACTGATCACAGCTCGCTTGGCCGTGGAACCCGACCTGCTAGACTGGCATGTTCCACACCCAAGGGGATGCCGAGATGCATGGGTCGACCAGCGCCTGCACCAAGATGAGGGCCGCCTGATGCGCGCCCGGGTGGTGGTTCTGGCGAACCAGAAGGGTGGCGTGGGCAAGACGACCACCGCCATCAATCTAGCCGCTTCTCTCGCGATGATGGAGAAGATGGTGCTGCTGCTGGACTTCGACCCCCAGGGCCACAGCACCACGGGACTGGGCTTTCCGAAGCCGGACCACCGGGCCGGTGCCTATGCCCTGATGAAGGGTGCCCCGGCGGAAGCCCTCCTGCTCAGTACTGAAGTGCCGATGATGCAGGTGATTCCCGCGGGCAAGGATCTCGCGCAGCTGGAGTTCGAACTCTTCGAGCTGCCCCAGCTCCAGGTCCTCAAACTGGCTCTCGCCCCGCTCATTGACCGCTTCGACTACATCCTCATTGATCCACCCCCCAGCCTCGGGATGATCACCCTCAATGCCCTCACTGCCGCGGACGAGGTCATCGTGCCCATGCCCTGCGAGTTCTTTGCCCTGGACGGCTTGGCGGAACTGACCGAGACCCTTCGGCGCATCCAGGCGGGGCCGAACCCCCGCCTGCAGCTTGGAGGCATCCTGCTCACCATGGCCGAGGAACGCACCAACCTCGGCGCCGCCGTGGCCAACGAAGTGCGCCATGCCTTCCCGGGCAAGGTCTTCCAGACCATGATCCCCCGCAACATCCGGCTGGCGGAAGCACCCAGCCACGGCAAGCCCGTGGCCTTTTACGATCTGCGCTCCAAGGGCGCCCAGGCCTACCTCAGCCTTGCGAAGGAGTGGCTCGGACTGGAGATCCTGGCGAGGAGGGAAGCCTGATGAGCCTGCTGAAGCGACCGGCCCTGGGCCGCGGACTCACCTCCCTCATGAGCCAGCTGGCCCCGGAGGATTCCAACCAGCGGGAGCTGCCCTTGGGCAGCATGGTGCCCAACCGGGCCCAGCCTCGCACCCACTTCGATGAAGCATCCCTGAATGAGCTGGCGGAAAGCTTGAAGCAGCACGGCATGGTGCAGCCCATCGTGGTGCGCAAGGTGGGCGACCAGTTCGAGATCATCGCCGGCGAGCGTCGCTGGCGGGCGGCCCGCAAGGCTGGCCTCGCCATGGTGCCGGTGGTCATCAAGGAAGTCCCTGACGACAAGCTGTTGGAGATCGCCCTGGTGGAGAACATCCAGCGCCAGGAATTGAATCCCATCGAGGAAGCCACGGCCTACTGGCAGCTGGGCGAGCACCTGCGGCTGACCCAGGAACAGGTGGCCGATCGGGTCGGCAAGTCGCGGCCCCAGGTCGCCAACACTCTGCGCCTGCTTCGTTTGCCCGCTGAGCTGAAGGCCGAAGTGGCCCATGGCCGCCTGAGCACCGGCCACGCCAAGGTGCTGCTGGGCGTGCCGGATCCCCGCCTGCAGGAGCAGCTGGCCTTCGAAGTGGTGCAGCAGCAACTGAGTGTCCGGGCCCTGGAGGCTCGAATCCAGCAACTCCAGAAACAGACCAAGGCCAAGGGGAAGCGGAAGCATCCGCAGGAACTCTTCATCAAGGCCGCCGCGGAGGAACTCACCCAATCCTGGGGCACCCGCATCGAGATCAAGGCCAAGGGCAAGGCTGGCACCCTGGTGATGCACTACGGCAGCGAAGGGGAGCTGGACCGCCTTTTCGAGGCCCTCAAGCCCGGCCCGGCCAAACGCCGCTAGGAACGAAGGAGTCCCCATGTCGTCCTGGTTCGTCAAGAAGCGTCAGCAGAAGACCGCCGTCGAGGAGAAGACCGTCCGGGTGCCCGAGGGGCTCTGGATCAAGTGCGATGCCTGCAAGGAGTTGATCTACCGCAAGGAGCTGGTCAACACCCACAACGTCTGCCCCAAGTGCGGGTACCACTTCCGCATCGGCGTGGATGAACGGCTCGAAAACCTGATGGATCAAGGCTGGACGACCCTGTTTGGAAACCTGCGCAGCACGGACCCCCTCGAGTTCGTCGCCATGAAGAGCTACAAAGACCAGCTGAAAAAGTTGGATCAGGCCGGGCAGACCGAGGATGCGGTGATCGTGGTGGAGGGCACCCTATCGGGGCACGCCGTGGTGACCGCTGTCATGAACTTCGACTTCCTCGCCGCCAGCATGGGCAGCGTGGTGGGCGAGAAGCTGCGCTTGGGCATCGAGCGGGCCCTGGCGAAGCAGTGCGCGTTCATCATCGTCAGCTGCAGCGGCGGGGCCCGCATGCAGGAAGGCACCCTGTCCCTGATGCAGATGGCCAAGGTGAGTGCCGCTCTGGCCAAATTGGACAAGGCGGGGCTGCCCTACCTCAGCATCCTCACCGATCCCACCACCGGAGGCGTCAGCGCCAGCTACGCCATGCTGGGGGACCTGAACATCGCCGAGCCCAAGGCCCTCATCGGTTTCGCCGGCCCCCGGGTCATCGAGCAGACCATCAAGCAGAGCCTGCCCGAAGGGTTCCAGCGTTCGGAATTCCTCCAGGCCCATGGCATGGTGGACAAGGTGGTCACCCGGGACCACCTCAAGGACTTCATCGCCGCCTGCCTGGCGTGGATGATGCCAACCCCCAGAGACTGATGGACGGCTTCGAACCTGTCCACCTCCCCCGCCTCCTGGAGCGGGGCCACTTCGGCATCAAATGCGGACTGGAGAACATCCAGGCCCTGCTGGAGGGTCTGGGCCGTCCGGATGAGAACTTCCCAGTGGTGCTCATCGCGGGCACCAACGGCAAGGGCAGCACCGGCGCCTTCCTCGCGCACATGCTGAAGGCCGCCGGCTTTGTCGTCGGCTGGACCACCTCACCCCACCTGGTGGACGTCACCGAACGCATCTGGGTGGATGGCGAGCCCATCGGCGAGGGGGCTCTGGACCTGCTTCTAGGCGAGGCCTTCGAGGCCGAGGAACGGGTTGGCATCCAGGCCACCTATTTCGAGCTGATGATCACGGCGGCCCTGTCGGCCTTCCGGATGACCGGCGTGGAAGTGGCTCTGCTTGAAGTGGGCATGGGGGGCCGCTGGGATGCCACCAACGCCACCGAACCCATCCTCACGGTGCTCACGACCGTCGCCCTGGATCACCAGCAGTACCTGGGCCATACGCGGGAGGCCATCGCCCGGGAAAAGCTCTGCACGGCCCGAGAAGGCAAGCCCCTCGTGCTGGGGCCGTCCCTGGATCCCGCATGGATTGCGCCCCTGCTGCCCTGCCAGCCCACACTACATCCGGCCCCGCGGCTGGGACCGGCGGATCTCCGTTGGGACCATTCCCGGCTGGGGGATAAGCGGGTCGGCCTGGCGGGCCTGCATCAGCTCGACAACCTGGCCACGGCCTTCGAAGCGCTGCGCCAGCTGCAGGGCCTGGGCTTCCCCATCGAGGAAGGGCGCCTCTGGCCGGGGGTGGCCACCGTGCAGTGGCCCTGCCGCCTCTGGCGGGTGCCGGGGCTGCAGGATGTGTGGATGGACGGTGCCCACAACCCAGAGGGCGCCCGCGTCCTGGCGGACCATGCTCTGGCCTGCGGTGTGCGCCCCCACCTCTACATCGGGGCCATGGGGGACAAGGATCTGGCCGGGGTGGCGCGGGAGTTGAAGCGGATGCGGCCCCTCTCCGTGACTTTCGTGCAGGGGGAGGCGACGCGGTATGCCACGGCCTCGAATTTGGGAGAGGCCTGGGGCTTGGAGGCCCAGATGCTCACTCTGCGGCAGGCCGCGGTCCACCTGCGGGCCCAGTCCGCCGCGCCGCGACTGGTGACGGGTTCGCTCTACCTCCTGGGCGATCTGCTCCGGCACATGGGCATCCAGCCGTTCTAAGGGTGTGTTTTAAAATTCCCGTGAGCCACAACGGAGGTCAGCCGCGTGATCCAGGAAGGAAGAGGCCGCAGTGCGATGTGGTGGCATCGTGCAAGGCCACCGACGCCGCTGGGCGCGCGGCTGGCCCCGTCCCTTCGGGCTGGGGCGACGGGCTTCGCCTAGCGTTGTCCAGGGCCCTCAACATGGAACCACCATGCCAGCGGGCCCTGTCCTAGCCAGGCTCGCCCGACGCTCCCAGCGCGGCCCGCGCGATTTCTAAAACACATTCTTAGGATCCGACCAGGTTCCTGCCGATAGGAACGCCATGCGATGGTTCCTCGTCTGCCTTGGATTGGCCGGCACCCTGGGTGCCCAGGCCGCCTTCCATATCATCGCAGTGGAACGCCGGGGTCTGCCGCCCTACGAATCGGCCGATCGCAGCTATCGGCTGGATGGGGGCCAGGAGCAGGGTCTTCGCGCGGGCAGCCGCCTACTGGTGAAACGCGGGGGGGAATCCCGGGCCTTTGGCCATCTATGGGTGACCGAGGTTCAGAGCGACCAGGCGGTGGCTCGTTTTGAACCCATGGCCGCCCTCTCGCCCATGAAGGGGGACCTTGCCATCCTCGAGGTGATGAGGTGGTTGCCAGAGGCCGGTCGCATGGAGACGGACCCGCTGGCCCGGATCCCGGTCCCCCTGCCCAGGCCCGAAGCCCCACCTCAGGAAGGCATCCTCTTCTTTCTGCCCCAGCGGTCCGAGCTGAGCCTGGCGGGCCTGAAGAAACTGGAATCCTGGGTCGAACAGTGGGGTGCCGAAGGACGCTGGGCCATCCAGATACCCGCGGCCAAGGCCCTGAAACCCGCCCTTCAGAACCAGCGGGCCGAGACCCTCCAGGCCGCTCTGCGGGCCCTTGGCATTCAGCAGGTGAAGTTGGAGACCAGTCCGCGAATGGTGGAGAGCAAGTACGATCCGGCCTGGATCCGCCACTGGGATTGAGGCGTTAATCTGAAACCATGTCCACCGGTTCCGCCCGCGCCGTCGCCCTCGCCTTGATCGCCAATGGCGGCATCGCCATCTCCAAGTTCGGAGTATTCCTCTTGACGGGCAGCTCCAGCCTGCTGACCGAGGCCATCCACTCCAGCGCGGACTGCGCCAACCAGGTGCTGCTCTTCATCGGCATGCGCCAGGGTGCCCGGCCTCCCACTGCCAGGCATCCCCTGGGCCATGGCCAGGCGGCCTTCGTGGCCAGCTTCCTAGTGGCCCTCCTCCTTTTCACGGTGGGCGGGCTCTACTCGCTGGTGGAAGGCGTCCACAAGATCCGGCATCCCGAGCAGCCCCACCACCTTGGCTGGGCAGTGGCCCTCCTGCTCCTGGCCATCGCACTGGAGGGGTGGTCCCTGCGCGGCGCCCTGCGGGCCGCGGACCCCGAGCGTCGGGGCCGCTCCCTCCTCCACTACCTGCAACGGTCCAGCAGCACCGAACTGGTGGTGGTGCTCGCTGAGGATATCGCGGCCCTATTGGGGCTGGTCTTCGCTCTGGCTGCGGTGCTGCTGACAATGGTCACGGGCAACCCGGTGTGGGACGGTATCGGCAGCGTGGCCATCGGGCTCCTGCTCATCGCGGTGGCGGTTTTCGTGGGCGTGGAGGTCACCAGCCTGCTCCTGAACGAGGCGCCACCCCTCGCCGTCCGTGCCGCCATCCGGGCCGCAGTGGACGAGGACCCCGCCGTGGCACAGGTGCTGAACCTGGTGGCCGTGATCGTCGGTAGCGACCGTTTGATGGTGGCGCTCCAGGTGAAATTCCGGGAGCAACCCAGCGGTGCGGCCCTGGTGGAGGCCATCAACACCCTGGAACGGGAGCTGCATCGGCGCTTTCCCCAGATCCAGCACCTCTTCGTGGAGCCGGACGAAGCCTGATCCAGGACGGGTCATGGCAGCTCGGAGACGCCCAGGTGGAAGGTCTGCCCCAGGGCTCCGTAGTTGGGACCCACCACCGAGGCGAGGCGCGACACGGGCCTCCAAAGGCTGGCATCGGCACTGTCCTCTTCGGCGCTCCAGATGCGCTCGGTCGCGTGGGACACCAGCACATCCAGCAGGACCAGGGTGCTCCCTGGGCCCAACTCCAGCTCGTGGTTCAGGCGGCATTCCAGGGCCACCGGCGCGTCCCTCAACCGGGGCGGGGCGACCCGGAGCGAGGGCTCCATGGCCAGGCCCAGCCGCTCCACCTCACTGACCTCGGGGCCAACATCGGCGGCGCTGGCATGGAGGGCCTCCAGCAGGGGCAGGTCGGCGATATGGACCACGGCCTCGCCCCGCTCCTGGAGGTTGCGATGGGTGTCCTTCAAGGAGCCATCCTTCCGGCGGCCCAAGGTGACCGCCAGCATGGGGGGTCCGAAGATGCCCATGAAGCTGCTGAACGGAGCCAGGTTCACTCGTCCATCACCATCCACTGTCGTGATCCAGGCGATGGGTCGGGGGATCACCAGGCTGGAGAGGATACGGTAGACATCGCGCTTGGGCAGGGAGGAGAGGTCGCGGGTGATCGTGGTCATTTCCCGATGATGCCCTGGCCGACCTCTAAACCACAATTAGCCCTGCAGCCTGCCCGCCCACCCGGGGCAAACTGGTGGACCATCCGGATACGCCATGCTCATGCTTCCTGCCCTCCTTTTCCTTCAGGCGCCGATGCCGTCGCCACCGGCCGCGAAGCCCGATCCGGTGCCTCCGGCCCGCATCGAAATCACCACCCCCTTCCCCGTTCACCTGGGCGGTGTGGGGCCCCGGGAGATCCGGGAGGCGCGCTTCGGCCTCCGCAGCACCCACGACCGTCCCTTCAGCTTCCGGGTGCTGGATGTGTCGCTGGGGGTGAGCCCGGATCCATCGACTCTGGTAGAGCCCTTGAAGCCCGGCGAGGAGCGGACGGTCCTGATCAGGGTCGATCCCTCAGGCCTGGAGGGCTACATCAAGGGGGCGGTCCGGCTGGGCACGGACGACCCCAGCCAGCCCAACTACATCCTCCGCTTCGATATGGTGGTCCGACCGGAGGTGGCCGTGGACAGCGCCCGGAAGAGTCTGGGTGAGGTGGCACCCCACGAAAGCCCTGAGGCCCGCTTCCACTTCACCCGGGAGGGGGGCGAGCCCTTGAAGGTGGCCCTGGCGGTTGCCGTGCCGTCCTATCTCGACGCCGAGCTTATCCATGAAGGCGGAACGGTGGACCTACGGCTCACCCTGCGCCCGGACCGGCTCAAGCCTGGCACCACCGCCGGCCTCGATGTGCTCAAGGTGGACACTAACGGGCCGAAGCAGCCCCAGTTCACGCTCTACCTGGACTGGCGCATCGCCACCCCCGTCGTGGCCACGCCCTCCCGCCTGGTATTCACCGACCTGAAGTCCACCCTGCAGGGGCTGGAGCTGACGGCTCGTGACGGCAAGCCCTTCCGCATCCTCAGGGCCGAGATCCAGGGGAAGGGATTTGAGTTGCTCGACCGGCCCGGGCCGGAGGCCGCCCGGCATGTGCTGCGAGTCCGCCGCACGGGCCAGTCTCCGGCGGGCATGCTCCTGCTCGAGTGCACCAACCAGGACGGGCCCTTGAAGGTGCCCCTACGCTTCCTTGATCCCAAGGCGCGTCCTCCGAAGGACCAGATGCCCCCACCGCCACCCACGGAAGAACACGGCCACCGGCACTAGCTTCCGTTACTGGGACGTAACGGCGCCCCGCGCCGTGGGCCTGTTAACCTAACGCGCCCCTGGAGGTGCTCTATGGTCCTCATTGCCGTCCTGCTGCTCGTGATCGGTGCCCTGGCATGGCGCTGGAAGACCAAGGTCGAATTCCCGCTGTCGGCCCGGCTCGCCATCCTGCAGTGGGCGGGGCTTGGTCTTGGTGTGATCGCCATGCTGGGTTCCATGGCCGTCATCGTGAACCCGGGTCAGGCGGGCGTGGTGGTGCTCTTCGGGAATGTGCGCACGCAGGTGCTCCCGGCCGGTCTGCACTTCATCAACCCCTTCTCCCAGGTGGTGGAGATGGAGGTCCGCACCCGGAACTACACCATGTCGGGCATCGCCGACGAGGGTCAGAGAAAGGGAGATGACTCGATCCCGGTCATCACCTCCGACGGCCTAACGGTCAAGCTTGATTCCACGGTGTTCTACCACCTGGAACAGGAGTACTGCGCCAAGATTTACGAAAAGATCGGCCGGGATGTGGAAGGACAGATCCTTCGCAGCCAGATCCGCACCTCCCTCCGGGATGCCGCCGCCTCGCTGACGGCCACCGAGCTCTACACCACCAAGCGCATGGCCTTCGTGGAGAATGTGACCAAGACGCTGACGGCCGCCTTCAAAGAGCGTGGCATCGTCATGGAACAAGTGCTTTTGCGCAATGTGCTGCTGCCCGATCAGATCACCAAGGCGATCAACGACAAGATCAGCGCCGACCAGGACGCTCAGAAGATGGCCTTCGTGCTCCAGAAGGAAAAACAGGAAGCCGAGCGCAAGCGCATCGAAGCCGAAGGCCAGGCCAAGGCCCAGCAGATCGTGAGCCAGAGCTTGACGCCCCAGATCATCGAATACCAGCGCATCCAGGCCCTGCGCGATATCGGCGCCAAGGGCAACCTGATCATCACGCCCATGGGTGGCGCCACCCCCATGATCCAGGTGTCCGGGAAAAAATAGCGACTCCCCACTTCCACCAACGAATGAGAATCTTCCAGCATCAGATGCTGGCGGGCTGGGCCTTCGCGGGCCCGCCAGAGGCCTGTTTCCGGAGGTCCAGCACCACTTTGATGACCTTTCCGTCCCGCAGGACATCAAAGACGACCTGGTCCGCCGGCTGTCCGGTCTCCACCATGGCCAGGAATTCGAGGAAGGCCTTGAACTGGCCTGCGCTGGTGATGGGCTCACCCTGGTAAGCCAGCAGGATGTCACCCATGGCTATGAGCTGACCGGTTGTATCGACCTGGAGGGGCCTGAGGCCGGCCCTTGCTGCGGGCGTATCCGCATCCACGCCTGTTACCACGAGGCCCCGTTTGATGCCAAAGCCCTGTTCAGCCTCGAAGGGGGTCAGGGTGGTGAAACCCATGTGAAACGCCTCGATCTGCCCCTTGGAGATGAGCCTTGGAACAATGTTGTTCAGGGTGTCCACGGGAAGGGCGAAGCCGACGCCCACTGAGCCTTCAGACCGCGTGGCGACGATGGCGGTGTTCATGCCAATGAGCCGACCACTTGTGTCCAGGAGGGGGCCGCCGGAATTGCCGGGGTTGATGGCGGCGTCGGTCTGGATGGAGTTGGTGGTCCGGGTGTTGTAGCCCGTCGAGATCTCCCGGCCCAGGGCGGAGATGACCCCCCTGGTCAGAGAATGCTCAAGGCCGAAGGGGTTGCCGATGGCCAGGACCGTCTGGCCCACCTGAAGGTTGGACCTCTGGCCAAGCGGGATGGGGCGCATGGTTTCAAGGGGGGCGAAGGCCTGGATCACCGCGATGTCATAGGCAAAGCTCTTTCCGATCACTCGGCCCTTGTAGGACTTGCCATTGGCCAGGGTGATCTCCACCTCCGTCACTTCCGCGAAGAGTTTCCCGTCAACCTCGGCGCTGATCACATGGCGGTTGGTAACGACGTGACCCCACTCGTCCCAGATGAAACCCGTGCCACTGCCTGTGGGGATCTTGCGTGGCCCGTTGGGGTCCGGGTTGGGGAGGAAGGCCGAGATGTACACCACGCTCGGTTTGGCCTCCTTGAAGCGCCGGATGGTGTTCTTCTCCTCGGCGGTCAGCGGGGCGCGGTCAGCGACGGGGCGCGGCTTGGCGTGGACGCGGAAGCGCTGGATGGTGGCGTCTTCAGTGGGGATGGCAGGCTTGGCTGGGGTCTGGGCCGCCAAGGTCAGGGCCAGCAGGGCGAAGAGGGCGAGACGGATCATGGAATCTCCCTGGCAGATTATGGGGGCAAAGGTGGCCCACGAGTGCCGACTCCCGATTCACCCAGCCTGGTTCCAGTTGTCCTTCTCTCTAGCCCGGTTGCGGTCCTACTCTGGAGGACCATGTCGATCCCGACCTCCAGGTCCCCTCGCTCAAGCCTCTACCTGGGGCTGACCTTTCTGCTCCTCCTGGGGGGCGGGAGCGGGCTGGCCTGGCTGTTGGCCCGGGCGGGGGTGCGGGCGCCGCTCCGTATCGTCATCATCGCCCCAAAGGTCGAAGCCGATGGCGGACTGGATGCCAGCGAGAGCCGAGCCATCTCCAGCCTGATCCAGGACCATCTCGAGCACCTGGGCGGTTTCGCCGTGACCAATCTGGATGAGCTGCCGGCAGATCCGACACCCTTCCTGGGGCAGGCCCGCGCCCTGCTGATCCAACCCCGGTCCAGGCGGCAGGGCGATCAACTGGTCCTTTCCTACCGGTTTGCCTGGGGCAGGCAGCTGGTCAAGGCCGGCGAGTCGCCCTGGGCCGTGCACAGCGCAGGGGACCTGCCGCCCGACCTGGCCTTCAAGGTCTTCCTGAAGACCTTTCCGGAGCCCATTCGCACGGCGTCCCGGGTCCCGTCCGGAAAGCTCGTGCCGAAGGAGCCCAGCCTCTTCTGGGACCTGATGCGGGCCGGGGCCTGGCGCTTCCAGAACCAGCACCTGCAGGAAGGCATCGCGCTCACGGAACAGGTCACACGCCAAGAGCCCGATTGCGCGAGCGCCTGGATTCTGCTCGGGAATCTCCGCTACCGCGAGATGCTCAACAACCCGGCCACCTTCCGCCAGGAACAGGCCGATACGGAGGCCCTCCTCCTGCGGGGACTCGCCCTGGCCCCCTTCCATCCCCGGGGGACCTTTCTGTTATCTCTTCTGAAGAGTGATAACGGCAACCAGAGGGAGGCCTTGGATCTGCTGCTTCGGACCCGGCGCCGCCAGCCGCACAACCCGACCCTCCTGACCGGGGTCGCCTACGCGGCCCGCGGCGCCGGGTTGCTGCCCCTGGCCCGGCGAGCCATGGACATCAGGGATGCGCTGGCCTTCTCCCGGTTGCAACCGCAGGCCGTGGACCTCACCTGCCTGTACACCGGTGAGATCAAGAAATTCGAGATCAGCCTCCAGGAACAGCCGGGGCACCTGCGGAGCGCCTCGGGGGTGCTGCCCTTCTACCGGGGCTACCTCGCCCTGGTGCGGGGGGATCACTCCCTTGCCCAGAAAGAATTTCAGGCCGCCGTCAACCAGTCCCGGGGCTATCCGAACATCCTGCGCCTGAGCGAGATCTTCGTGCTGATCCTGGATGGCCGGAAGGACGAAGCCTGGACCAAGCTCCGGGAGTACGAGCAGGAACGGATCGGCATGCGGGAACCCGATGGGGAATTCACCATCCGCCTGGCAGAGGCCTATGCCCTCATGGGCGATCGGGCCAGCGCCATGGAGATGGCCAGCCGGGCCTTCGCCCGGGGCTTCGGTTGCACGGCCTGGTACGAGCGGAGCCCCATGCTGGAGTCCCTGCGGGGCCTGCCCAAGTGGAATGCGCTCATGCAGCACGCAAAGGAGCGGCAGACCTTGATGGAGGACCAGTTCCCCATCGGCCTGTTGGAGGATAACTGACCTGACGGTCAGCGACGCCCGGTCTGGAAACCAACCCTTCGGATGGGTCCAGGGCCTCGGTAGACTGACCTTTCGCCTGAATGGGGGTTCTATGTCCACCGTTGCCCTGCCAGGAACCGCCGACCACGCGATCGAAGGCCACACGCCACGGCACAAGGTGCGGTTCATCACCGCCGCCAGCCTCTTCGATGGCCATGATGCCAGCATCAATATCATGCGGCGCATCCTCCAGGCTAGCGGCTGCGAGGTGATCCACCTGGGCCATAACCGCTCGGTGCAGGACATTGTCGAGACCGCCCTCCAGGAGGATGCCCAGGGCATCGCCATCTCCAGCTACCAGGGTGGCCACGTGGAGTACTTCAAGTACATGGTGAACCTGCTCCGGGAGCACGGCGCCGGGCACATCCAGATCTTCGGCGGCGGCGGCGGCGTCATCTCGCCCGAGGAGATCCAGGAACTCGAAGATTACGGCGTGGCCCGGATCTTCAGCCCCGAAGATGGCCGCCAGATGGGTTTGCAAGGCATGATCGACGAGATGGTCGAGCGCTGCGATTTCGATCCGCGTGCCATGCCCGCGGCGCTCCCCTTGGCCCGGAAGATCACCGAGATTGAGCTGAGAGGCTTCGAGCCCGCGAGCGAAGCGAGCGGGAGCACGCCCCATGCGGGGCGTGCGTCAGGCGGAGGCGCGGTTAAGGTTGAACAGCAGGTCAGGAAAGTACCAGTCCTCGGCATCACCGGTACGGGTGGTGCGGGGAAATCATCCTTGATCGATGAGCTCCTCCGCCGCTTCCTTGTCGATTTCCCTCAGAAGCGCGTAGCGGTTCTGAGCGTGGATCCCACCAAGCGCAAGACTGGCGGCGCCCTGCTGGGCGACCGCATCCGCATGAACGCGCTCTACCATCCCGAGCTGCGGGACCGGGTCTTCATGCGGAGTCTGGCCACCCGCAGCGCTGCCCACCGCGCCACCAGCGAAGCCCTGGTGGCCAGCATCGCCGCCGCCAAGGCCGAGGGCTTCGACCTGGTGATCGTGGAGACCGCGGGCATTGGCCAGAGCGATAGCGAGATCGCGGACCTGGCGGACTTGTCCATGTACGTGATGACGCCGGAATATGGCGCCGCCAGCCAGCTTGAGAAGATCGATATGCTGGATTTCGCGGATATCGTTGTGCTCAACAAGGCTGACAAGCGGGGTGCCGAGGATGCGCTCATGGACGTGCGCAAGCAGTACCAGCGGGCCCACCGGCGCTTCGACGAGGCGGCCGATGACATGCCGGTCTACGCCACCTGCGCCAGCCAGTTCAACGACCCAGCCACCAACTGGCTCTTCGTGAACCTGGTCAAGGCCATCGTGGGCAAGTGCAGCCTGGACTGGACACCAAGGCTCGAGGCTGCCGCGGGAAGCCCCCGGCGCGCCGCCATCATCCCGCCTGAACGGGTGCGCTACCTCGCGGAAATCGCCGATGCCATCCAGGGCTACAAGGCCTGGGCCCGCCACCAGGCCGAGACCGCGGAGCTGGCCCACTCCCTCTGGATCAGCATGCGGGCCCTGGGGGACAAGGTGCCGCCGGCCGGGGCCTTCTATGATGCCGCTCATCTCACCGAGCCCGGCGAGGGCGACCAGGGCACCGCCATCCTCGTCCTTCGGCAGCGCTACCAGGAACACCTGGGGGAGCTCCACAAGGAAAGCCGCCAGCTCATCCACGATTGGTCCGAGCTGAAGCGCAGCTACACCGAGCCCGAGAATGTCTATGTGGTGCGGGGCCGGGAGATCCGGACGGCCAACTACACCGTGTCCCTCAGCGGCTCCATGGTGCCGAAGGTGGCCCTGCCCGCCTACACGGGCTGGGGCGAGGTGCTGCGCTGGCAGCTGCTGGAGAACCTGCCGGGCCGCTTCCCCTTCACGGCCGGTGTCTTCGAGTACAAGCGGGTGGGCGAGGATCCCACGCGCATGTTTGCCGGCGAGGGCACGCCGGAGCGCACCAACAAGCGCTTCCACTACGTGAGCCAGGGCCAGCCCGCCGTGCGTCTCAGCACCGCCTTCGATAGCGTCACGCTCTATGGCGAAGATCCCCACATCCGCCCCGATATCTACGGCAAGGTCGGGAACAGCGGCGTGTCCGTCTGCACCGTGGATGATGCCAAGAAGCTCTACTCAGGCTTCGACCTGGTCTGCCCCACCACCAGCGTGAGCATGACCATCAATGGTCCTGCGCCCACCATGCTGGCCTTCTTCCTCAATGCCGCCATCGACCAGCGGGCCGAGCAGTGGCTGAGGTCGCATGGCCAGATGGAGGCCGCCCAGGCGAAGATCGAGGCCCTGTACGCGGCCAAGGGCCTGGTCCGGCCCCGCTATGAGGGAGGCCTGCCCGATGGTAACGATGGGCTGGGTCTCGCCCTGCTGGGCGTGACCTCGGATGAGCTACTGCCACCGGAGGTCTACGCCAAGCTGCGCACCGAGGCTTTGCAGACCGTGCGTGGCACGGTGCAGGCGGACATCCTCAAGGAGGATCAGGCCCAGAACACATGCATCTTCAGCACCGAGTTCAGCCTCAAGGTCATGGGTGATATCCAGGCCACCTTCATCAAAGAGAAGGTCCGCAACTTCTACTCGGTAAGCATCAGCGGCTATCACATCGCTGAGGCCGGCGCGAACCCCATCAGCCAACTGGCCTTCACCTTGGCCAACGGTTTCACCTTCGTCGAGTACTATCTATCCCGTGGCATGCACATTGACGACTTTGCCCCGAATCTGAGCTTCTTTTTCAGCAACGGTCTTGATGCCGAGTACAGCGTCATCGGCCGCGTGGCCCGCCGCATCTGGGCCGTGG
>JANYLR010000113.1 GCA_025363715.1 Holophagaceae bacterium | reverse complement strand
TGCGGTAGGCGTCTTCCAGCTTGCCGGTTGCGGCGATCAGGGCCTCGGTCCTGGCCTTGCTGGCGTCCATGGCCGATCCGATCGCTTTGAAGGCGATTCCAGCCACAGCCGCGGCGACGGCGAGGCGCCCGAGTCCTCCCTCCATGCCCATGGCGCCAAAGAACTTGCCGCCCATCTCCGATATCGGACCGCCCATCTTGGAGATGGCCTCTCCGATGCGCTTGAACTCCTTGGACCCGGTTGTGCCGAGCTGCTCCATGCCCGAGCGCAGGCCACCAACGCCGCGGCCGGCAGCCTCGGAAGCGGTGCGAATCGAGGCCATGCCGTTGGTGATGATCGCGTCAAAGCTTCCGCCGCTCATGCTGCGCTCTCCTGAAGAGGCCGGAGCAGGGCGGCGCGCAGGTCGCCCGACTTGGTGTAAGCTGCTCGGTTGACGAGGTTGCGCAGCTCGACCGCTACACGCGCCTCCAGGATCGGGCGGTCCTTGGTGAAGCGTCCGAAGGTGGCGGCGAAGGTGTCCCCGCCCCGGATGGGCGTGCCGCGGCTGACGGTACGCTGGCGGGTCATCGAATAGCCCGACACGGTGACCGTGGTGGAGGAGCCACGTCGCCCGGATCGGGTGTAGCTGGGAACGGTGAAGTGTTCGGAGATGGTGCGGGACTTGACCGTCCAACCGGTGACACCACGCATGTCGGGCCGGCTGGTGGTATTCATGAAATTGAGTGTGCCGCCGCCGAAAGCGAGGCGGGACACGACCTGGCCGGTAGCTCTCGACGTTGTGGGCCGGCGGGCGAGGATGGCCCGCTCCAGGGCACCGGTGTGCTTGTAGTAGGGCGGCAGACTGTAGGGCTTGCGGGCGCGGCGGCCGAAGCCGTAAAAGGCCACGCCAGCGACGGTGAAGCGAGCCTTCACGCCGGGCGGGACGGTACGATGTTGCCACCACACCAAGGCCTGGCGCTGGGCCTTGGCCACATAGCGGCTCCAGATGTCGGAGCGGATCATCCCCTCGATGCGGCGCAGCTCCTGGATGCCGGCGCTGGCGCCCTGGAGGTTCATGAGCGCAGTTCCAGTCCGCAGGCGGCTACCAGGGTGCGGACGACGAGGACCTCGGAGATCCAGCTGGAGCGGACCACCTCGTGCGGGTCGAACTCGTGGCCCTGGAGCAGGACATCGAGGGCGGCCCGAACGGCATCCTCGCTGGACAGGGCTGCGCTGTCGGTGCCCAGGGCGTGGCACACCATCATCAGGCGGCGCTGGAGATCATGTATCTCGGACGGGGTGTCCCACGCGGTGCCGGTCCACAGACGGTCCAAGGCCGAGGTGAAGAGTACGGGCGTCTCGCCATCCTCCCCATAGGTCGGCTCCATGAGCACCGGCACGCGCCAGAGATGCGCGGGGTCAGCGCCGGCGACCTCAACCCACCGCACGAGGCGCGGGTTGGTATCCAGGCGGATGAGCAGGGCCGGGGCCGATCCGGTGAGGTTGAACCAGTGGCCATCGTGGTGATGTGTCCATCCGGGTCCCTCGTCCGGTTCGATGGCTCCACCGTAGCAGGTGCCGCCGGGCACCGCCCCGGGCGGGCCGCCGGTGGGCAGGCACTGGCAGATGCCTGGGACCACGGCGTGCCGGGGCCTGGCGACACCCGGAGGGCAATACCATCGGATCGGACGCATCAGACCACAGCCCAGGTGACGGGTCGGGTGGCGCCGTTCATGCGGGGGCGAACGATGAGTTGGCGGCCGATCGCGCTGCCGGCCTGGCCGCTGACGCCCTCCTCAGTGCTGTAGTTGCTGTTGAAGGTGACGGTCAGGGTGTTCGCGCCCAGGCCGCCGCCGTTGGCGAGGCGGGTGAAGACGGCCGCCACGGCGCCGCTGCCGGCACCCAGGTCGGCGTCTCCGATGTTGGCGCTGAGTCGCCACATGGCCGCGCCAGTGACGCCGGCCATCAGCACGTCCACCGGCTCAGGAAGCCCGGCCTGATATTCAAACTCCGCCTTGGGGTCGCAGGTGATGTCCAGAGAATCTACCGACGGGATGCTGCTGCCGTTCATGGTGAGCGCGGTGAGCTTGTAGCCGAAGTCCGTTACGGGCAGGGCCGGCAGGGCGATGTTCGCGGCGGCGGCGAGGGCCGCGGTGGTGCCGTCTACCGAGGTGAACATGGCCTTTAGGCTAAGTTCAGCCTTGCCCTTCTTAGACCAGCGCAGGCCGGTGCCCAGGAGGATGCCGCGCGTTCCCTTGCGTGAAATGTTAGTGGAGGTGCCGACGTAGCCCGGCATCAGGCTGTTGGCCCGGCCGCCGATCAGCTCCAGGCCGTTGGTGCCGTCGAAGGCCTTAAGCCAGACATCGGCGGAGCCGTCAAGGCTGGTGATGAATTCCAGGTTGCGGGTGGTCATCTCGGCGGTGGGCGCCGTCTCCATCACATGGTGCGCCGTCTCGTGGACGGCGCCGTCCAACTGGTCCGAGTTTATGTCCAGTCCGGGGCTGACATTCCAACCGCTGATGCCCGGATAGAGCGTGTTGTTGAAGCGGACCTGCTGAATGGCGAAGCGGGACATGGTTTAGCCTCGGGCGGTTACGGTGAGCTGAGTGATGACGTGGTCACGGTGCGCGCCCTCTTCGTCCAGGAACAGGCCGGCTGACTCTATCTCGGCGTCGGCCAGGGCGTTGGTTCCGCCGACCTGGGCCAGCATCTCGGAGCGGATGAGGCCGGTACGGTTCCAGGCCAGGCGCGAGGCCTCGGCCGGAGTGTTGTCCTGCATGGCGCGCGGCATGACCAGGCGCACACCGATGGCGAACTCGTAGTCGTAGTAGCCGACCCCACCGACCTGGGTGGAGACGCCGCCGCCCGGTTCGACTCCCAGGCCCACCAGCGCGTGCGGCTGCGTGGCCAGGTCGATCATCGTTCCAGTTGTGGCCATGGCCTTGCCCATCCGGCCGGCAGTCTGGCCAGGGTTTCCGCCGTAGGTTTCGATGATGAATGCCTTAGCCTCGTCGGTGGTCATGACGCCGACCAGCGCGCGAAACGTGGCCGATCCCGCCAGCATGGCGATGGCCAACTCGATAGACTTGGACTCGTAGCTGTCGGCGGTGACCGTCATCGTCCGCCCACCCGGCCGGAGGCGAAGCTGCGATCCTGGCGTAGGGACATGTTGGCACCGTCGCCTTGGTCGAGGGCCACCGCGACGACGGACCAATCGCCGGCCATGGCTCCGGTGGTGATACGTACGGTATCGCCGGCCTGGGGCGGCCGACCGATTGCTTCCACGATGACCGAGGCGCGCGTCGTTGCCGGGGCCGCGGTGTTGTCGGCCACGCCCTCGGGCATGGCCTGGAGGCCGTCGCTGGGATCACCGAAAACTAGGCGAATATCCACGGTGGTGCCCGGGGTTTCGGCAGCCAGGAACTGGCCGTCCACCCCGAGGTCGCTGCCGTCCTCGATCAGGAGGCCAAGATCGGCCGCCACCATGTCGTCAAAGCGGCTCACGGCTTGGACCTCCAGGCTTTGAACCGGGCCAGTATCTTGGCGAGGTCCTTGCGGTGAGTGATCGCTGCCCAGGCCAGGGCCAGGAGCGCCGCCAGGACGATGGCCCACCAGTAGGTGGTCGCCCACACCACGCCGGTTCCCATGAGCGCCGACCCGCCGCCGAGCGAGGCCGCCAGGCGGGCGATGCCCGAGGTGACCGGGGAACCGACGATGGACCAGATGATGCCGGCCCAGCCCAGCTTGCCGGCGATCCAACCGACCAGCGCCAGCGTGCCGGCGCAGGCGAAGAGGATGCCGCCCCAGCGGATCATGGTATCGCCCAGGTGGCGAAACCTCTCCCACGGGGATGGCAGGGGCGGCGGCGGGGCCTGGTAGTCCGGGGCCGGAGGAGCGGCGGAACAGTAGGCGTCTGGATCCGCTACGATTTCGGACGGCGTTTGGACGGGCGTGGGTATGCTTGGGATTGCGCCGGTCAGCGTGAGAATGCGCCGACCTACCGCATCGAACAGGCGGGCGCGTGCCGCC
>JANYLR010000020.1 GCA_025363715.1 Holophagaceae bacterium | reverse complement strand
CGGAGCGCGGAACCGGGCCCGCAGGGCGATGTGGTGGCATCGTTCACCATCCGCAAAGCGGATAGGGCCGCATCGGCGAAGCCGATGGCGGGGGCATAGCCCCGAGGGCCACAGGCCCGAGCCAAGGGCGCTGACGCCGCGCGGCGCCACTCGCGCGGGGCATTCCAATTACTTGGCCAGGCTCCTAGGCCCTGTCGAGCTTCGCGATGTAGGCCTCCAGCGCCGCCAGGGTGTCCTTGAAAGTCGCATGCAGCCGCTCCGACAGATCCGCGCCCGCCGCCGCCGAGCCACTGCGGCCCAGGGACTCCAGGTCGGAGGCCAGGTGGCGCAGGGCCTCGGCGCCCAGGGCACCCGCCCCACCCTTGAGGGCATGGGCCGTCCGGGAAAGCTCCTCCGCGTCCCCCTCTCCAGCGGCCGCCAGGATGTCCCGGACGCGACGGGGCGTGTCCTCCCGGAAGATCTCGATCATTTCGGACAGGAGTCCGTGGCCGCCGTCATCCAGGTCCACCAGGTTCTGGAGGGTGGTCAGGTCCAGCAGGTTCGCAGCGGTCATGGAGAACTCCCGATTCTATGCTGAGGCCGGCGGCTCTGTTCTCCAATAGGGAGGAGGCCTCCACCCTCCAGCCAACAGGTAGACTGGAAGCATGACCGAAGCACCATCCATGACCCCCGCAGAGACCGCCCTCTCCCTGCTGTTCCGGAAACTTCATCCCCACCTGGAGGACGCGGCCCATGCCCTGGCCAAGGGGGCTCCCCGCCGGGAGCTGGAGCGTTTGCACCTGAAGCTGATCACGGCCCGGTTGAAGACCGTGGAAGTGCTGGAAGCGGAGGTCGCGACCCTGGCCGAGGAGGCCCCCCTGACCGGGCTCCTGGAGACCCTGGCGGCCAACCTCACGCCGGTGGGGGAAAGCTATCGTCAGGCCCTCACCCTCACCCAGCTCTGCCTGGAGGAAGCCCCGGCGGACCTGCTGCCCCATGTGCCGGAGGGCTGCGTGGCCGCCTCCAGTTGGGGCCCCCGCATGACGGACTTCCTGGCCAAGCTGGGCGACCCCGCCTACCAGGCCCGCCGCCGCTGGGAGGGCATCGAAGAGGATATCGGGGAGACGGAAGAGGGCGAGTAGGCCCCGTTCGACCCCCGGATTCTGTCATTGGGTACCTCGGAGCTGCATTTCGTGGCGACGGCTCCACCTTGGCGCCCCGAAGCGCATCTCCTGGTGTGGACGGATGACCCGCCCCAGCCACAGGAGCTTCCCATGAGCACCCATCCCCTTCGATTCGCCGCCCTCGCCCTCGCCCTCACGGCCCTTGGCACCTCCCTGTTCGCTCAGGGTCCTGGCTTTGGACCCGGAGGTGGCCGCGGGCTCCGGGGCCTGAACCTCACCGAGGCCCAGCAGACCCAGGTGAAGGCCATCCACGACAAGCACCAGGCCAGCGTCCAGGCCAAGCGGGAGGTCGCGGATTCGGCCCGGAAGGCCATGCATGAGGCCATGGCCAGCACGACCGCGGATGCCAACACGCTGAAGGCCCTGCATGACAAGGTCGCCACGGCCCAGTTCGACCTGATGCTCGAACACCGCGCCGTGCGGCAGGAAATCCTGCCCCTGCTCACATCGGAACAGAAGGCCCAGTTCGAGAAGCTCGGCATGGGGATGGGGCCCCACGGCAGACGGGGCAGGGGCCCCGGACGCGGTTTCGGTGCCGGCCATCCCGGCATGCAACCTGAGGGCCCTCTGGTGAAGCCGTCCTGAGGACGCGGACCCCGCTATCCTGAAACACCATGCGCGCATCAGCGGTTCTTCAAGCCACCTGGCAGCGGACGCGGCGCCCCCGGACCTGGGGCGCCGCACTGCTGTTCGGCCTGGTGTGGAACGGCACCCGGCTCCTGATGGGGCTGCCCGAGCCGGGGTTCATCGAGCTCCTCACGCCCTCGCTCTGGGTGACCCTCTTCCTGGTGCTGGCGCCCCTGCCCTGGCAGTGGACCGGCGAGGACGCCCCCATGGCCAGTCCGCTGCGCGGCGCGGCCCAGGCCCTGCCTTGGATGGCGGCCCTCACCCTGGCTGTGCTGCTGCTTCTGGGTGCAGCCGGGGGGCCGCCGCCCGGTCGGGGCATGGGACCGGGGATGGGCCCGGGCATGGCCGAGCGGGGCGGGCCCCACCGGGGCATGGGTCTCCACCGGGAGGAGACCCGGCTCATTCCGATCCATCCTAGGCTCTGGATCCTGGGCGTGGCGCACCTGTCCTTCGGCCTGCTGCTGGGTTGGATCCTGGCGGATCGAGAGCGGGCCGAGCTGCAGGAGGTGGCCGCCCGCCGGGCCGCGGACCTGGCCCAGGCGCGGGTCCTCCAGGGGCAGATGAATCCCCATGTGCTCTTCAACGCCATCAGTGGGCTCACTGAGCTGGTGCGGGAGAATCCGGTGGCTGCCGAGGCCGCCCTCGTGAACCTGGCGGATCTGCTGCGAGCCCTGCTGGCACAGGGTTCGCGGTTGAAGGCCCCCCTGGGCGAGGAGCGTCGCCTGGTGGAGCTGCACCTGGCCCTGGAGCGGCTGCGCCTGGGTCCACGGCTGCGTGAGAGCTGGGATTGGCCCCTGTCCCTGGATGGGCTGGAGATCCCGCCCCTCATGATCCAGCCCCTGGTGGAGAACGCGCTGAAACACGGGGTCTCTCTGGCGGTGGGTGGCGGCGAGCTGCGGGTGCAAGTGAGCCGCGAAGGCGCGGACCTCTGCGTTCGCGTCGCCAACACGGGCCCGGCCCCCACCAAGATTGAGGGCCAGGGCCTGGGCCTGAGCAATCTGCGGGAGCGGCTCAGCCTGCTGGGCGCGCCACCGGGTGCGCTGGACCTGCGGCGCGAGGGCGACTGGACGGTGGCCGAGCTGCGCCTGGCGGTGCCCGCATGAGCCAGGCCTTGCGTGTTCTGGTGGCCGAGGACGAACCCTTCAACCGTCGTCGCCTGGCGCGGCTGCTGCGCGAAGCGGGCTGCGAGGTGGTGGCCGAGCTGGAGGATGGTCCGGCCGTGCTGGACTGGCTGGGTCAGGGCGAGGCCGTGGACGCCCTCTTCCTAGATATCCAGATGCCGGGCCACACGGGCCTGGATGTGGTGGCGGACCTGCCGCGGCCCTTTCCGGTGGTGTTCGTGACGGCCTACGCCGAGCACGCCGTGAAAGCCTTCGAGCAAGCCGCCACGGACTACCTGCTCAAGCCCGTGACCGCCGAACGCTTGGCGGCCACCCTCCAGCGCCTGCGGGCCGGAGCCGAACTCTGTGCCGGGCGCGGCGCGGGTACTCGACCTTCGGGACCATTCCGTTTTCCCGTGAAGGCGGGAGAGGGGGTGGTGCTGGTGGACATGGCCAAGACCACGCACTTCCTCTTCGAGGACGAGGCCGTATGGGCCTTCGCCGGCGAGCGCCTGCGCACCACCTGGAAGACGCTGGCTGAAGCGGAGGCGATCCTGGGTGAGCGCGTGGTTCGCGGCCACCGCCACCTGCTCATTCGCCCCGAGGCTGTGGTGGGCGTGAAAGCCGGTGATTCTGGTCGGCTGCTGGTGCGGCTGGCCGGCGGCATCGAAGTGGAGGTGAGTCGCGGTGCGGCGCCGGGGGTCAAGGCGAGGCTGGGGCTAGGCTAAGGAAGCTGGTCGCGGAAAGCGCAGAAGATGCACAGAAAGCACGGAAGCAAGAATTCCGGCTTTCCTTTTCCGTGTCTTCCGTGTCTTCCGTGGGATTCCGCGTCTTCCGCGACCAGCTTTACACTTCCGCGATCAGCTCGATTTCGACTTTCGCGCCGCGGGGCAGGGCGGCCACGGCCACGGTGCTGCGCGCGGGCTTGGCGCCGCCCAGGGCCTTTTCGTATACGGCGTTGAAGGCGGCGAAGTCGGCCATATCGGTGAGGAAGACGGTGGTCTTCACCACCCGGTCCCAGCCGGTGTTGGCGGCGGCGAGGACGGCGCCAAGATTCTGCAGCACCCGCTCGGCCTGGGCCTCGATGGGGCCCGTCACCATCTCCATGGTTTCGGGCACGAGGGGGATCTGGCCCGAGGTGTAGAGGTGGTTGCCCGAGATCTGGGCCTGGCTGTAGGGGCCGATGGCGGCGGGGGCGTTCGGGGTGGAAATGGTGCGCATGGGGACTCCTGAAGCGGGAACTATTGTCAGCTCTTTTTGCCCCAGCGCCGCTTCTTGTGACGCCAGTTACGGTTGGATTTGGGGGCGGGCTGCAGGGGGGCGTCGAAGGGGGAAGCGGGCTGCTCGGGTTCGCCTTCCCCGTCTTCATCGTCCAGGCGGTGGGGGCCGTCCTCGATTTGCTGCTGCACCCACTGGGCGGTGCGGTGCATGAGGGCCGCCAGGCAGAGGCTGGTCTCGATGCGGGCGTGGGGCAGGGGGCCCAGCTGGGTGAACACCGAGGGATCTGGCGGGATGACCCGGGGGATGCCGATCTCGGGCAGGGGCATGGGCAGGGCGTCGTAGGCCTCCTCGGGCAGGTGCCGCCAGGGTTCGGGTTCGGGCTGTTCCTGCCGCAGCAGGTCCGCCACAGTCTGCTGCTTTTTGGGCGGCCGTCCGCGTTTCTTCGGGGCCGCCACGGCGGCGGCATCCAGGGCCGACTGCAGGGCCTTGAGCACTTCCTCGCGGCTCTTGCCTCGCAGATCGAAGAGCAGCCAGGGATCGCGATCGAGAGCCTCCGCCATCACATAGCAGACGGCCGCCACATGCTTGCAGGGATTGGCCCAGTCCGGGCAATCGCAGTGAGTCTGCAGTTCCTTCGGCACGCGTGGGTACAGGCTGGCGCCCGCTTCGCGGAAGGTCTCGTCCAGCCCCTGTGGCATCTCGCCCGCCAACAGCGAGGCCACGAAGCGGCTCTCGAGGGCGATGCGGTCGAGGGCCTTTTCCCACTGGGCGGCAGTGAGTGCGGGCAAGCCTAGGGTCACGTTGTAGGTCTTGCGGCCGTGGACCCGGGCCTGAATCTCGCCGGGCTGCACGCCGAAGTGAGAGACGTGGCCATCCTCCGCGTACTTCTTGCCACGGGGCAGGCGGTTCTCGTAGTCGTCCCCGAGCTTTTCGAGGCCGTTGATCCAGAGGCGGCCCCACCAGGTGGCGCCGAAGCGGTCGGTGTGGCTGATCATGAGGCCACCTCCTTCCGGCGGCCCAGTTTCGGACCGGGCTTGGGCGCGGGCTCGTCGCCGTTGCCTTCCTCCGGATCCAGCAATTCGGCATCAGGATCCAGGGCCACCAGGCGGCGGAGGGCGTCGTCATCGAGCTCCGTGAGCCAGCCTTCGCCGCTGCCCACCACGCGGTCTGCCAGATCGCGCTTGGATTCCAGCAGGGCGTCGATCTTCTCTTCCAGGGTGCCGATGGTGACCAGCTTGTGGACCTGCACGTTCTTGGTCTGGCCGATGCGGTAGGTGCGGTCCGTGGCCTGGTCCTCCACGGCCGGATTCCACCAGCGGTCGAAGTGGAAGACGTGGGTGGCGGCGGTGAGGTTCAGGCCCACGCCGCCAGCCTTGAGGCTGAGCAGCAGCACGGGCGGCGAATCCGGATCCTCCTGGAAGGTGCGGACCATTTCGTCCCGATGGTCCCGGGTGGTGCCCCCGTGGAGGAAGGGGGGTTCGAAACCCAGGGCCTCCTGCAGGTGGATCTGCAACCGGTCGCCCATTTCCTTGAACTGGGTGAAGACGATGGCCCGCTCGCCGGCCTCGACCACTTCCTCGAGCATTTCCGTGAGGCGGTCCAACTTACCGCTGCGGCCGCGGTACGGGCCCTGGGCCTTGAGGAACTGGCTCGGGTGGTTGCAGATCTGCTTGAGGTGGGTGAGCAGGGCCAGGATGCGGCCCCGGCGCTCGATGCCCGTGGCGACGTCCAGCTCCTCGTCCATCTTCTCGACGCGGAACTGGTAGAGCTCGGCCTGCTCCCGGCTTAGCGTGGTGTAGACCTTCATCTCGTGCTTCTCGGGCAGATCCTGGATGATGGTCTTGTCGCTCTTGAGGCGGCGCAGGATGAAGGGGCCGATGCGCTGGCGCAGCTCGTTGGCGGCGTCTGGATCGCGGTACTTTTCGATGGGGTTGGCGAAGCGTTCCTTGAAGTGGGATTCGCTGCCGAGGTAGCCCGGCAGTCCGGCGCTCATGATGGCCCAGAGTTCCGTGAGGCGGTTCTCGATGGGCGTGCCCGTGAGCGCCAGGCGGAAGGCGCCGTGCAGTTTCCGGATGGCCTTGGCCTGGGCGGAGCTGGCGTTCTTGATGGCCTGGGCCTCATCCACGACCACGCCCCCCCAGGGGCGGCTCGCAAAGGTATCCTCCTCCCGGCGCACGACCCCGTAGGTGGTGAGCACCAGGGTGTGGGGCTTGAAGGTGTTGGGCAGGCGGTCCCGGTTGTTGCCGTGGTGCACGAAGACGGGCAGGCTGGGCGCAAACTTGGCCAGCTCCCGTTCCCAGTTGCCCAGCAGCGACGTGGGGCAGACCAGCAGCGTGGCGGGCCCGAACTCCGGGTTCTGGATCTGGCGGTGCAGCAGCAGCGCCAACACCTCGATGGTCTTACCCAGGCCCATGTCGTCGGCGAGGATGCCGCCGAGACCATGGCGGGACAAGCCCTCCAGCCAGGCGAGACCCCGCAGCTGGTAGGGACGCAGTTGGCCCTGGAAGCTGGCGGGCTGGGTGATGGGCTTGTCCGGCAGGATCTTGAGATCCTCCAGGGCCGCGCCGAAATCCCCGGCCACTTCCACTTCGATGGCCTCGTTCACGCCGGGGATGCGGGCCGTGCCCGTGAGGGCTGCCGCCAGGGCTTCGCCCTTGGTCATGCTTTCGAAACCCGCGCCGCGGCTGGCCTGGATGACCGTGGAGATCTGCTTGAGGGTTTCGGGATCCAGAGCCACCCACTTGCCCTTCCAGGCCACCAGGGGGTGCTTGAGGCTCGCCATCTGGGCGAAGTCCTCCATGCTCAGGGTGTCGTCGCCCAGCATGAGCGACCAGTCGGCGCTGACGCTGCCCTCCAGGCCAGCCTGGGCCATGGGCGCCGAATCCAGCACGTTGCGGGCGCCCAGACGGACCTTGGCGCGGAGTCGCTTGGCGCCGCCGAAGTCGGCCAGCCCTTCGGGAATTTGGACGAGGAAGCCGGCCTCCTTCAGCTGGGCGGCCCCCCGGGTGAGGAACTCCCAGGCTTCCGTGGGGCGCAGCACCAGGTCTTCGGGCTTCTGGCCCGATAGGGCCCGCTCCAGGGCCGGGAAGAACGGCACCGCACGGGCCAGCCCCCGCAGCAGGACCTGACGGGCCTGCAGGACTTCGGACTCGGTGGAAGGCTCCCAGAGCTTGGCCACGCCGATATCGGCGCCAGCTTCGGTCTCCAGGCCCACCTTGAGGATCCAGCCTTCCTCTGCCATCCGGTCCGCGTCCTGTACGGCCTGGGTGATGGTGGGCACGTCGGGGGCTTCGAGGCGCAGACTGGGCCGCAGCCACTGGGGGCGCGCGCCCTCGCTCCACTGGGCCAGCTGCTCGCCCAGGGTGCGTTCCGTGATGCCCGTGGTGGGGAACTCCGGCAGCTGGTGGGAGAGGGCCACCATGATGCGCTCATCCCAGGGCAGCCGGTCCCGCTTGTGGCCCCGCAGCCGATGGATGAGGCCCAGGCGGGGATCGTCCCCGGCCCGCAGACCGCCGGACACGAAGCGCATGATGAAGTCAGCGCCGTCTTCCAGGAAGGCGGTCAACACGGCGTCCGCCGCCGGAGGCATGGCGAGGTCGTCCTCGATGTCGAAGGCGTCCAGCTCGCCCAAGCCCAGGGTCTTGGTGAAGGCCCAGGTATCGGTTTCCGGGAAGGCCACCGAGGCGGGTGGCATGGCTTCGGCCAGCTGGCGCAGGACCGAACGATCCGAGGGGCTGGTGAGGCTGATGCCCCAGCGGGCCTTCCAGGGGTTCCCCCGGGTATCCAGCTGGGGCAGCATGGCGCCGCGGACGACCAGCGATTGCAGGAGGCGCAGGGCCATGGCCCAGTAGCGGAGGGTGGGCCCGGCGTTCCCAGGGCGCAGGGCCAGGGAGGACAACCAGGGGTAGGCCCGCTGCCAGCGCAGAGGCACCGCGTGCATCTCCACCAGGGAGCCATCCGCCAGGAAGATCTGGGCCTTGGCCGGGGTCAGGCGCTCCCGGCCCTGCAGCTCGCCCGGCAAGGAACGGAGGGCCCGCACCCACTCGGCCGGCTCCACCGCCTCGGGCATGCAGAGGAGGAAGCCCCGGTCCTGGGGCCGGTACTGGAGGAAGGGATTCAACATGAGAAGAGGGCCATCGCTTGGCGGTAGGATGCAAGGCAGGGGGCTGAACGATGAAGCTCGGATTCGCAAGCGATCATGCGGGGTTCGACCTGAAGGAACGGCTCAAGGCCTGGGCGCTTGAGCAGGGACACGAGGTGGTGGATTTCGGCACGGATGGAATGGCCTCGGTGGATTACCCGGATTTCGCGCACCGGGCGGCGGTAGGCATGAATCAATGGGAGCGCCTGGTGCTGGTCTGCGGATCTGGCATCGGCATCAGCATCGCGGCCAACCGCCATGCCGGCATCCGCTGCGCGCTGGTGACCTCCCCCGAGCACGCAGCACTGGCCCGGCAGCACAATGACGCAAACGCCATCGCTTTCGGCCAGCGGCTGACGGATCCGCTCCAGGCAGAATCCTACCTTAAAACGTTCCTGGAAACACCTTTTGAAGGGGGCCGGCACCAGGGGCGGGTGGATAAGATCGAGTGGAAGGGCGGCTGCTGATGCGCCAAGCCGAGGAATTGCGTGCCCTGAGCCTGGAGAAAGGCGTGCAACTGCACGCCGCCGGCTCCTGCCTGGTGAAGCTGGGCCGGACCCATGTCATGTGTGCCGCCAGCCTGGAGGAGAAGGTGCCGGGCTGGATGAAGGGGCGGGGTTCGGGCTGGTTGACGGCTGAGTACGGCATGCTGCCCGCGGCCACCCATACCCGCTCCGACCGGGAGGCCGCCCGGGGCAAGCAGCAGGGCCGCACGGTGGAGATCCAGCGTCTCATCGGCCGCAGCCTCCGGCAGGCCGTGGACCTGGCCGCCCTGGGCGAACGCACCCTGGCGGTGGACTGCGACGTGCTCAATGCCGATGGCGGCACCCGCTGCGCGGCCATCACCGGCGCCTGGGTGGCCGTGGCCCTGGCCCTGCGTTCCCAGGGCCTGTCCGCCGCCCTGGTGCGCCAGGTGGCGGCGGTGAGCGCGGGGATCGTGGAATCGGGCGAAGGCCGCCGGGGCCTGGTGCTGGATCTGGAATATGAGGAGGACCACCGCGCTGCAGTTGATTGCAACCTGGTCTCCGCCCGCCTGACGGCGGGTGGAGAGCTGGAACTGGTGGAGCTTCAGGGCACGGGCGAAGGACGCTCCTTCAGCCGCTTGGAGGCCCTGGGCCTCATGGACCTCGGTCTCCGGGGCTGCGCGGCGCTGATGGAGGCGCAGCGAGCGGCGCTCGCATGACCAGAGCCCTGGCGGCGCTGCTCCTGCCCGCCCTGCTGGGGGCCCAAGGGCCACTCCAGGCTGCCGGTGCCCAGCGGTCCGAACCCCGCCGGATCGAGGTCCTGGCCCAGGCCCCGGACATGGTGTTCCGGTTCACGCCCCGGGTGGGCATCCCCGGCATGCCCCGGGTGGCCCTGGCCCTGAGTGGCGGCGGAGCCCGGGGCCTGGCCCACATCGGCATCCTCCAGCGCCTCGAGGAAGTGGGTTTCCCCCTGGACAGCGTCACGGGCACTAGCGCCGGCGCCCTGGTGGGCTCGCTCTACGCCAGCGGTTTCTCTGGGCGGGAGATCGAGGATCTCTTCGGCCGTCTGGATCTGACCCGGGCCTTCCTCGAACCCTTGTGGCGCAACCCCGGGGAGACCCTGGTCGAGCAGGAGGACCGGGAAGCCACCTTCTTGTCCGTGGAGCGGCACAAGGGCAGACTCTCCCTGGCCCAGGGGCTCCGGAGCGGCTTGGAGATGCAGCACACCCTCCAGGGGCTCCTGGCCCGGGGCGCCTATTTCTCGGGGGGCGAGTTCGACCACCTCCAGCGGCCCCTGCGGGTGCTGGCGACCAATCTGGAAACCGGCCAGGGCCGGGTCTTCGGGCGGGGGGACCTGGTGGAGGCCGTGCGGGCCTCCCTTTGCATCCCCGGCGGTTTCCGGCCCGTGATCATCGAGGGCCAGCAGTACGTGGATGGCGCCCTGGTGGAGAACCTCCCGGTCTTCACGGCGAGGGAGGCCTTCCGGCCAGATATGGTCATCGGTGTCGATATCAGCGCCCCCCTGGAAACCCGGCCCTCCAGTAGCATCCTCACGGTGGCGGCCCGCAGCCTGGACCTGGTGGTGGAACGGCGGCAGTGGGAAAGCCGCGCCGCCGCGGATTTCCTCATCCGGCCCGAGATCCACAACGCGCCGATCCTCGAGTACGGATCCGACGGCGCCAAGCTGGTACGCCAGGGGCGGGAGGCCTTCGACCTGCGCCGGGAGGCCCTGTTCACCCTGCTCCGCAGCCGGTTGAGCCAGGAGCAGCTGGAGGCGAACCGGGTGGTCTTCGAGGGACCCACGGTTCCGAATGCAGCCGTGCTGGGTCTCCAGGCGACCACCCTGAAATCCGTGGAGAACGGCATCCGGGTTCAGGACGCTCAGATCTTCCTGCAGCAGATCCTGGTGCATGGGCTGGCCCAGGAGGCCTGGGCCACGGTGGATCCGGATCGCGTCCTCACCGTCCACCTGCGGCCCTATCCGGCGGTCAGCTCGGTGGAAGTGGAGGCTCCCGGCGCCTGGCGGACCGGGGCCCAGGCCGCCGCGGCGGCGGTCATCCAGGTGGGCGAGCCCTTCAACCCCGAGATCTTCGGCCGCCTCATGGGGCAGCTCGTCTACCGGCACCTCATGGACGGCGCCCCCCTGGTGGATGCCCGGGGCTCGGGCTTGAACCCTGAGACCGGATGCCTGCACATCATCCTGGAGGAGCCGCTGGTGTCCAAGGTGGAGGTCCGGGCGGCGCCGGGATCCGAGGTGGATCCCGGCCACCTGCTCCGGCTGCTGGGCGAGCTCAGGGGACGCCCCTTCCGGCCCGCGGACCTTCAGCAGCGCATCGCCCTGGCCGAACACCGGCTCCACCTCGCGGAATTGCGGTACCAGATCCGGCCGGACGGACAGGGCGGCGCCGCCATCACCCTGGTCCCCGTGCCCCAGAATCGGGAGCGGCTGGATGTTTCGCTGGGCTACGAAACCACCCTTGGGGGCGAGGTGGGCCTGGCCTACCGGGCCCTGGACCTGGGCTTCCAAGGCACGGAGCTGGCACTGAGCGCGGCCCGGAACCGCCTGCAGCAGCACGCCGCCCTGACCCTGAGGAGCCCTTTCGGGTTCTCCACGGGCGCTGGAGTGGAACTCGCCGGAGACTACTGGCAGCAGCGGATGGATGTGCCCCTGCCCTGGGCGGCGCCGGAGTTGGCAGGCAACGGCCAGGAGGCCCGCATCAGCGTGTCCGACCTGCTGCTCCGCGCCTACTTCCGCTTCAGCAACCTGGGCACGGGCAAGCTGAGCCTGGACCTGGACCGGCGGGATGCGGCCTTCCTGGACCTGGGACAGCGCCGCACTCAAAGTCAGGATGCCGTCTTCCTTTCCGGCGAGTGGGACAACTTCGACCGGCATACCCTGCCGCGGGAAGGCCTCCTGCTGCGGGCCCGGCTCGGCCTAGGACATGCCCATCCTGGCGCGCTGCAGGCTGCGAACTTCCAGCAGAGCTATTTCCGGGCCCGCGGTGTCACCTCCTTCGGCGAAGCCCTCGGGGCGGACCTGGATCTGGAATGGGGCCAAGGCCGGCGACTGCCCCTGGACCGCTGGTGGGTGCTGGGCGGGCCCTCCTTCGTCATTGGCAGTCGGTCAGCGGGCTTCATGGCGCCGAACTTCGCCGCGCTGCGCTTCGGGATTCCCCTTCGCCTCTATCTGGGCCTGGGTCTCACCGTGGAGCTGGCCCCCCGGTTCGACCTAGCCTGGATGACCCAGGATCCCGGTAATCTCTTCACCCCGGAGGCCTCCCTCCGGACCCAGGGCGCGGGGCTCATGCTGCGTACGACCCTGTCGAATTTCTACGTCGAGCTGTCCTATGGCTTCCTGAACCTGCGCACCCCTCAGGACAGCGGGCGGACCGTTGGCAGTTTCAATGTCCTCGTGGGAACCCAGCCCTTTGACCTGTGGAAACGTCACTAGCTTTCCGAACTGTCAAAGGGAAGGTTGTGACCGGCGGCGGGTGCTGGTGCCGGGGAACCGCCTGATACCCTGAAGCGTTGGCATTTCAACGTTCATTGCCGAGGCTGCCATGCGCTACCTGCCTTCATCCCCCTCCGAGGATCGAGCCCTCCTGGACACCATCGGTGTTCCGAACGCCGAGGCGCTGCTGGCGGGGATTCCCGCATCGGCGCGCCTGAAGCGGGAACTGGACTTGCCCACCCAAGGCTCCGAGCAGGAAGTGGCCTGGCAGATGATGGGCCTGGCCAACAGGAACATGCGCTTTTGCGCCCAGTTCCTCGGCGCCGGGGCCTACGACCACTTCGTGCCTTCGGCCATCGACGCCATGATCGGCCGCCAGGAGTGGTTCACGGCCTACACGCCCAACCAGCCCGAGATCAGCCAGGGCACTCTGCAGCACATCTTCGAGTACCAGACCCTCATTTGCGATCTCACCGGGCTCGATGTCACCAACGCCAGCCTCTACGACGGCGGCACTGCCTGCGTCGAAGCCGCGCTGATGGCCGTGCGCGTGGCCAAGAAGCGCAACACCGTGCTGGTGAGCCGAGGCCTCCATCCCATGTATCGCGAAGTGCTCAAGACCAACTTCGCGCCCCACGATGACCTGAACCTGGTGGAAGTGGGCCTCAAGGATGGTGTCACCGATCTCGCCGACCTGCAGGCCAAGCTGAATGGCGATGTGGCCGCGGTGATGGTGGGCTATCCCAACTTCCTGGGCGCCGTGGAGGATCTGACGGCCCTGGCCGGCCCCATCCACGCCGCCGGCGCCCTGCTGGTGAGCGTCACTCAGGAGGCCTTCGCCTTCGGCTGGTTCGAGGCGCCCGGCAAGGTGGGCGCCGACATGGCCTGCGGTGAGGCCATGAGCCTCGGCAACAAGCCCAACTTCGGCGGACCCTTTCTGGGCTTCCTGGCGGTGAAGGACGCCCACAAGCGCGAGATCCCCGGCCGCGTGGTGGGCCAGGCCAAGGACCTAGACGGCCAGACGGGCTATGTGCTCACCCTCACGGCTCGTGAGCAGCACATCCGCCGGGACAAGGCCACCAGCAACATCTGTTCGAACCAGGGTCTCGTCGCCCTGCGCGCCAACATCTTCATGCAGCTCGCCGGACCTGAGGGTCTGAAGGGTCTCGCCGCCCAGAACGCCGCCAAGGCCCAGTACCTGCGCCAGCGCCTGCTGGAGCTGCCGGACATGTCGCCGGTGGAGGGCCCGCCCTTCTTCAACGAGTTCGTGCTGCGCTACACCGGTGATTACGCGGCGCTGCAGGAGGCCTGCCTGAAGGAGAGCCTGCTGCCGGGCCTGGATCTGGGCCGCTTCTATCCCGAGTACGCGGGCTGCATCCTCTGGTGCGCCACGGAACTCCACACCCGCCAGATGATCGAGAGCCTGGTCGAAATCCTGGCCCGCGTCCCGGCCACGGTTTAAGGAGCGCGTCATGTTTCTCCGTCAGCGCGAACCCCTCACCTTCGAGCGTTCCGTCCCCGGCAAGCGGGGCATGGACCTGCCGAGACTCGATGTCCCGGTGGCCACGGACACCCGCCCCGCCCACCTCAAGCGCAGCGGCTTCGATGCCCTGCCTGAGCTGAGCGAGGTGGAAGTCATCCGCCACTTCACGCGGCTCTCCAAGTGGAACTACGGCGTGGACGACGGCATCTACCCGCTGGGCTCCTGCACCATGAAGCACAACCCCCGGCTGAACGAGAAGGTGGCCGGGCTGCCCGGCTTCACGGACAGCCATCCCATGGCCCCGGATGCCCTGGTGCAGGGCAACCTGGAGATGATCTACACCCTGCAGGAGTGGCTGAAGGAGATCACCGGCCTGCCCGGCGTCACCCTCCAGCCCAGCGCTGGCGCGGCCGGCGAGCTGACGGGCGTCATGCTCATCCGCGCCTACCATGTCTCGAAGGGCGCCAAGCGCCGCGTCATCCTCATCCCGGACAGCGGCCACGGCACCAACCCCGCCACCGCCGCCATGGCGGGCTACGAAGTGGTGGAGCTGCCCTCGGGCCCCGATGGCACCATCAGCTTCGACGACGTCACTGATCCCGTGAACGGCAAGGTGCGCAAGGGCCTGAAGACCCTGGTGAACGAGCTCGGCAGCGAGATCGCGGGCGCCATGATCACGAACCCCAACACCATCGGCGTCTTCGAGTACCGCTTCAAGGAAATCAGCGACCTACTGCACAGTGTGGACGCCCTGGTCTACATGGACGGCGCCAACATGAACGCGCTGGTGGGTGTGGCCCGGCCCGGCGACTTCGGCGTGGACGTCATGCACCTGAACCTGCACAAGACCATGTCCACGCCCCACGGCGGCGGCGGTCCCGGTGCCGGTCCCGTCTGCTGCAGCGCGGACCTCCTGCCCTTCCTGCCCGTGCCCGTGGTGGTGCGCGACACCGTGAAGGTGGGCGAGGGCGAGGTACCCAGGCACAGCTACCGCATGGACTGGGACCGCCCCCAGAGCATCGGCAAGGTGCACACCTTCTACGGCAACTTCGGCATCCTGGTGCGGGCCCTCACCTACTGCCTGAGCCACGGCTCGGACGGCCTGAAGGCCGCCACCCTGCGGGCCATCGTGAACGCCAACTACATCCGCGCCCGCCTGAAGGGCGCCTACGCGCTGCACATCGACTCGCCCACCCTCCACGAGGTGGTCTTCAGTGACACGATCCAGGCCAAGCAGGATGTCCACACCCTGGACATCGCCAAGCGGCTCATCGACCACGGCTACCACCCGCCCACGATCTACTTCCCCATGATCGTGCCTGGCGCGCTGATGATCGAGCCCACGGAAAGCGAGAGCAAGGACGAGTTGGACGCCTTCTGCGACGCCATGCTCACCATTGCCAAGGAGGCCGAGGAGAACCCCGACTTGCTGCATCAGGCGCCGACCCTGGCACCCCTGCGGCGGCTCGATGAGACCACCGCTGCGAGGAAGCCCGTGCTGCGGTGGACGAAGGCGTAGGCCTTTCCTGTTGCGAAAATCGCGGGCCGAATGGCCCGCGATTTTCGTGAGTCTCCGCCTTCGGCGGAGAACGACTCAATCGTGCGGAATCAGGTGCAACGCTGCCGCCTTCAGGATGGCGCAGACCTGATCGCCCTCGGAGAGGCTCAGGTCCACGCAGGCCTGACGGGTGACGAGGCTCTCCAACGGGAAGCCGCAGTCCAGGCTAATGCGCACGAGCGGACCCTCGGAATGCAGGGCCGTGATACGCGCAGGCAGGCGGTTGCGGGCCGTGGATTCGGTGCCGGAACCACCTCCGCGCTCCACAGCCACGTCCTCGCCACGGATGCAGACAAAGACCTGCCAGCCGAGGCTGCCGGGATCGGCGGCCAAGATCCGGGCCGAGCCCACGGCGATGGTGGCCATCCCTTCGGCGATGGATTCAATCTGGCCGCGCACCACGGTCTCCACGCCCAGAATCGCCGCCACGGCAGGATCCGAGGGCCGGTCGAAGACCTGCTGGATGTCACCGCTCTGGCAGACGCGGCCCTGATCCATGACCACCAAGCGATCACCCAACTGCAGAGCTTCGGCGCGGTCGTGGGTCACCAGCACCGTGGGAATGTCGAGGGTGCGGAGCAGGGCGCGCAAGTCCTTGCGCAAGCGCAGCTGCGAAGGGCGATCCAGGGCAGACAGGGGCTCGTCGAGCAGCAGCAGACGAGGCCGACGGGCCAGGGCGCGGCCCAGTGCGACGCGCTGCTGCTGACCACCGGAGAGCTCGCTAGGCCGCCGGTCCGCCAGTCCCTTCAGATCGAGCAAGTGGAGCAGCTCCGCGACCCGGGCGTTCCGTTCCCTCGGGGTCTGTGCCCCTAGGCCATAGCCCAGGTTCTCGGTCACGCTGAAGTGGGGGAACAGGCTGTAGGCCTGGGGCAGAAAACCCAGATCGCGATGCTGGGGGGAGCAATGAATGCCGCGGGTGGCATCCGACCAGGTGGCTCCACCAAAGCGGATGCTGCCCCGGTCTGTCCGCTCCAGCCCGGCGAGCAGGCGCAGGGCCGTGGTTTTGCCGGAGCCCGAGGGACCGAAGAGCACCGTCACCGAGAAGCCCGGTTGCGGGATCTCGAAGCGCGCTTCGATGGTGGTGCCATCCCCGTAGCGATGGTCGGCGTCGCAGATCAGATGAGCGTCCACGGCTTCCTCTGCTGGCGCCGCAGGGCGTAAGTGAAGGTGAGGACCAGGAAGGACACGGTCAGCAGCAGCGCGGCGGTGCGGGCCGCCGGGCCATAGTCCATGGCCTGCACCTGGTCGTAGATGGCGATGCTCACCGTGCGAGTCCGGCCCGGCAGGTTGCCCCCCACCATGAGCACCACGCCGAACTCGCCCAGGGTGTGCGCGAAGCTCAGGACCACGCCCGTGAGGATGCCCGCCCAGGACAGCGGCGCGATCACCCGAAGGAAGGTGCGGAAGCGCGATTCGCCGAGGCACCAGGAAGCCTCGATCAGCCCGCGGTCCACAGAGGCAAAGGCGGCGGCCAGGGGCTGGATCATGAAGGGCAGGCTGTAGAGCACCGAGGCGATCAACAGGCCCTCGAAGGAAAAGGGCAGGGTGCTGCCAAAGAGGCCCTCCCAGGCCCGTCCGAGGGGACTGCGCGGGCCCATGGCCAACAACAGGTAGAAGCCCAGCACCGTGGGGGGCAGCACCAGGGGCATGGCCACCACCGCCTCCACCAGGAACTTCCAACGTCGCCGTGAGAAGGCCAGCCAGTAGGCCAGGGGCAGGCCGAGGATGAGCAGGGAGGCCGTGGTCAGGGCCGCGAGCCCGAGGCTCAGGCGGATGGCCTGCCAGTCCATCAGCGGGCCGCCACCACGAAGCCGTAGCGGCGGAGGATCTCTACCGCGGGCGGCGACTGCATGAAGGCCCGAAAGGCCAGGGCGTCAGCCCGGTTCCAGGCGTGGTTCAGGATCACACCGCCCTGATCCAGGGGCGGGTGGGCGTCCTCGGGCAGCTCCCAGAAGCGGCCGGAGGCGGCCATGATGGGGGCCCTGGCCAGGGACAGGGCCAGGATGCCGATGTCGGCGGCACCGGTCTGGACGAACTGGGCGGTCTGGCCGATATTCTCGCCGAAGACCAGGCGCGGCTGCAGGGCCTCCAGCATTCCGAACTTGGCGAGCGCCGCCTCGGCCGCGCGGCCATAGGGCGCGAAGCGGGGGTTGGCGATGGCCACCTTCTTCGCGGCGGGATGCAGCAGGGCCTTCATGCCCAGCTGCTCGACGGGGATGGGGGAGGCCTTCGGCACCCACAGAACCAGGTGTCCACGGCTGTAGAGGAACTCGGTGGCGCCATCAGCCACGCCCGCTTCCACCAGCTTCTTCGGATAGCTGAGGTCCGCCGAGAGGAAGAGGTCGAAGGGGGCCTTGTTCATCAGCTGGGCATAGAAGTTCCCGGAGGAGCCGTAGGTGATGGCCACCTCGATGCCGGGGTAGGCCTTCACAAAGGCCTCCTTCACCTCGACCAGGGCGAACTGCAGGTCGGCGGCGGCGGCGATGGCCAGGCCGCGGAGTGGGGCGCACCAGCCGGTGCCACCCAGCCAGAGGGCCAGGAGGGGCAGGAGCAGGGTACGCAGGCGGATCATGGAGGCCCCAGGGCCGCGGCTTGGCGCCGCATGGCTTCCTGAAAGTAGAGCGACATCCCCACGGGGTCAATCGGCGGCACAATGGAGGGTTCCCCGGAGCTCCCATGCGCCTCCTATCAGCCCTCCTCCTCGCCACGCCCCTTGTGGCCCAGATGGCCGCTCCGGTCCAGGACCGGGCGGACCGCTTCCTGAAGCTGGTCAATGCGGGCTACCAGTCCCTCTACTACGTGGCCTCCGAAGCCCAGTGGGCCGCCGCCACGGATGTGAAACCGGCCCATGATGCCGCTGCCGAATGGTCCGGCAAGGCCGCCGCCGCCTTCAACGGAAACCCAGCTCTTATCACGGAGGCCCGGGAGCTGCTGGCCCACCGCAGGTCGCTGAAGGAGCTCACCGTCCGCCAGCTGGAACGGGTGCTGCTCAATGCGGCCGAAGGCCCCATGACCCACCCCAAGCTGGTGGCCGACCGCATCGCGGCGGAAACGGCCCAGAACAGCACCCTGAACAGCTTCGTCTGGAAGCTGGAGGGCCAGCCCCTATCCGCCAACCAGATCGACGAGATCCTGGCCAAGAGCACCAACCTGCCCGAGCGGCTCAAGGTATGGGAGGTCTCCAAGGAGAACGGACCGGCCTTGAGGTCGGGCCTGCTGAAGCTGCGGGACCTCCGCAACGGCTGTGCGAACGCGCTGGGCTATCCAGACTACTTCGCCCTGCAGGTGGCCAAGTACGGGCTCAGCACCGACGAGATGATGGCCTACAACCGGAAGTTCAGGGCCGAGCTCATGCCCCTCTACCTGCAGCTGCACACCTGGGTGAAGTACGAGATGGCCAAAAAATACGGCCAGCCCGTGCCGAAGGCCATCCCCGCCCACTGGATCAACAACCGGTGGAGCCAGAACTGGACCGGCTTCGTGAAGGCCGTGGATTTCGATCCCTACTTCAAGGGCTGGCAGCCCGAGCGCATCGTGAAGACCGCCGAGGCCTTCTACACGGGGCTGGGCTTCGATCCCCTGCCCGCCAGCTTCTGGACCAAGTCCGACCTCTACCCGGTGAAGGCGGGCGACCCCCGCAAGAAGAACAGCCACGCCTCCTGCTGGCACCTGGACCTGGACACCGACATCCGCTCGCTCATGAGCGTGGAGGCCAATGCCCAGTGGTTCGAGACCACCCACCACGAGCTGGGCCATGGCTACTACTTCATGTGCTACACCAACCCGAACGTGCCGCCCCTCCTCCGGGATGGTGCCAACCCCAGCTTCCACGAGGGCATGGGCGAGCTCATTGCCCTGGCCACCCGCCAGATCCCGTACCTGAAATCCGCTGGCGTCCTGCCCGCCGACTACAAGGTCAACGACATGGACGTGCTGCTCAACGACGCCCTCGAGGTGGCCATCCCCTTCATGTTCTGGGCCTGCGGCACCATGCCGGAGTGGGAAGCGGATTTCTACGCGAAGAACATGCCCGCGGATCAAATGAACGCCCGCTGGTGGAAGCAGGTGCGCGACATGCAGGGTGTCGAACCACCCAGCCCCCGGGGCGAGCAGTTCTGCGACGCCGCCACCAAGACCCACATCAACGACAACCCCGCCTACTACTACAGCTATGGCTGGGCCACGGTCTTCAAATTTCAGGTGCACGACCACATCGCCCGCAGGATCCTCCACCAGGATCCCCGCGCCACCAACTATTCCGGGAACAAGGAGGTGGGCGCCTTCCTGAAGAAGATGCTTGCGAAGGGCGCCACCGAGGACTGGCGCAAGGTGCTGAAGGAGGCCACCGGGGAGGACCTCTCCACCCGCGCCATGATGGACTACTTCAAGCCCCTGATGGCCTGGCTGGAGAAGGAGAACAAGGGCCGGCAGATCGGCTGGAATTGAACGGTATGGCTGAATCGATCCACCAGGCCCGGGTGTTGAAGGCCCTCACGCAGGACCGGCACATCCGTCTGTCTTCGATGGATGCCAGCCCGCTCTGGGATGGCGTCCGGCGGGGGCATCCACATCTGGACCCGGCAGCCTGCGCCTGCCTCACCGAGCTGCTGACGGCTACAGCCCTGCTGCAGGGACGCACGGCTTTCGCGGAGCGCCTGCAGTTGCTGGTGAAGGGGGCGGGTCGCGCCCGGGCCGTGGTGGCGGACTGCTGGCCGGATGGCACCATCCGCGGCGTCCTGGATCTCAGCGCCGTGGAATCCGGGGACTGGGTCTCGGCGCCGGGTCTGCTCCAGGTGATGCGCTCCAATGCCACGGGCCAGCCCTACATCGGCAACCTGGCCCTGGTGGAGGGCGGCATCCAGGTCCAGCTGGAGCACTACCTGCAGAGCTCGGAGCAGATCCAGGCTAGCCTCACCCTCTGGTGCGATCCGGGCACCGGCGAGGCGGGGGGCCTGCTGGTGGAGCCCCTGCCGGACTGTCCGCCCGCCCGGTTGGCCCGTCTGGTCCAGGCCATCGAAAGCCTCGAGGTGGTGCCTTTCTGGGAGCGCACGGCGGAGTTCCTGGCCAACTGGATCTCCCAAGGCGAAGGCACGGAGGAGGCCACGGCCACGGTGCTCTTCTACCGCTGCCGCTGCACCCGCCAGGCCTTGCTCGAGACCCTGCGCCGCTTCTCGTTGGAGCAGAAGGCGGATCTCTTCAAGGGGGACGAACCCCTGGAGGTTCGCTGCGACTACTGTGGCACCTTGTATCCCATCACCCGCCTCGATCTCATAGCAGGGGGGGCCTGATGGCGGCCCGGGTCGATATCGCCGAGCGGGGCCGGCCCCTGGGTTCGCCCCTATCCGTGTGGCTGAACTTCCGCGTGGTGCCCTTCCTGGTGGCGGGTCTCTCGAAGCTGTGGTCCTACACCCTGAGGGAGCGCCGGATCGGCTTCGAGGCCGTGGAGGACCTGGTGGCCCGGGACGAGCGGTTCATCCTGACCTTCTGGCACCGGCGCCTCTTCATGATGCCCCTGGCCTATCCCTTCCAGCGCCGGGAGCGAGGCGTGGCCATCCTCTCCAGCGACAGCAAGGATGGCGAGCGCAGCGCCGCCACCTGGCGCTGGTTCGGCATCCATGCCGTGCGCGGCACCGCCAGCGACGATGGGGCCAAGGCCCTGGTCCGCATGATCCAGGCCGTGCGCCAGGGCTGGGATTTCGGCATCACACCGGACGGTCCCCGCGGACCGCTCCGGGAGCTGAAGCCCGGCACCATCGCCCTGGCCCGGAAGACAGGGGCTTGGATCGTGCCCGTGACGCTGGCCTATGACCGCTGCTTCCACCTGAAAACATGGGACCGCATGGTCATCCCCCTGCCATTCGCCACCTGCACCATCCGCTACGGCCAGCCCTATCGGGTTCCACCCAAGGTGGAGGATGGCGCTGAAGGCTTGCGCCTTCAGCGAGAGATGGATGAGTTGGAACGGTGGGCGGAAGGGATCAGCCATGGCTGAGCTGGCCGTCGTTTCCCTCTCCGGTGGCATGGACAGCTGTGTCACGGCTGCCATCGCGAAGGCTGCGGGTTACGAATTAGCCCTGCTCCACGCGGACTACGGACAATTGACACAACAGCGCGAAAGGCAGGCTTTTCACGCTATCGCGGACTTTTACGAGGTCCGCGATAGCCGCCGCCTCATCATCGGCTTCGACACCCTGAAGGCCATCGGTGGCTCGGCCCTCACGGACGCCTCCATCGCCCTGCCCGAGGGCGATCTGGAACGCGCGGGGGTGCCCGTGAGCTATGTGCCCTTCCGCAACGCCCACCTGCTGGCCACCTGCGTGAGCTGGGCCGAGGTGCTGGGTGCCTCGGCCATCTTCGTGGGCTTCGTGGAGGAGGACAGCAGCGGCTACCCCGACTGCCGCGAAGCCTTCCTGAAGAGCTTCGAACAGACTGCCAACCTGGGCACCAGGCCCGAAACAAAGCTGGCCTTCCATGCCCCGCTCATCCACTTCCGCAAATCGGAAATCGTGGCGAAGGGCCGTGACCTGGGCGCGCCCCTCCACCTCAGCTGGTCCTGCTACCAGGGTGAGGCCGAGGCCTGCGGCCGCTGTGACTCCTGCCACCTGCGCCTGCGCGGGTTCAAGGAGGCGGGAGTGATCGACCCCATCCCCTACGCCTTCATTCCCGAGAGTCTGCGTCCCGGTAACCTGTCGGCTTGGTGACTCGCAGGGCTCGGTATCCAGCCCGGCGATGGCCGCAAACATGCCAGTGGTATCGTCTGAAGTGTTGCCCTAGTACCTTTCCGGGCAAGGCAGTGCCCTTCCTGAGAGGGGGCCCATGCGCGTCACCCTGGTCCAACCTTCGGGGTTCAACTTCATCCCCGGGCAGCCGGATTTCTCCGTGCTGGCCAACCGGCTGGCCCCCGTCGGTATCCTGTCCCTGGCGGCCTGGCTGGAGCAGCACGGGCATCCGACAGCCATCTACGACTGCCTCGGTCCGCTGGCACCGTCCTCGCTGGCGGGCCAGGCGGTCCAGATCCTGGCCACGCAACCAGATCTCGTGGGGATCTCCGCCACCACCTCGGGCTTCATGGATGCGGTCGACCTGGCCACCCAGCTGAAAGCCGCCCGACCCGAGCTCCGCGTGGTGGCGGGCGGCGCGCATGCCTCCAGCCTGGGGGCACAGCTGCTGGCGAGCTTCCCCGAGCTCGACGCCCTCTGCCTGGGCGAGGGCGAAGGGCCGCTCCTGGACCTGGCAGAAGGCAAGGCCCTTGCCGATATCCCGAACCTGGTGTGGCGGGACGGGGAGCGCATCGTTTCCAACCCGCGCCGCCCACGACTCCTGAACCTGGACGATCTTCCCTTTCCCGCCTATGAAAAGCTGGCTGGCTTTCCCGAACGCTACCACCTGCCGCTCTTCAGCTACGCGAAGCGGTTCGGGGCCACCATGATCACTTCGAGGGGGTGCCCCTACACGTGCTCCTTCTGCGACCGGACGGTCTTCGAGCATCAGTACAAATTCAACAGTCCCGCCTACATCTATGCCCACATGAAACACCTGCGGGACCGCTTCGGCGTGCACCACATCAATGTCTACGATGACCTCTTCACGGCCAACCAGGGCCGAGTATCCGAGCTCTGCCAGCGCCTCATCGACGAACCCCTTGGCCTGAATTTCAACTGCATCATCCGGGCGGGCCACACCTCGGACGAGCTGCTTCGCCTGCTGAAGCAGGCCGGCTGCATCGTGGTGAGTTTCGGCGCCGAAAGCGCTGATCCCGGCCTGATGGCCCGGCACAAGGCAGGGATCACCCTGGAGGCGGTGCGCAGCACGGTGGAGCAGGTCCATGCCGCTGGCCTCAGGGCCAAGGGGCTGTTCATCTTCGGCCTTCCCGGGGAGACCCCAGAGACCTTCCAGCGGACCAGCGACTTCATCCTCTCCCTGGATCTCGACGACATGAACCTCACCAAGTTCAGCCCGCTCCATGGGGCGCCCCTCTGGGCCGAATGCGTGACGGGGGAAGAAGGAGACTTCAACGAAGACTGGCGGCTGCTCAACTGCGTCAATCCCGTGTTCCTGCCCAAGGGCTTCGCCTCCCGGGAACAGATGGAAGCGCTGTACAACGCTCACATCGAGCGGTTCTACAAGAGCAAGGCCTACCAGCGGCGATTCGGTCGCCGTCTCTGGGAACACCGGTGGAGCCTCTGGCACCTGGTTCGCCACATGCCCATGGTGTGGGCCGCCCAGCGCTATTTCACCTCGAAGCGATCCGGCGATCCGAAGGTGTATGACCGGCATCCCCGCCAGCCGGTGGGCCTGAAGCCCCACCCCCTGGGCCTGTGACGGCTTCCCTGCGACTGAGGATGACCAGCCTCTGGTGACAACGGCTAAGCTGGAGGGCCCGACTCACTCCTTCCGCTGGATGGACCATGGCCACCAAGAAATCCCCCAAACCCTCTCTCCCGAATCCACTGCCGCAGTTCGTGGTGACGCGCCCCACCGGGGTGCTTGACACCTTTGTGAGCCCACGGCCGGGACGGCCCTTCACCATCACCTTCGAAACGGAGGAGTTCACCTGCCTCTGCCCCCTCACGGGCCAGCCGGACTTCGCCAAGCTGCGCATCGTCTACCAGCCCGACCGGCTCTGCGTGGAGTCCAAGTCCCTCAAGCTCTACCTCTGGAGCTTCCGGGACCAGGGCGCCTTTCACGAGGCCGTCACCAACCAGATCCTCGACGACCTGGTGAAGGCCCTCCAGCCCCAGTGGCTGCGCGTGGAGGGCGATTTCCTCATCCGTGGCGGCATCCGGACATTGGTGGTGGCGGAACACGGGAAGAAGCATTGAAACCGCAGATGACGCAGTTTGCGCAGATGAGGGCCGTTGTTTTATATCTGCGGCCATCTGCGACATCTGCGGTTAAAAAATGAAAGCCGTCATCGCCCTCGGCTCGAACCTCGGTGATCGCCAAGCGCACCTGGAGGCGGGGCTGGCTGCGCTGCGCACCCTGGGCGCCGTGTCGCCTTCGCCGCTGGTGATGGAGACGCCGGACGAGTCCGGGCGTGGCCCTGCCTACCTCAACACGGTGGCCATCCTGGTGACAGAAGAATCCGATCCGCGCCGCCTGCTGGAGTCCCTGCTGCGCCTGGAGCTGGCCACAGGCCGCGATCGGAATGCGGGGAGGAATGCCCCCCGCACCCTGGACCTGGACCTCATCACCACGGATGGGCCGCCGGGGAGCTGGACCTGGGAGACCCCGGAGGCTCTGCGTGTTCTGGGCGCGGAATTGACCCTGGAGCTGCCGCATCCACGAGCCTTCAGCCGGGCCTTCGTGCTGGAGCCCTGGCGGGCCCTCTCAGATCCAGGGCCGTGCGGCGGCGCCATCCCATTAAAGTGAAGCCAGGTCTTTCCTGTCAGGATGGCCCGCCATGCCCCCCGATGCCTTCACCATGGAATCCCGTCGCGCCGAATATGCGGCGCGCTTCAACCGGGTCGTGGATCACATCCAGAGGCACCTCGCGGAGCCGATGGATCTGGAGACTCTGGCCAAGGTGGCCTGTTTCTCCCCCTGCCACTTCCACCGCCTGTTCCACGGGTGGATGGGGGAGACGATCCACGATTTTATCTTCCGCCTGCGGGTGGAGCGGGCGGCGGCGCAGCTGATCTACGACCCGCGGAAGCCCGTCACGGAGATCGCCCTGGACTGCGGGTTCTCCTCGTCGTCCACCTTCGCCCGGGCCTTCCGGGGCTTCCACGGGGTCTCCGCCAGCGAGTGGCGCAAGGAACGCAGGATCCACCCCGCCAATCGCAAGATCTGCAAAGCGGAGGGCAAGGGTGGGATCGCATCCTCGGATGGAACAGAACCGCAGGGTTCCCCCAGAGAGCACCCCTCCGCCATGAATCTCCAGGTCAGGTTGAAGCAGCTTCCGCCCATGCACGTGGCCTATGTGCGCCATGTGGGTTCCTTCCAAGAGAACGCGGATCTGTTCGAGCGCCTCTTCCAGCGCATCCGCGGCTGGGCCGGGCCCCGGGGGCTCCTCGACCACCCGTCCGCCCGGCTCCTGAGCATCCACCACGACAATCCCGAAATGGAGATCACCGCTGCCGAAAGGCTCCGGTTGGATGCGGCCATCACCATTCCCGAAGAGACCAGGGTCGACGGCGAAATCTGCAGGCAGCGGCTCGCAGGCGGTTCCTACGCGATCACCCGGGTCCGGATCGACGCCAGGCAGTACATGGAAACCTGGGATGCCCTCATGAGCGGCTGGCTGCCCGGCAGCGGATACCAGCCCGACGAGCGGCCCTGCTTGGAGATTCACCTCAATGATCCGAAGACCGACCCCGAAGGCCTGCATGACGTGGAGCTCTGTCTGGCTGTGAAGCCACTTTAGGAACGGATTCATCCCGTGGCCGCCATGAACCCTGCTATTCCCCTGCTCGAGGCCCGTGGCATTACCAAGCGCTATGGCGCCGTGACCGCCAATGACCGCGTGGACCTGAGCCTGTACGGGGGTGAGGTGCATGCGCTGCTGGGGGAGAACGGCGCCGGCAAGAGCACCCTGTCGAAGGCCTTGTACGGCTTCACCCGCCCCGATGCCGGCGAGATCCGCCTAGAGGGGAAGGTGGTGGCCCTGCCCTCACCGCGGGAGGCCCGGGCGGCGGGCATCGGCATGGTGTTCCAGAACTTCATGCTCATTCCCGCCCTCAGCGTCGCCGAGAACATCGCCCTGTTCCTCACCGATCTGCCGCCCGTCGTCCGCCTCAAGACCGTGGGCCAGCAGATCCGGGAATTCGGCGAGCGCTTCGGCCTCGTGGTGGATCCCTCCGCAACCGTCCGGCAGCTCTCCGTGGGGGATCAGCAGAAGGTCGAAATCCTCAAGCTGCTCCTGGCCCGGGCCCGGGTGCTCATCCTCGATGAGCCCACCAAGGTGTTGGCTCCGCACGAAGTGGTGGCGTTGTTCCGGGTCTTCGAGGCCCTGAAGGCGGAGGGCTACGCCATCCTCTTCATCACCCACAAGCTGCGCGAGGTGATCGCCTGCGCCGACCGCATCACCGTGATGCGGCAGGGACGGGTCCAGGGCGGGTTCGGCCCGGGGCAGGCGGACCTGGATGCCCTCGTGACCTTGATGTTCGGGGAACAGAGCCCCGTCGCTGGGTCCGACCCGGAGGGTCAACCGCGGCCCTCATCCGGCACCCCGCCCATCCTGGAGCTGCGCGGAGCCTCCTCACCGGCCTTCGGGAGCGAGACGGCCCTCAGGAAGCTGGACGTGAGCATCGGAGCCGGTGAGATCGTGGGCGTGGCCGGGGTCTCCGGCAGCGGCCAGAAGGAACTCGGAGACCTGATCCTCGGCCTCCGTCCCCTGTCCGCCGGAAGCAAGTGGTTCGGTGGGACCAACGCCTCCCGCTGGTCCATCGCCCGGATGCGGGAGAGCGGCGTGGCCTTCGTGCCGGAGGATCCCCTGGTGATGGCGGCGGTGCCCGGGCTCTCTGTCCGGGAGAACCTGGTGCTGGGCACCGGCCGCCGGTACTGGAAGGGCCCCAGGATCGACTGGCGGAAACTGGAGGCGGCCATGGGCGAGTCCTTCGCTGCCCTGGCCTTCCCGGTTCCCAGGCTCGACCCGCCCATCGGCGCTCTCTCAGGCGGCAACCTCCAGCGGGTGGTCATCGCCCGGGAAATGGCCCATCAGCCGAGGCTCGTCGTGGCGCTCTACCCCACCCGCGGCCTGGATGTGCGCAGCGCCGGGTCCGTGCGGGACCTGCTCCGGCGGGCCCGCGATGGGGGCAGCGGCATCCTCCTGATCTCGGAGGATCTGGAGGAGCTCGCCGAGATGAGCGACCGACTGCTGGTCCTCTACGGGGGAGCCCTCGTGGGCGAGTTCCCGCGGGGCCAGTGGCAGGCGGAAGCGGTGGGCCACCTGATGACGGGGTCTAAGAGTGCCTAACAAAACCCCGACGAGGCCGCGATGAAGCCAGGCAGGAGGCACCGCCAGGAAGGGCCCGCAGGGCAACGTGGTTCGTTGTTCAAGGGACCTGACGCCGCGGGGCGCCTGCCCGGCTTCATCCCTTTGGGCGATGGCCGGCGGGCGTCGCGATCCTTCGTCAGGCTCGTTTCGCGTAGTACCCGCTACGCTGCCACTCGCCTTCCTCGCCTCGCTCGCCCGGCGACCCTCGCGCGACCCCGTGGGGGTTTTGTTAGACACTCTCAGGGGGCCACCGATGTCTGAGACGAGGCTGGCTCCGGCTCTGCGGACCTTCCTGCGATACGCGGGGATCAGCGCCGTGGCCCTGGCCCTGTTCGCGGTGGTCCTGCTTGCAGCCGGCAAGGATCCCCTCAAGGCCTACGCGGACACCTTCACCTCGACCCTCTCCAGCGCCTATGGCCTGTCCGAGCTGCTCGTGCGCATGACGCCCCTCCTCCTGACGGCGGTGGCGGTGGCCCTGCCCTCCCGCCTGGGCCTCATCAATGTGGGCGGCGAAGGGCAGCTCTACATGGGGGCCTGGATGGCCACGGCCGGGGTCCTCCTGTTCCCCGCCTGGCCCCGGTGGCTGCTCCTGCCCTTCGCGGCGCTCCTGGGCTTCCTGGGGGGCGCGCTCTGGGCCGCCATCCCGGGCGCCCTGCGGGCGGCCAGGCTCGTCAACGAGACCATCGCCACGCTCCTGCTCAACTACGTGGCGCCCCTCATCATCAGCTACTCCATCTTCGGGCCCTGGCGGGCCGAGGGCAGCTCGGCCTATCCCCAGTCCCCGGCCTTCCCGGACGCGGCCCTGCTCCCCACCTTCTACGACACCCGGATCCACGCGGGGTTCCTGATCTCTCTGGCGGCACTGCTCGCCTATTGGCTGCTCCTGGAAAGGACCCGCTGGGGCGTGGACATGCGGGCCATTGGCGGCAATGCGGAGGCCGCGCAGCGGCTGGGCATCCCGGTGGCGGCCTGGATCGTCATCGCCCTGGCCATCGGGGGCGGGTTCGCGGGACTGGCGGGGATGGGCGAAGTGATGGGCGTCCACGGGCGCCTGCGACAGAGCCTGTCGCCGGGCTTCGGCTTCACGGGCTTTCTCATCTCCTGGCTGGCCGGGGGCCGGCCCCTGGGAATCCTGTTCATGGCCTTCCTCCTGGCCATCATCACCTCGGCGGGGGATACCCTCCAGATCACCCAGGGTCTGCCCTATGCGGTGGTCAATATCCTGCTGGCCCTGATCCTCTTCCTCGTGCTGGCCAGGCAACCCCAGCGGGGGGTCTCGAAATGACGACCCCTCTGCTGCTCGGAGTCCTGGCGGGCGCCATCCTCTCGGGGACATCGCTCCTCTACGCCACCCTCGGGGAGACCCTAGTCGAGCGTTCGGGCCTCGTGAATCTGGGGCTGGAGGGCCTCCTCCTCATCGGGGCGTCCGTGGGCTTCTCGGTCACGGCGGTCACGGGAAGCGCCTGGCTAGGCCTGGCGGCGGCGGCGATGGCGGGAGGCCTGGCCAACCTGCTCTTCGGCTGGCTCGTGGTCACCCGGAAGGCCAATCAGCTGGCCAGCGGCCTGGCCATGATGTTCTTCGGTTTCGGCGTCAGCGCCCTGGTGGGCGCGCCCCATGTAGGTGCCGTCATCACAGGCCTGCCCAAGTGGCGACCCTCGTGGCTCGCCGGGCTGCCCTGGGTCCAGGCCACGACCCTGTTCAACTACGACCTCCTCACCTGGCTCGCCATCCCGGTGGCCCTCCTCGTCTGGTGGTGCCTCTTCAGAACCCGCTGGGGGCTCGGCGTGCGGGCCGTGGGGGAAAGCCCCGGGGCGGCCTTCGCGTCCGGACGCGATCCCGCCACGCTGCAGTTCCAGGCGCTTGCGGCCGGCGGCGTGCTGGCGGGCCTCGCGGGGGCCCACCTGTCCCTCTCCCTGACCCTGACCTGGGCCGAATACATGACAGCGGGGCGCGGCTTCATCGCCATCGCCCTCGTCATCTTCTCCAAGTGGAACCCCATGCGGGCCGTGGCGGGCGCCCTCCTCTTCGGCGGGGCAGAGGCGCTGCAGCTCCAGCTCCAGGCGCGAGGCTCGCTCATCTCCCCGTTCCTTCTCGACATGACCCCCTACCTGCTGACGCTCCTCGTCCTGCTGGCCTGGGGCGGTGCCCGGAGGCTCGCCGCTCCCGCGAGCCTGGGCCGGACTTTTTATGGTTCGGATTGAACCGGATCCCCGCCTGAATGACTCTCGCCAACCTGTCCCTTTCCCTGGAGGTGTTCCCATGAAGCAACTGTTCCGGTTCATCGTCGTCCTGTGCGCTGCCCTGCTCGGTCTGGCTGCGACGCCCGGCTTTGCCCAGACCCCGCGCCTGATCATCGGCGCGATCTATGTGGGCAGCACCAACGACTACGGCTACAACAAGTCCTTCCACGACGCCCTGGCCCAGGTCGCCCGGGAGCTGCCGGGCGTCAAGGTCATCGAAGCGGAGAACGTGCCGGAAAGCGCCGATGCGGAACGGGTCATGGAGGGCATGATCCAGCAGGGCGCCAGGCTGATCTTCCCCACGAGCTTCGGGCACAAGGATTTCGCGCGCAAGGTGGCCAAGCGGCACCGGGATGTGGCCTTCGAGCATCCGGGGGACGGCAAGACGGAGAGCAACTTCGGCGTCTTCTTCGGCTCCACCCAGATCGCCTGGTACGCCATGGGCGTGGGCGCGGGCAAGATGACCAGGAGCCACAAGCTGGGTTTCGTGATCGGCATGCCCATCGGCTACGCCCTGGGGAACGTGAATGCCTTCCAGATGGGCGCGAGGTCGGTGAACGCCAAGGCCCGGACGGTGGTGGTCGTGACCGGCGGCTGGTCTGACAAGGCCAAGGAGGCCGGGGCCGCCAACGCGCTCCTGGACCAGGGCTGCGATGTGGTGGCCATGCACGTGGACTCCCCGGCCACCGTCATCCAGACCGTCGAGGCCCGGGGCGGCATGTCCATCGGCTTCCAGTCCATCGAGGCCCGCGCGCTCGCCCCCAAGGGCTGGATCACGGGCCTGGGCTTCACCTGGGCGCCCTTCATCAAGGAAGTGGCCCAGAGCGTCCTGGCCGGCAAGTTCCGCGGGGAGGCCACCTACCAGGGTCTGGGGGGAATGGTCGCCATCGCGCCCTTCGGCTCCGCCGTGCCCGCTGAGGTCCAGAAGCTGGTGAATGACGCCGCCACCAGGATCAAGAAGGGCTTCAATCCCTTCACTGGACCCCTCCTGGACAACGCCGGAAATACTGCCCTGCCCATGGGCGCGAGCATCGGCAATGACCAGATGGGCAACTTCAACTGGTATGTGGAAGGCGTCATCGGGAAGGTGCGTTGACCATGAGCCTCAAGGAGCGCATCAACGCAGCGAACGAGGAGGCCTTCCGCCGCATCGTGGCGGCGGACCCGGTGCTGGTGGACGTGGCCCCCGCATCCGAAGTGATCCCAGGGCTGAGGGACCGGATGATCCTCCACTCCGGGCCACCGGTGACCTGGGAGCGGATGTGCGGCGCGCAGAAAGGCGCCGCCATCGGCATGTGCCTGTTCGAAGGCTGGGCGGAAGATGCCGCGGCGGCCGAGCGCATGCTTGGTGCTGGGGAGATCGCCCTGGAACCCAACCACCACCACGCCACCGTGGGGCCCATGGCCGGCACCATCACCCGCAACATGTGGGTGTGGGTGGTGGAGAACCGGGCCTTCGGAAACCGAGCCTTCTGCCGTCAGGTGGAGAGCTTCCAGCAGTTCGGGGACCACTCCAGGGATGCCCTCGCGGGTCTCGAGAAGTGGCGCGATGTCTGGGCCCCCGCCCTGGGAGCCGCTGTGCGGAAGATGGGGGGCGTGCCGCTCAAGTCGCTCGTGGCCCGGGCCCTCCTCATGGGCGACGAGCTGCACAACCGGGTGGTGGCCTCGTCGAGCCTCTTCGCTAACGCCGTGGCCCCCATCCTGGTGGACTGCGGCCTTCCTAGGGAACAGGTGGTGGCCACCCTCTACTACGCCGGGAACCATCCCTTCCTGTTCCTCGGCCTCTCCATGGCCGCGGCCAAGGCATCCATGGATCCCGCCCGGGGCGTCGAGGCGAGCACGGTGGTCACGGCCATGGCCCGGAACGGCACCGAGTTCGGGATCCAGGTGAGCGGGCTCGAGGGCGAGTGGTTCACCGCCCCCTCGCCGCGGGTGCATGGCCTACTCCTGCCCGGATGGAAGGAGGAGGACGCGGGGCTAGACATGGGCGACTCGGCCATCACGGAAACCGTCGGCTGGGGCGGGGCCGCCATCGGCGGCGCGCCGGGCATCCTCAACTTCACGGGAGGCACGGCGGAACAGGCCCTGGCCTTCAGCCGGGACATGCGAACCATCTCCGTGGGCACTAGCCCCGATTACCTCCTGCCCGCCCTGGATTTCGCGGGCACGGCCGTAGGCCTCGATATCCGGAAGGTGGTGCACGCCAACCTGGTGCCGGTCATCGATACCGCCATCGCCCACCGGGAGCCCGGCCACGGGATCATCGGCGGCGGCATCGTGCGCCCGCCCATGGAATGCTTCACCAAAGCCCTGGCGCGCTTCTCCGAAAAGTACAACGGGTGAAGGAGGCCGCCTTGGTCAGGACCACCGTGATCAGGAAGAACCGGTACCTGGATTCCGTGTTCCTCATGCTGGTCGCGCGGCGCATCGCGGCCCAGCCGGGCATCCGCGACGCCTCCGCGCTCCTGGCCACGGAGGCGAACCGGCAGGTCCTGGCTGGAATGGGCTACGGGGAGAATGGACGCGATGCGGAGTTCGCCGCCGCGGGCCCCAACGATCTGGTGCTCGCGCTGGAAGGGGAGGCAGCCGCCGTGGCCGCCATCGCCGCCGATGCGGACGCGTGGCTGTCCCGGGGCCCCGAGGCCTCTCCCGGTGCCGCCCGGGAGCCCCGCACCATTCCCGAGGCGGTGTCCGGCCGCCCGGACTGCAGCCTGGCGGTGATCTCGGTGCCGGGCGAGCACGCCGCGCGGGAGGCCCGGCTGGCCCTTCAGGCAGGCCTCCATGTCTTCCTCTTCTCCAGCAACGTATCCGTGGAGGACGAGCTTTCGCTCAAGACTGAAGCGAGTAAGCGGGGGCTCCTGATCATGGGTCCCGACTGCGGCACAGCCTACCTTGGCGGTGCGGGCATCGGCTTCGCCAACGCCGTTCGCCGGGGGCCCATCGGCATCGTCGGCCCCTCGGGCACGGGCCTGCAGGAATTCTCGAGCCTGGTGCATCAGGCGGGTTCCGGCATCTCCAACGGCATCGGCACCGGCAGCCGGGACCTCTCCGACGCCATCGGCGGCATCTCGACCCTGATGGGCATCGAGGCCCTGGAGGCCGACCCGACCACCCAGGTCATCGCCGTGATCTCCAAGCCGCCGGGAACGGTCACCACGGCCCGGCTCCTGGAGCGCCTCCGGCGCTGCGCGAAGCCGGTGGTCCTCTGCCTTCTCGGCGCTGAGTGTGGAGCCATCGCGGATCTGGGTTCGCCTCTCCCGGGCGGGGACCCGGGAACCCTTCGTTTCGCCGGCACCCTCGATGAGGCGGTCTGCCTGGCCCTGGGGGCCCTGGGCCTGCCCGAGCCGACGCAGCTCCGACCTGACCCGGAAGCCCTGCGTCGCCAGGCCGCGGCCGTGATCGAAAAGCTGCGGCCCGAACAATGCCACATCCGCGGCCTCTTCGCCGGGGGCACCCTCTGCTACCAGTCCCAGGCCATCTTCCGTGGGGCGGGCCTGGTGGTGCACTCCAATGCGCCGCTCCAGGGCATGCAAGAGCTCCCGGACCCCTGGGTGAGCCGTGAGGACGCCTTCGTGGATATGGGCGCCGGGCTCTTCGTGGAGGGGCGGCCCCACCCGATGATCGATGCGACGTTGCGGAGGAAGCGGCTCGAACAGGAGGGGAACGACCCCAAGGTGGCCCTGCTCCTCCTGGACTTCATCCTGGGGGCCATCTCGTCCAGAAACCCGGTGGGCGATCTGCTGGGGGCCATCCGCGGTGCCCGGGAAGCGGCGCAGCAGAGGGGCGGGCAGCTTTGCGTGGTGGCGTCGGTCTGCGGCACGGACGGCGACACCCAGGACCTCCAGGCCCAGACCCGCGCCCTGCAGGCAGCCGGCGTCCTGGTGTTCCCCAGCAATGCCCAGGCGGCGGCCTTCTGCCGTGAGGCCATGAAGCTCCTCGCAGAGCGGAAGGAGGGGCGCTGATGTCCGTCAAAATCGAAGACCTGCTGAAGAACAGGCCCGTCTTCATCAACGTGGGCGTGCGAGCCTTCGGCGACAGCCTGCGCGAGGCCGGCCATGAGGTCGTCCAGCTCGACTGGTCCCCACCCGCGGGCGGGGACACCCGGCTGGCTGCGCTTCTCGATGACCTGCTCTGAAGGCTTGACCATCCGCCTGGAGGCCCGCTCCATCGGACCAGCCGTTTCGTCGGTTCTCTTCAGGGTGGGCGCCACTCTGCGCGTACACAGCGTCTTCGCCGGCACCCTAAACCTCGAGGTCGAAGGCACGGATGAGTTCCTGGCCCTGACGGGTCCTTCGGGGAGGATCTACCCGCACGCGGTGGCCCTGGTGCGGGCCGTGGATTTTCGCGCCTGGCGGCTGCCCACGGGAAGCCGCGTCTTCCTTCAGGAGGGCTCGATGGGGCTGCAGGGAGAGTCCGAGACAGTGGTGGTGGATCTGGGCCCAGCGGAGTGGACGAGTCTGCGGCCCTTGGCTTCGATCGACCGGCTTGGAGCCGCCCATTGGGCCTGTGTGGCCAGACTAGGGGAACTCCAGGACCGCCCGGCGTGTGACCTCAGGATGGATGGTCTGGGACTGGACGGGCCGGTGGTCACGAGGCTGGGCGAGGGCCTCCGCAGGGCGGTCCTGGACCTCCGCGAAGCGGCCCGGGGGTTCGCCGGGCCCCCGGGGGGCGCCGTGGCCCTCCCGGGCAACGCCAGTCCGGAAGAGGGGAAGGCCAGGGTTTCGTTGGGGAGCGCCGTGGCGGCCCTGATGGGCCTGGGTGCCGGGCTCACGCCCGCCGGGGACGATGTCCTCTGCGGGTTCATGGCCGCGGCGCGAGCCTGCAGCCCCGGCCTTGTCCCCCTGTTGGCCGCTGCCGCGGAAGCAAGCCTTCATCGGACCAGCAGGATCAGCGGGTTCCTGATCCGCTGCGCGGCCCGGGGCTTCTGGCCAGCACCCTTGGCGAACCTGGCGGAGGCCCTGGCCGGGGACCGAGTGCCGGAAGCGCTGGTGGCGCTCGGTGACCTGGGGCGGCTCGGGCACAGCTCCGGCATGGACCTCGCCACTGGCTTCCTCTTTGGCCTGGAAACCCTCTTGTTGGAAGCGTGAAGGCGTTGAATCTGGGACGAACCTACTTCGTCCACTGCTCGCACCAGCCCAGCACGGTTTCGTACCAGAGCCTGCTGTTCTGGGGCTTGGCCACGAAGTGGGTCTCGTCGGGGAAGTAGAGCAGCTGGCTGGGGATGCCGCGGATCTGCAGGGTGTTGTACAGCTGGAAGGCCTCGGTGACGGGCACCCGGTAGTCCAGCTCACCGTGGATGACGAGCATGGGCTTGGTCATGTTGGCGACGGCGCTGCTGGGGCTCTGGGATTGCCAGCGGGCCTTGGTTTCCGCGTTGTCCCAGGGCCAGCCCTTGAACTCCCAGTGGGGGAACCACAGCTCCTCGGTGCCCAGCTGCATGGACTCGGTGTTGAAGATGCTGGCGTGGGTGACGAAGGCCGCGAAGCGCTCCGGGTAGTGCCCCGCGATCCAGTTCACCGCGTAGCCGCCGTAGCTACCGCCCGCAGCCACCACGCGCTTGGGGTCGGCATTGGGGAACTGCTTGAGCACCGCGTCCAGGGTGTTCATGAGATCGGTCATGACGGCGCCGTTCCAGTCGCCGCTGATGGCATCCGTGTAGGCCTGGCCGAAGCCCGTGGAGCCGCGGGGATTGGGCAGCACGGTGAGGAAGCCGCGGCTGGCCCAGGCCTGGGCGTTCCAGCGGGGATGCCAGGAATCCGCCCAAGCCCCCTGGGGCCCGCCGTGGATGACGAAGGCCACGGGGTAGGTCTTGGCGGGATCGTAGCCCACGGGTTTCACGATGAAGGCGTGGGTCTTGGTGGGCTTGCCATCCACGGGGACCGTGTCGATCCAAAGGTCTTCGCCCTTGTTGAGCCCCAGCTCCGCGGCCAGGGCTTCGTTGTGCCTCGTGGCACGGGTGGTCTGGCCGGTCTTGAAGTCCACGGTGTAGAGGTCCTGGGGCGTGGTGAGGCTGGTGGAGGTCAGTACCGCGTGATCCTTGCCCAGGGTAAAGCCTTCCACGTGCAGGTCCGTGCTGAGGCGCTGGATCGTTTGCCCGTCCCAACGGAAAAGATCCGTGTGGCCCTGCCGGTCACAGGTGCCTACCAGGTCAGTGCCCTGCCACTGGAAGTCGCCGAAGCTCTGGTCGAAGGCCTGGGTGGTGCGAACGACCTTGCCGGTGCCACGGTCCAGGACCCACACCTCCCACTTGTCCGCTTCGAACCCTTCGCGCCGCTGGGCGCGCCAGGCCAGGTGCTTGCCATCCGGCGAATAGCGCGGGCTGTTGTCCATGGCGCGGTTATCGCTCAGCTTCTTCGCGGGGCCGCCGCTGATCGAGACCTCGTAGATCTCACCGTTGGTGGTGGTGGCCTTGGCCTGGTCGGGGTGGGAATCGAAAGCCAGCGCCTTGCTGTCCGGGGCCCAGGCGTAGCCGTCCCCGGCGGAAACATCCGCGTAGTTGGGCACGTCCGTGGCGAAGCCGGCGGTGAGGTCCCGGGGCGGGGCGCTGCCATCGGCGGGCACCACGAAGAGGTGGCTTACCTGCTTCGCGTCCTTCCAGGCGTTCCAGTGGCGGTAGCTCAGGGTCGAGTAGAGGCGGCCCGTGACCTTGGAGTCCTCCCTGGCCTTGAGGTAGGCCACATTCTCGGCCTCGACGCCGCTGGGCACCGTGGTGCTGAGGAAGGCCAGCCACCTGCCGTCGGGGCTCCAGGCCTGGCCCGTCGCGCCGCCGCTCAGCTTGGTGAGCTGACGTTTCTCCCGGCTGGTGAGATCCACGATCCAGACCTGGCCGCCGGACTGGTAGGCCAGCTTCTTCCCATCCAGGCTGAGGCGGGGCCGGGACTGGCTGCCGCTGCCCAGGTCCAGCTCCTTGGCGGCGCCGCCCGCGGGCTTGAACCAGATGCGGGTGACGCTCTTGTTGGCCGCGAAGTCCACGGTGCCCACCTGGTAGGCCATGGCGCCGGAGGTCGCGAGCTGGGGATCGGTGACCCGCTTGACCTTGAAGAGGTCATCGATTTGCAGCGGGCGCGAGGCCAGCAGGGTCACGGAGGCCGTGAAGAGGAGGGCTAGACGCATGAGAGTTCCTTTTAATATTCAGCCTGAAGGTAGCGGGCGATGACCATCCGCTGGATCTCGCTGGTGCCTTCGCCGATGGTGCAGAGCTTCACGTCCCGGTAGTACTTCTCCACCGGGTAGTCCTTGATGTAGCCGTACCCGCCGAGGATCTGCACGGCCTGGTCCGCCACGCGACAGGCCACCTCGGAGCTATAGAGCTTGGCCATGCTGGCGGCCTTGGCATAGGGCAGGCCCTGGTCCTTCAGGGCCGCGGCCCGGTAGATGAGCAGGCGGGCCGCCTCGATCTCGGTGCCCATGTCCGCCAGCTTGAACTGGATGCCCTGGTGGTCCGCCAGGGGGCGGCCGAAGGTGTGGCGGATCTTGCTGTAGCGCACGGCCTCCTCGAAGGCGCCCTGGGCCATGCCCAGGCCCAGGGCCCCGATGCTGATGCGACCGCCGTCCAGCGTCCGCATGGCCTGCTTGAAGCCCACGCCGTCCTCGCCCAGCAGATTGGCCTCGGGCACCTTCACGTCCTCGAAAATCAGCTCGGAGGTATCGCTGGCGCGCAGGCCCAGCTTGTTCTCCTGCTTGCCGGAGCGGAAGCCATTCATGCCCTTCTCCAGCACGAAGGCGCTGATGCCATCGGCGCTGCTGTGGCCGGGCTGGGGCGGCCGCGTGCGGGCCATGACCACGAAGATATCGCCCACGGTGCCGTGGGTGATGAAGGTCTTGGTGCCGTTCAGGAGGTAGTGCGAGCCCTCCTTCTTCGCGATGGTGCGTAGCGATCCAGCGTCACTGCCGGAGCCCGGTTCGGTGAGGCCCCAGGCTCCCAGGGCCTTGCCACTGGCCAGGGGCACCAGGTAGGTCTGTTTCTGCCGCTCGTCGCCCATGGCGTAGATGTGGTTGCTGCAGAGGCTGTTGTGGGCGGCCACGGTGATGCCCACGGAACCATCCACGCGGGAGAGCTCCTCGACCACCACGGCGTATTCCAGGTAGCCCATGCCCGCCCCGCCGTACTCTTCGGGGAAGATGACGCCCAGCATGCCCATCTCGCCCAGTTGTTTCACCACGGCCATGGGGAAGGTCTTGGCCTCATCCCAGGTCATGACGTGGGGGCGGATCTCCCGTTCGGCGAACTTGCGGACTTCCTGGCGCAGGGCTTCGACGTGCTCGGGAAGCGTGACGTCCATGGGGAAACCCCGTTTCAATGAGTGGAGGCGACCGTGGCGGCGGGATCGCGCCGGAGGAGCAGCTTCTTCTGGTACAGGGCCCCGGCCTCGGGCAAGACTTCCAGGGCCTTGAGGATCTCCGGGTTCTTTTCGCACTGGATCTTGAACCCGGCCTCGATGCCGAAGGCCACGTTCTGCATCTCGATGGAGATCTGCTCCTGCATGGTGGCCAGGTTGGTTTCCCAGTCCTTGTCGGAGAGGGTCAGCTTCTGCTCCAGGGCCCAGGTGCGGAAGCGCCCCATGACGACCTCATCGGCGTGTTGGCCGGCCTTGATGCCGAAGCGCTCCTTTTCGAGGACGGCGAAGCGGAAGAAGGCCTGGTGGCGAAATCGGAGGTCCACCAGGAACTCGTTGAAGCGGAGGGCGGGCAGGGCGTAGTCAGGGTTGATGCCACCGCCACCATAGACCGTGCGGCCCAGGTCCGTCTTGAAGGCCAGTCCCTCGGGCTTGGCGTCCTTCTCGTCGTCGGGGTTGTAGTAGTCGTCCAGGCCGTGGGTGTAGTCCCGCTGGATGCTGCGGCCCGAGGGCGTGTAGTACCGGGCCGTGGTGAGGGCCAGGCCCCGAGAACGGTTGATGGTGAGCACGCTCTGGACCAGCCCCTTACCCCAGCTGGTCTGGCCGACTACCAGGCCGCGATCGTGGTCCTGCACGGCGCCGGCGACGATCTCGCTGGCGCTGGCGGAGCCCCGGTTGATGAGGATCACCAGCGGGAAGGGATCCAGCATGGCGCCCTTGCTGGTGCGGGTCTGACTCTCGTCGCGCCCGTCCCGGCCCTTCTGGCTGACGATGAGCTGATCGGGTCCCAGCAGCTGGCGGCTGATCCCGATGGCCGCGTCCAGCACGCCGCCGCCATTGCCCCGGAGGTCCAGGATGAGCTGCTTCATGCCCTGCTTTTTCAGGTTGCCGACGGCCTTCTCGAATTCGTCCGAAGTGGTCTCACCGAAGTCCTTGATGAGGATGAAGCCCGTGGTGGGGTTCAGCATGAAGCTGTAATAGACGCTGTTGGTGGGCACTTCGGCCCGGGGGATGGAGAAGCGAAGCAGCTCGACGATGCCACCGCGCTGAACGGCGATCTCCACCAGGGTGCCCTTCTCACCGCGGAGCTTCTGGAGGGCGGCATTGGAAGACATGCCTTCAGTGCTGGTGCCGTCGATCTCCTTGATGATATCGCCGGACCGCACGCCCAGGCGCTCGGCGGGGCCGCCCTTCATGGGGCTGATGATGGCGATGCCCTGGTCGTGCTGCTGGATGATGGCGCCGATGCCGAAGAAGGAGCCCTTCTGTTCTTCCCGCAGCAGCCGGAATTCGCTTTCGTCCATGTAGTTCGAGTGGGGATCCAGGGTGTGCAGCATGCCTTGGATGGTGGCGTGGGTGAGCTGCCGGGGGGTGGGCGGCTCCGGGCTCTGCTTCTGCACCAGGTCCATGATCTCGGTCAGGGTATCCAGGCTGCGCTGGCGGACATTCTCGCTGCTGGAGCGGGCCAGCAGGGGGCCCGCCACGGCCACCGTGGCCGCCATCACCATCCACATCCAGTTGCGCTTGAGGAAACGGGCCATGAGGCTCCCGGGAAGACAGCCTCCAGGATACGCCCGGGCCGTTCCGGGGGCGAATGGTGGTTCCTAGAATCCTTCCAGGATGCACTGCGCCGCCGGGGCCATGCGTTCGCGGCTGGCGCGGGTGGCGAGAATGACGCTTTCGAACTGCCGGTAGGCGAGTTCCAGGTCGTCATTCATCACCAGGTAGTCATAGGCGGGATAGAGCTCCATCTCGTGGCGGGCGTGCCGCATGCGGATGGCGATCTGCTCGTCGGAATCTTTGCCCCGGCTGCGCAGGCGCTGCTCCAGGGAGTCCGCGGAGGGCGGGAGGATGAAGATCATCCGGGCCTCAGGAATGGCCTTTCGCAGGTTCAGTGCGCCCGTGGTCTCGATGTCCAGCAGCACATCCTGGCCCGTGGCCAGCATTTCGTTCAGCCAGTCCCGGCCGGTGCCGTAGCGGTGACCGTAAACCTGGACCCATTCGACGAAGCCGCCGTCGCGGACCATGGCATCGAAGCGATCGTCGGCGATGTAGAAGTAGTCGCGGCCATCCACCTCGCCGGGGCGGGGTTTCCGAGTGGTGAAGGAAATGGAGAAAATCAGGTCTGGCACGCTTCGTACCAGCCGCTGGACGAGGGTTGACTTGCCCGCTCCCGATGGGGCCGAGACCACGAACACGTTGCCGGGATGGTGCATCTGCCTTCCTCCAGAATCCACTTTAGCGGAATAGCCTCTGGCACAGGTTCTTCCGAGGCATAGCATGGGCGGCTGGAGGTACCATGCGTAAACTGCTCCTCTCCTTCGGCTGCGTCCTGGCCCTGTCCGCCCAGGACAGCCCCTTTCCCAAGCCCAACGCCCACCACCTGGCCATGAAGGACCAGGCTGGCACCTGGATCGCCGTGGCGAAGATGTACATGGAACCCGGCAAGCCGCCCATGGTCTCGAAGGGGACCGAAACCAACACGCTGGTGGCCGGAGGCCTCTGGCTCAAGTCCGAGCTGCGCGCCGAAATGATGGGCCAAATGTTCGAAGGCCACGGCCTGTTCGGCTACGACACCCAGGTGAAGGCCCATGTGGGGACCTGGGTGGACTGTTCGGGCACCTGGATGGCCATCACCAAGGGAACCTGCGCCAAGGACTGCAAAGAGCAGACGAGTTTCTTCGAGGGCTACGACGAGGCCGGGAAGCCGTCCACCTGCAAGGAAGTCCACACCCAGGCGGATCGGGACCACCGCAACATGGTGATGTACACCAAGGCGAAAGACGGGACCTTTGTCCGGATCATGGAGATCGAGTACGTCCGGGCGAAGTAGCCGGGCTATTCGAATTCCTCGGGCTCGGGCGCAGTGGGCTTCGGCAGGTCCTTGAAGATCGCCGAGGCGCTGCGTCGGCCGTCCATGATGATATGGACCGGCTTGTCCAGGCGGGTGTGGACGAGGGAGCCCGAACGCCAGGCTTCGGGCTGCTGGCGGAGCCAGTCCCAGTCCAGCAGGCTGGTGCCCCGGGGGTAAGGCACGGTGAAGTAGCCGATGTTCAGCGACGTCACGTTGTGGAAGAAGTGGGAGCCCAGGGAGGCGTCCGCCTGGAAGTTCGCCATGGCGTACTCCACAATCACCTGGGCGCAGGAGATCATCGACCAGGTGATGGGGATGCCCAGGTGGCGGTCATTGCTGCCCCAGCGGCCGGGACCCAGCAGCACGTACTTGCCGCCCTCCGCCCGGAAGCGGTCGTTGAGGTGTTCCAGCTGCTCGGCCAGGCTGACGGTTTCGAATTTGTCGAAGAGATCCGGATCCACCCAGACGATATCCCTCAGGCCCTCCACGGTGCCGTTGCCCACACAGCGCTCGGAGTAGAGGAAGAGCTCCGCCGGATCGAGCTCCGAGGCCGTCAGGTTCACCTCGATGTTGTCGATGAGCTGGTGTTTGATCTGGAGCAGGGTGAACGTGGGTTTGCCGTTCTCGGGATCCTTTTCGAGGTTCACCGCGAACTCGATCTCCACCGGTGTCTCCATGGCCTCACGGATCAGCTTCAGCAAGTTCTGGAGGATGCGGGCCAGGGGGAACTGGTCGTACTTGAGGATGTTCCGGAAGTTCACGATCCGGGGCCCGGGGTAGTCCAGGCCGTCGCGGATACGGTCGTCGTTGGCATCCCACACCGAGGCGCAGTGCCAGAGGGCGCCATCCTTTTCTGCCTGCTGGATGTCCAGGGACTGCAGGGTGGCATCCTCCCCGTTGTAGAGGTCCACCGAGGTCCGGCTCATGTCCAGGGCGTAGAACTGCTTCTGGGTGGTGCGCAGCTGCTCCCGGGGCGGCAGCATGTCCATCTCGGGATAGGGCGGCGCGAAGCGGTAGGTTTTCCCGCCCTCCACCACGTACTTGCCGAGACCCACGGCGATGTTGGCGATGCCATCCTGGGGCTGGGTGTAGGCCACCGGGTAGTAGTTGAAGGACTGGGCCACGCCGGAGATGTGGGGGTAGAAGCGGTCGCCGAAACGGCTGCCCGACAGTTCCTGGATGAGGATGGCCATCTGCTCTTCCTCGATCTTGTAGTCGATGGCCTGGAAGTAGGAGCGCGCCTCCCGGGAGTAGACCGAGGCGTAGACCAGCTTGATGGCCTCGGTGAGCTGAGCCTCCCGCACGGTGAAATCGGGATCGTTATTGGGCAGGAAGAAGGTGTTGTAGAGCCCGGCGAAGGGGTGCGAAAGGCTGTCCTCCAGCAGGCCCGAGGACCGCACGGCCAGGGGCACCTTTCCATGCTTGGTGAGGAAGAGCTGCAGCTTGGCCATCAGCTCCGGCGAAAGGGAGCCCATGAGGAAACGCCGCTTGATGGCGTCGTCGTCCACCCCGTGCTGGAGCATTTGCCGCAAGCCGTTGCGGTTGATGAAGGCGGTGAACTCTTCGGTGCCGATGATGGCCGAACGGGGAATGCGGATGTTCGCCTCGGGCACCAGGTTCTCCAGATCCATGCGGGAGAGCAGGGAATGGATGAAGGCCACGCCGCGGCCCTTGCCGCCCATGGAACCCGGCGCCAGCCGGAGGATGTTGGGCTCGTCCTTGGGCGTGGATTCGGTCAGGGGGATCACCTTCCCCAGGGATTTCATGCGTTGGACATAGTCGCCCACATTGATGAGGAAGGTGCGCAGCTCCTCCGGGTTCGGATAGTCCGAAAGGCGAAATTTCGCCAGCACCCGGGCCACCTGCACCTCGCCCCGGGCCATGATCCAGGCCGAAAAGTGGTTCCGGGAGGCGTGGTAGACCAGGGACTCCACGGGGATGGTCCGGAGCTTGGTCTGGAGGTCTTCCATGTTCGTGGCGCGGGCGATCTCCAGGCCGTGTTCATCGCGGAAAATGAAGTCGCCAAAGCCGAGGCTTTCGTAGAAGAAGTTGGAGAGCTCGGTGCCGAGGGTGTAGGAGTTCTTGTTCAGGAATCCGCTGTTGATGGCCGTGGCCCAGGATTCCTTGTCCGGGTCGGACGACTGAAGCAGGGTGGGGAGGTAGGGGTTGCGGTCCTTCAAGGCCTTGATCAGCTTGATGCCGGCCTCCCGGTCCAGGACCCCGTCCTTTGGGTACTTTCGGTCCGTGATGACGCAGAGCAGGTAGTCGCTGTACTGATCGCAGAAGGCCATGGCCTCTTCGTACGTGGTGGCCAGGATCACCTTGGGCCGCACCCGCATGGAGAGGGTGCGGGTCATGCCGTCCATGGCCTGGTCCTTGGCCAGCCGGGTGGTCTGTTTCAGGATCTCGGCGTAGAGGATGGGCAGGTACCGCGAGTAGTAGCGGATGCTGTCCTCCACCAGCAGGATCACGCGGGTGAGGCCGACCTTGGTGTCGTTCTCGACATTCGCGCGGTCTTCCATGAACTTGACCATGGCCATGAAAATCTCGGGATTCCCGTTCCACACGAAGATCTGGTCGTAGTGGCGCTGCAGCTCCCGGCGCCGGCGGTCCATGGCGCCGACCTCCACGTTGTCGTTGAGCAGCAGGTAGATGGGGATGCGGGGGGCCGACGCGCGCAGGGCCTTGGACAGCTCCACGTGGCCGCCCTGGCCCAGCCGGCTCATGACGATGATGATGTCGAAGTGGCGGGTGGCGCATTTCTCCAGCGCCTCCTCCACCGTGGAGACGTTGATCACCCGGGGCGGGTTGCTCATGTTGAGCTGGTAGTAGCCGTCGAAAAGGATCTCGGTGAGCAGGCCGTCCTGCTCGAGGGTGAAGGCATCGAAGGCTGGGGCCACCAGGAGGATCTCCCGGGTCCGCAGGGGCATCAGGTCGTGGAAGATTTCCTTGTCGGAAGCGTACTTCCGGAAGATCTCATTGAATTCTCTACTGATCATCGTGGAAGCCTCGTCTCCCCGGCAGTTTACTGGCCTGCGCAGAAAAGGGGGCCGCATGCGGCCCCCTTTTCTGCGTTAGCGAAAGACTGGAGGTTACACGAGCCCCTGATCGATCATGGAGTCGGCCACTTTGAGGAAACCGGCGATGTTCGCGCCGTTCACGTAGTTGCCGGGGGTGCCGAAGCGGGAGGCGGCATCCACGCAGGACTTGTGGATATTGATCATGATCTGGTGCAGGCGGGCATCCACTTCTTCGGCGGTCCAGCCCAGGCGCATGGAGTTCTGGGACATCTCCAGGCCTGAGGTGGCCACGCCGCCGGCGTTGGAAGCCTTGCCAGGGGCGTAGAGGATCTTGTCCGAGTTGGCCTGGAAGAACTCCACCGCGTCCAGGGTGCTGGGCATGTTGGCGCCCTCCACCACGGCCTTGCAGCCGTTGGCCAGCAGGATCTTGGCCTCGTCCAGGTTCAGCTCGTTCTGGATGGCGCAGGGCAGGGCCACGTCCACGGCCTGTTCCCAGGGGCGCTTGCCCGCGTGGAACTGGGCGTTCTTGTACTTCTCGACGTAGGGGGCCACGGCCATGCGGTCGATGCGGAGCATCTCCTCCATGTGTACGATCTTCTCGCCAGAGATGCCATCCATGTCGTAGATGTAGCCATCGGGGCCGGAGATGGTCACGACCTTGGCGCCCAGCTGGGTGGCCTTGGTGACGGCGCCCCAGGCCACGTTGCCGAAACCGGACACGGCGACCTTCTTGCCCTTCATGCTGTCGCCCTTGGTCTTCAGCATCTCTTCCGCGAAGTAGACGACGCCGAAGCCCGTGGCCTCGGGACGCACGAGGCTGCCGCCCCAGTACTGACCCTTGCCCGTGAGCACGCCGGTGAACTCGTTGGCGAGCTTCTTGTACATGCCGAACAGGTAGCCCACTTCGCGGCCGCCCACGCCGATGTCGCCGGCGGGCACGTCCGTGTTGGGTCCGATGTGGCGGAAGAGCTCCATCATGAAGGACTGGCAGAAACGCATGATCTCGGCGTCGGACTTGCCGTTGGGATCGAAGTTGGAGCCGCCCTTGCCGCCGCCCATGGGCAGGCCCGTGAGGCTGTTCTTGAAGATCTGCTCAAAGCCCAGGAACTTCAGGGTGTCGAGGGTGACGTTGGGGTGGAAGCGGATGCCGCCCTTGTAGGGGCCGATGGCGCTGTTGAACTGGACGCGCCAGCCTGGATTGACGCGGATCTGGCCCTTGTCATCGACCCAGGGCACGCGGAAGCCGATGGCGCGCTCGGGCTCCACCAGCCGCTCAAGAATGGCGTGCTTCTTGTACTTGGGTTCCTTCTCGAGGACCGGGCCCAGGGAATGCAGGATCTCCGTGGCCGCCTGGATGAAGAGGCTTTCCCAGGGGGCCTTCTTCTGTAGGCTCTCAAGGACTTCGTTGACGTACTGGCTCATGGTTCCTCCGGGAGGAAGGTGGCGGAAGGGTTTGGGCTGAGGCCCGGTTCAGGATGATCTGGAAAGACACGGCGCAGGTCCCGTCCCGAGGCTGCGTTGGCGTGGTCGAAAGCCGAAAATCAGGACGACATGACTCTAGCCGCAGGAACGGTACAGTGCGAGTGCAAGGGGATCGAAAGGTGATGAATTGCACTGGATTGAGGACAATCTACAGTGTTTTCCGGGGTTGGGTTGACGAAATGTAATGGGTACCCAGGTACTGATCCGTCTAGGCCGGTCTCCCTGTGGCCCCGATACGGGCCAGGATCCTGAAGAGGTCCTGGAGCTTGACGGGCTTCGCCAGGTACTCGTCCATCCCCGCCTCGAGGCAGGCTTGGCGGTCCGTATCCAGGGCGCAGGCGGTCACGGCCACGATGGGAATGTGTCGGCCACGGCCGGCCTCCTGTTGTCGGATGCGGCGGGTGGCCTCCAGGCCGTCCATGACCGGCATCAGGACGTCCATGAGGATGACGTCGAAGTGGGGCGAATCAGTCGCATCACCCAGGGCCATGAGGGCCTCGGCCCCGTTGGATACCACCGTCACCCGGTGGTTCCGCCGCTCCAGGGATTGGCGCAGCAGCTGCTGGTTGATCGGATGATCCTCGACGACGAGCACATCCAGGGATCTGCCGGGGAACGAGGGCGCCTGGGGCTGGCCCGTTTCGGCGTCCAGGGCCGCGGGCAGGTCGTCGACGCCTGCCCCAGGTGGCCGTCGGAGGGCGGGGAGCTCCACCCAGAAGGTGCTGCCCTGTCCTGGAACGCTTTCGAAGCCCAGGCTCCCCGACATCATCCGCACGAGGTGCTCGGTGATGGCAAGGCCCAGGCCGGTGCCTTCGATATGGGTGCCTTCCGCGCCGAGCCGGTTGAAGGGCTGGAAGGCGGCCTCCCGGAAGTGTTCGGGGATCCCGGTCCCGGTATCCCGGATCTCGATCCTCACCCGGCCGTCAGGGGTCCGTTGGGCATCGATGAAGACCCGACCCTCCGGGTGGTTGTACTTCACGGCATTGGATAGGAGGTTAATCAGGACGGATTTCAGGTGGAGGGGATCGGCCCACACCTGGTACTCCGCGAAGGTCGCGAGGTCGAATTCGATCTGGACCTGCCGGCGGGTGGCCAGGGGCAGGACGACATTGAGGGCGCCGGCCACCGCCTCGGAGAGTGGTGTCTCCACCAGCTTCAGGGCAAGCTTGCCGGCCTCGATGCTGCTGAGTTCCAGCACCTGGTCGACGAGCCCCAGCAGCAGCTCCCCGCCGAGGCGGAGTTGCTCCACCAGGTGGGCCTGTCCGGCACTCAGGGGCGATTCCTGATCTTCCTTGAGTAGGTCCGCCGACAGCAGCACCGCGTTCAGGGGCGTCCGCAGCTCGTGGCTCATGGCGGCCAGGAAGGCCGTCTTGGCGCGGTTGGCGGCTTCCGCGGCGTCCTTGGCCTCGAAGAGCAGGCGCTTCGATTTCTCGCGCTCCCCGGTGGCGGCGAAGGCGGCGACCACGACCACGGCCACGCTGGAGAAGAGAGAGAGGAACGTGAACTCAGCGGTCAGCGAGGCCGGGATCTGATTCGGGGGCAGCCAGCCCCGGCTGGTGGCCAGGAACAGGCTGGTCAGGACCGCCAGGAGCACACCGGCGGTGGCGACCAGCATGCGCCGGCTGCCAAAGGTGCTCAACAGAAAGAGGTTTGGGAGGAACCAGGGCAGGGCCACGGATGTGATGCCGCCGGTGACCGCGCACCAGAAGGCGACGATGGCGATGCCCGCGGTGTTGGTGAGGAAGAGGCCCAGTCCGATCTGGCCTGTGAAGCGCACGAACAGTGCCCCCAGGGCTGGCGCCCAAATGCCGGCCGAAAAGAGCAGGGCCTCCTGCAGGGTGAGTTCGGGGCGCACCAGGACGTAGATCAGGAACAGGCCCGTGACCACGCCGGAGATGGACAGCAAGGACTTGGCGATGCCCCGGTGGCGGAGCCGGCGCCGGGGTTCCTCGCGGGCTGAAGGCGGGACCAGGAGGTCCAGCAGATCTCCCTTGCCCCTCATGACATCCAGCTTTCCACCACCACCAACCCCTTACGTAACAGAGGACCTGGGCCTCCGTGGAAAGCTCATCGACCCCGGGCAGGGAAACCTAAACAGCCAACAGATCTGACTGCGAGGGCTTCCTGCATGCACAAATGTACGACTCTGGGGGTTTCCTAGTGCCCACCTCGGGCGGCCACCATGGCCTCCTCGCCGCAGGAGGCCGCTAGGTCCACAAACTCGGGTTCCATCCGTCCCTGGCGCACGAGGTCCTCCATGAACGTGAGGGTCTGCTCCCGGTCCAGGCCCTTCCGGTAGGGCCGATCCTGGACCATGGCCTGGAAGATATCCGCGACCCGCAGCAGGCGGGCTTCGATGGGGAGGGAGGTGGCGTCCAGCCGGAAGGGGTACCCGCCGCCGCCCAGCTCTTCGTGATGGTAGGCGGCCCAGGGGGTGATTTCCTCGAAGCCCTTGATGTTCCGCAGGATCTGGTAGGTCTCGAAGCTGTGGGTGTTGATGACCAGCCGTTCCTGGGCGTCCAGTCGGCCGGGTTTGTCCAGGATGTCGTCTGGGACCCGGAGCTTGCCGACGTCATGCAGAAGCCCGGCGATCTCGATCTTGGCGCAGCTGCCATCGTCGAGCCCCAGCTTGCGGGCCAGCAGCCGGGCGAGTCCGGCCACGCCAAGGGAGTGCACCGCCGTGAAGGGGCTCTTGGCGTCCACGATCCGGGAGAAAATCAGCGCCAGCTGTCGAAGATCCCCCATCGAAGCGAGGTATTGCGGCCCCTGGCTGAGCATGTCCTGGATGAAGGACTGGATGGAACGGGGCTCCAGCATCAGCCAGAAAGACTCGGACCGGGACGTCTCCAGAAACAGGTTCACCAGGTCGGGGGCGAACATGGTCCCGGCATGGTCACGGATCTCTGTCCGGATTTCCTCGACGTGGGCCAGAGTCGCATCATGGGCCGCATGGACCATCAGCCTGGCGTCGACGCGGTCCGTGAGGCAGATCAGATTGGCCTGCCAGGTAATGTCTGGCCCAAGCCCCAGGGTGATGAGCTCCTCCCAGGGGGTGTGGTGATGGCGCACGGGCAGGGCCAGGGGCGCCAGGGGCTTGAATTCCTGCAACAGGGTAGCGCCGAGGTCGCAATGGGGACCCGTGCCCGCCCAGGCGAATTCTCCGACGATCCGTCGGTGGATCTGGGTGGAGGAGACCCCGATGTCATGCAGGATCCCCAGATCAAACAGGAAGGTGAGGTCTGGCCCGGTCAGCCCCTTCCGCCTTCCGCATTCGTAGGCCATGATGCCGACCCGCTTGCCGTGGCCAATGTCATCCACGCCCACCAGGTCCAGGGCGTCCGACAGGGCATAGATCACATGCCGGAGATCCGCCTGGATGGTCATGGCTTCCCTCGACTCAAGGGAAGCGTAATCCCATTGGGGTTGCAGGGGGAGGGTTCCTCCGGAGCGGGGGCCCAACCGTCCTTCCGAGCTCAGCCCTTCCAGGCCACGCCCAGCATCGGCCGCCGTCAGACCGTGGGCGAGAATCCCGTCTCCTTGCGGAACCGGCGGGGTCTAGCCCCTGGGGAGGCCGGGGACCTTGGCCGTCCCCGCCAGCCGATAGAGGCGAGGCAGGTGGCTGAGGGTGCGGGGTTCGCGGGTCAGTCCCTTCCATGGGGTGGCCCTCGAGTCCCTGGCGTGGACCACGGCGATCGTCTTCTTGACCTCGACCACCAGGATTTGGTGCTGCTCGAAGCGTGGATCCTTCATGGCCCAGACTTGGCCCGGCTGGACCTTGCGCGCTTCCGCTGGAAGGCCGCGCCAGGTGTGGAGGTCCTTGGCCTCGCGCGCCTCAACCAGCACCAGGGCCTGCGCCTTCTGGGCGGCCAGCTTCGCCTTCCGGGCCGCCAGCGCCTGCTGGGCTTCGTCGCGGAGCTTCTGCTGAGCCGCCCGGTGCTGTTCCCGGAAGGGCTCCTCGGCCCACTTCTGGGCTGAGCCCGGGCTGCGGAAGGGACCCTTGATGCCCTCGAAGTCCTGGCGGGAGGCCCACCAGCCCTTCTTGCCCTTCCAGTAGGCCGCCTTGCGACCCCACTGGAAGATGTCGGCTCCGGCCTGGATCCAGTGGGCCTCGAATGGTGATTTCGCCATGATCTCCTCCGTGGGGCCGGGATGGGATCATTGTCTACCATTCGGGAGAATGGGCACCACCCTGCACCTCACCCCAGTGGCGTGACGGCCCTTCGCGTTCCTGCCTTTTCAATTCCACCAGACATGGGGCCCCCGCGGGAATCGGCCCGGCGCGTCTCAAAAGATGTGCCGGTTATGGCAGGGCCGGCAGCTCGATCCCGGCCATCTTCTGCACCATCCTCACCACCTGGCAGCTGTAGCCGAATTCGTTGTCGTACCAGACATAGAGCACGCAGCGGCTGCCCTCGGCGATGGTCGCCAGGGAATCCACCACGCCCGCGTGGCGGGAACCGACGAAATCGCTGGAAACCACTTCCGGCGAGTTGGTGTAGTCGATCTGGTTCTGGAGGGGCGACTCCAGGGACATGCCCCGCAGGTAGCCGTTGATCTCCGCCACCGTCACCGCCTGGCCCAGCTCCAGGTTGAGGATGGCCAGCGACACGTTGGGGGTCGGTACGCGAATGGCGTTGCCCGTCAGCTTGCCGCCCAGTTCCGGGATGACCTTGGCCACCGCCTTGGCGGCGCCGGTTTCGGTGATGACCATGTTCAGGGCCGCGCTACGGCCCCGGCGGGAAGCCTTGTGGTAGTTGTCGATGAGGTTCTGGTCGTTGGTGTAGGAGTGGCAGGTCTCGATGTGGCCGTGCAGGATGCCGTAGCGCTCCTGGAGGGCCTTGAGCACCGGCACGATGGCGTTGGTGGTGCAGCTCGCCGCCGAGAAGATCTTTTCTTCGGCTGTGATCAATTCGTGATTCACGCCGGCCACCACGTTGGGAATGTCCCCCTTGCCCGGCGCGGTGAGGATGACCTTGGCGATGCCCGGCGCCTGCAGATGGCGGCCCAGGCCGGCGCGGTCGCGCCACTTGCCGGTGTTATCGATGAGGATGGCGTTGCGGATGCCGTACTGGGTGTAGTCCACGCTCTCGGGGCTGTCCACGTAGATGATGCGAATCATGTTCCCGTTCGCGATGATGGCGTTCTCCTCCTCATCGATGGTGATGATGCCATTGAAGGGGCCGTGCACCGAGTCGCGGCGCAGCAGGCTGGCCCGTTTGAGCAGGTCGTCCGCTGCGCCCTTGCGCACCACGGCGGCCTTGAGGCGGAACTTTTCGCCGCTGCCGGCCTTTTCGATGAGGATGCGCGCCAGCAGGCGGCCGATGCGGCCGAAGCCGTAGAGGACGATGTCCTGGGGCTCGTCGAGGATGGGGCCGCCTCCGGTGTTCACGCTGGCCAGCTCCCGGCGCACATAGGCATCCGGGGACAGGCCTCCGCCCTCGGTGCCGAAGTGGAAGGTCAGCCTGCCCAGGTCGACGCGCGCCGGGGCCAGATCCAGCCGACTGATCGCCTCCAGCAGGGGCCAGGAGTCCACCACCGACAGCTCGTTGTCGAGGATCTGCCGGGCGAAGCGATGGGCCTTGAGGATATCGATGGCCGTGCTGTTGACCAGGGAGCGGCCGTACACGGTGACCACGATGTTCTTGTCCCGGTAGAGGCTGCCGAGGACCGGCAGCATCCGCTCGGCGATGGCTTCCTGGGCCTGCCAGTCCTTGAGATAGACATCCTGCTTTGCGTTATTCATGATGAGCGTCTCTCCTAATCGGATTTCGTTGTCTGAACCGCGATCGAATCCAATCCTCCATGCTGCCAAAGGGAGAGTGGGGCGGCAAGGGAAGGTGGTGAGGGGGAGGGTGGTTCGATGGGGGGGTGATGTGCCCCTACGGGTGACGATGATGCGGGTGGATCCAGGTCAACCCGTACAACGTACCGCCGTCGATCGTGAGCCTGACCCTCATTCGACAGCCACCATTCCTACATTCAACCCGATAGGGAAGGGTGATGGACTTAATTTCAGCCCGGTCGTCCATCTGCAGAGTTGATGTCGCCACGTGCCTAGCTATGTCTTGCATTTTCTTTCGATTCACTGCCCGGCTTTAAAACTTTCTGCGGATACTCCGTGTTCTGCCATCCATTCAAAGTCTGTGTCATGTGTAAGCAGAGGCAACTTAAACGTGCGAGCAGTAGCTGCGATCCACAAATCGTTGATCTGAGAACTATTCGGATCATTCAAGGGAAGTCGTCCCCTTGCGGCATTAGTGAACCGCCCGGTATTTCTTGGACAGATGGTTGAGTGTATTCACGCGGCGGCTCCGGTGCCAAGGAGGTCCTGACGGACCTGGGCGGGAGGCCGGTGGTTGTGGCGTTCGATGAGCCACTGGTGGTTGTAGAGATCGCGAAATTCCTGGAGGGCCTGGTTGAGGTCATCGCTGTTGGCGAAGCTTCGGAGCCAGAGAAGCTGTTCCTTGAGGGTGCGCCAGAAGCGCTCGATGCAGCCGTTGCCTTCGGGGGCGCGGACGAAGGAGGGACTGGAGTCCATGCCGAGGAAGCGTAGCTCTGCCTGGAAGGCCCTGGAGATGAACTGGCTGCCATTGTCGTGGCGCAGCTTGAGACCAGCAGCGATGGCCTTTCCCACGCCGCCGAAGCTGGCCCGGCAGGCTTGGTGGAGGGGCACGATGGCCTCGAACCGATTGGCTTCGAGGGCGGCATGGATGCCGAGCAACTCGCAGGTGCAGTGGTCGTAGATGCCAAAGATCGTGGCCTG
>JANYLR010000008.1 GCA_025363715.1 Holophagaceae bacterium | reverse complement strand
GATGACCTTTGCGACCACGGCTGCCTCGGTCCGGCTCGGGACGCGAAAGGGGCGGCTCGACCGGTCCTGAAGGCCGGATCGCCCTTCCTTCCTGAACCGGGCCAGCCATTTGTAGGCGGTCCTAAGGCTTATGCCCGCCGCATGAGCTGCCTGGCTGACGGTCATCCCCTGACACCGGACACGCCGGATCAATAAAGCTCGACTCCTGGGGCAGGTCTTTGCTGAACTGTGGAGGTTCATCCGGGTTGCCTCTGCGAAAGCTGGTGTGTGGTAACAACAGCTTCCCAGCTCAACCCGGATGAACAACCTCCTTGGCAGTTACACCTAGGGTCTGTTTCAAAGTGGACGTGGGCCGCGATGTCGGCCAGCCGGGTGATCCAGCAGATGTCATTTTGTCTCGCGTATCTCCAGAGGCGATACCGAGCGGGCAGTGGCCGTAGGGCGATGCAATTCATCGTTCACCGTTCGCAAAGCGAATAGGGTCGCCATTGCCTCCAGCGAACGGCCTTGTCCCGCCCCAAAAATGTTCTGCTGCCTTTGCATCTCGTCCAGTTGACCAAACTCCTATAATCCCAGGATGAACCCAGCCCAAGCCCATGCCCTCCGCGACCTCCTGGCGGACCAGTGCATCGCCTCTCTGGGCACTCTCCACGATGGTGAACCCTTCGTCTCCATGGTCCCTTTCGCTTTGTTGCCCGCAACACCGGATTTCCTGATCCATGTGAGCCAGATGGCCGCCCACACGAAAGACATGCTGATCAGTCCCCAGGTGAGCCTGCTCGTGGTCGCGCCGTCCAGCCCCGAAGTACCTCCCCAGGCCATGGCCCGGGTGACTGTGCAGGGGCTCGCCACGCGATACAGCGACTCCGACCCGGGCCACACCATCGCGCAGGCCGCCTACCTGGCACGCTTCCCCCTGAGCGCACCCATGTTTGAGTTCCAGGACTTTTCGCTGTTCACGATCAGGTCCCGCTCCCTGCGCTTCGTCGGCGGCTTCGGTCAAGCCTGGTCTCTGACACCGGAGATGTTCGCCGAGGTGCTCGCCAAGAACTAGCTGCAGCCAATTACTCTTATGAGACCCGGCCGGCGCCTTTGCGCTTCTCCTCCAGGGGTGCCATGCTCCACACCCTCCTGAGGTGGCCATGAAGGTAATGGAACTGTGGCGCTATCCAGTCAAGACCATGGGTGGGGAACGGCTGTCCACGGTGCGCCTGGGACCCCTGGGCCTCGAAGGGGACCGAATCGTCCACGTGGAGGATCCCCGAGGCCATGTGCTCACCTCACGCTCCCACCCTCGATTCCTGGGCCACAAGGGCTCCCTGGATCCCCAGGGAATCCCCCTGGTCGATGGGCGGCCCTGGGACAGTCCGGAGATCGCCGCCGAGGTGGTGGTCATCGGCGGACCGGGAGCGAAACTGGTGCGCTTCGAAGGCGCCGAGCGCTTCGACGTACTGCCCCTGCTGGTGGCCACGGATGGCGCCATCGCCACCTTCGGCCATGACCTCCGGCGCCTGCGGCCGAACCTGGTGATCGGCGGCGTCGAGGGGATGGCGGAGCGCGACTGGCCTGGCGCCCACCTCCGCATCGGGCCGGTGCTCATCGGCGTCCAGGACCTCCGCCAGCGCTGCATCATGACTTCCTTCGATCCCGACACGCTGGTCCAGGACAAGGGCATCACCCAAGGCATTTACCAGCGCTTCGAAGGCAAACTCGCGCTGAACTGCTTCGTGATCGAAGGCGGGGAGATCTCCGTGGGGGATTCGGTGGAGCTGCTCAGAGATCCTGCGACAGTGACCGATGCGGGGAGTCCGGCATGAGGGTCTCGGTATTCATCGCAACCAGCCTGGATGGCTTCATTGCCCGCGTGGATGGCACCCTGGACTGGCTGCCGGAGAATGGCGGAGAACCCCATGGCTACGACGAGTTCATGGCCACCGTGGATGCCCTGGTCATCGGCCGCAAGACCTTTGAAACCGTGCTGACCTTCGCGGCCTGGCCTTACGGGAAGAAGCCAGTCTTCGTGCTCAGTGGGCAGCCGGAACGGCTGAAGGCGCCTGAGGGGGCCGTTTGCGAATTCATGGCTGGCACGCCGGAGGAGCTGGCGGCACGGCTGGCCCAGCGCGGTCTGGGGCATCTCTACATCGACGGCGGCCTCACCATCCAAGGCTTCCTGCGGGCTGGGCTTATTCAGCGGTTCATCCTCACCCGTGTTCCCGTGCTGCTCGGCAGCGGGATTCCCCTCTTCGGCGACCTGCCCGGTGATCTTTGGCTGGAGCATGTGGCCACCCGGTCCTTCTCAAGCGGCCTGGTACAGAGCGAGTACCGGATCCCCGGTGAACCCTCCCCCTCTGCGCTGGGATAGGCCCGATCGGTTACATTCTTTCCTCGGGTGGCCCAAACCGAAGGAGTGCTTCATGGACCTGCAGCTGACCGGCAAGGTGGCCATCATCACCGGCGCCAGCCGCGGGATCGGCCGCGCCATCGCCGAACGGCTGTCGCAGGAAGGCATGCGTCTGGTACTGGCGGCCAGATCGGCGGACCGGCTCCAGGAGGTGGCTGCGGCCTGCGGCCCTGGGGTCCGGATCTTCCCGGCCGACCTGCGGGAGGAAGCGGCGCCGGCGCGGCTGATCGCCTTCGCGGTCGAGGCCTTCGGCGGCCTCGATCTGCTGGTGAACAATGCAGGCGCCACCAAGCGCGGAGATTTCCTCCGACTCACGGAGGAGGACTGGCAGGATGGCTTCGCCCTGAAGTTCTACAGCGCGGTTCGCTGCGCCCGGGCCGCCTGGCCCCACCTCGCGGCCTCCCAGGGAGCCATCGTGAATATCGTGGGCGTGGGGGGCCGCACCGGCTCCGCCGAGTTCGCCATCGGTGGCGCGGTGAATGCCGGGGTCCTCAACCTCACCAAGGTGCTGGCGGACCGCGGCATCAGGGAGGGGGTCCGCGTGAACGCCATCAACCCCGGCTACATCCTCACGGATCGCCTGAACGCCCGGCTGGACCTGCACGCCAACGAGAAGCGGACCAGCCGGGAGGAGGCGGCCCTGGAGGTCTCCCGGGGCTACGGCCTCGCCCGTTTCGGCCAGCCCGGGGAGATCGCCACCGCCGTGGCCTACCTGGCCTCGCCGGTCGCCAGCTACTGCCAGGGGGCCATTCTCGACGTGGACGGCGGCCAGACCCGCACTTTGTGAATCCGCCCTCAGCACGGAGTAAATCATGGTCACACTGGACCAGATCACCGCGTTCATGATTGCCGAATTCCCCCAGAGTAAGTGCCTCGCCGTCGAGGTCGGAGAGGGCACCGCCACCGTGCGCCATCCAATTGGGCCGGACGAGCTGAGGCCCGGCGGAACCGTCTCGGGGCCCGTACTCATGGCTGTGGCGGACGTGGCGCTCTACCTCGCCATTCTTGGGAAGATTGGCATCGTCCCCCTAGCGGTCACCACCAACCTCACCATCAACTTCCTGCGGAAGCCCTCCGCAGGGCGGGACATCCTCGGCGTGGCCCGGCTGCTGAAGGCGGGCAAGGTCCTGGTGATCGGGGAAGTGCACCTCTATTCCGAGGGCAGTGCCGAACCTGTGGCCCACGCCGTGGGCACCTATTCCATCCCCCCTTCGAGGTAGGATGACCCCTCGGTCCATAGTGCCCCATGCAGGGCGGAATCCCTGAGCAGAAGGACACCTCGATGAACCACGAAGAAGCCTTTGCCAAAGCCTTTCTCCCTTCGGAGAAGCGGGCCCGATTCATTCAGCTGCTCGCCCAGCCGAAGCGTCGGAGGGAGATGCTCGCCCAGTTGGACCGGCACCTGCCCTACCTTGCGGCTTTCGCTACCGTGCTGCCAGGCGAACAGGACTTCCCTGATCAGTTGGAGAGGCTGCTCAGCAGCAAGGGGGCGGGTCTCATTTGCCATGTGATCGCCGAAGGACTGAAGGCCGATGGCCGGGAACTACCCCTCCGCGAGGCGCTCCTGCAGGTCTGCATGCAGCGGTCCGGCGCCATCCTGTCCTGCCTGCCGGGCCGCCTGGCCTACTATCGGCCCGAATCCCCGGCACCGGGCATCCTCCTGGAGCGGCTTCAGCCATGACCATTCGTCCGACAGAACTGGTCTCCATCTGGGTCGCGGCCTTCAACCGCCAGGATGTCGGCGCGCTCGCGGCGATGTACGCGGAGGGAGCGGTGAACCACCAGGTGGCCGAGGCGCCGGTGGTGGGCCGGGAGGCCATCCAGGCCATGTTCGCGGCGGGCTTCGCGGCGGCGACGATGGTCTGCCTTGTCGAGAACCTCTTCGAGGATGGCGAGTGGGCCATCCTCGAGTGGCGGGATCCGCTGGGCCTTCGGGGCTGTGGCTTCTTCCGGGTGGTGGAAGGAAGGATCGTCTTCCAGCGGGGCTACTGGGACAAGCTCAGCTTCCTGCGGCAGCACGGGCTACCCCTGCCGCGGGAGTAGCGTCTAGAGGGTCTTCATATCCAGCACGAAGCGATAGCGCACGTCGTTCTTCAGCATGCGCTCGTAGGCCTCGTTCACCTGCTGGACCGGAATAAGCTCGATATCGGAGACGATGCCGTGCTCGGCGCAGAAATCGAGCATCTCCTGGGTTTCGGCAATGCCACCGATGAGGGAGCCGCTGAGGCTGCGGCGGCCCATGATCAAGGGGAAAGCCGACACGGGCGTGGGTTCGGGCGGGACACCCAGCAGCACCATGGTGCCCTCGACCCGAAGCAGGCCCAAGTACTTGTTGTAGTCGTGGGGGGCCGAGATGGTGTCGATGATGAGGTCGAAGTGGCCCGCCAGCTTCTTGAAGGTGGCGTCATCGGAGGTGAGCCCGAAGTGGTGGGCGCCCAGCTTGCGGGCATCGGCCTCCTTCCCCTTCGAGGTGCTGAGCATGGTCACTTCAGCGCCCATGGCAGCGGCGATCTTCACGGCCATGTGGCCCAGGCCGCCCAGGCCGACGACGCCCACCTTGTCGCCCTTCTTGGTCTTCCAGTGGCGCAGGGGCGAGTAGGTCGTGATGCCCGCGCAGAGCAGAGGCGCGGCGGCAGCCAGGTCGAGCTTGGGCGAGATCTTCAGGACGAAGGCCTCGTCGGTCACGATGCGGTCGGAATAGCCGCCCTGGGTGACCGTCTTGCGGTCCATCTCGGTGCTGTTGTAGCTGAAGGCGGCGCCCTTCTCGCAGAACTGCTCCAGCTTGCGCTGACAGCTGGGGCAGGTGCGGCAGCTGTCCACCAGGCAGCCCACGCCCGCCAGGTCGCCAGCCTTGAAGCCCTTCACGTGGGCGCCCACGGCGGTGACCCTGCCCACGATCTCGTGGCCGGGAACCATGGGGTAGGTGCTGTTGCCCCACTCGTTGCGGACCTGATGGAGGTCGGAGTGGCAGATGCCGCAATAGGCGATCTCGATCTGGACATCCTGGGGCCCCACGGCCCGGCGCTCGAATTGGAAGGGCCCGAGGGGCGCGGTCGCCGACGTGGCGGCGTAGGCTTTGGCGAGGGTCATGGAAGCTCCTTGGTGCTGGACCTAACACTCTAGACCAGGTGGCCAGAGGGCACCTCCAGGTGCGTAGGCGGTTGGCAACTGGAGGCTCCCAGGCGATCCTAGAGTCATGAAACCGATGCAGACCGAACGCCTGATCATCCGCCCCTTCACCATGGAGGACGCGCCCTTTACCCTGCGGCTGCTCAACGAGCCTTCTTTCATCGAGAACATCACCGACAAGGGGGTGCGCACCCTGGAGCAAGCGGCGGCCTACCTGACCGAGGGGCCCCTGGCCAGCTACGCCACCCATGGCCACGGGCTGTGGCTGGTGCAGCACCGGGTTACGGGCAACCCCATGGGCATGTGCGGCCTGATCAAGCGCGACAGCCTGCCGGAAGTGGACCTGGGCTATGCCTTCGTGCCGGAGTTCTGGGGCCTTGGTTACGCGAGTGAAGCCGCGGCGGCCTGCTTGGCATGGGGCCGCGACACTTTGGGCCTGGCGGGCCTCCTGGCCATCGTCTCCCCAGGGAACACCGCTTCCATCCGGCTGCTGCAGGGGCTGGAATTCCAGCTCACCGGCACCATGGAGCACAGCCCGGGCGATGTGGTGGAGGTTTATCGCCTGGGTCTTGGCTAAGAGCTCGTCCGTAAATTAGCCATGCCCGCGACGGAGCCCAGCCGCGTGATCCAGCAGATATCAGTTTGTCTTGCGTATCGCCGCAGGCGATACCAAGAGGGAGGAGGCCGCAGCGCGATGTGGTTGCATCGTGCAAGGCCGCTGACG
>JANYLR010000117.1 GCA_025363715.1 Holophagaceae bacterium | reverse complement strand
GGCCAAGTTCCGCATCGTGACCGCCCGGTTGATGCTGAAGTACTGGCGCCACGCCACCATGGTGATCCTCATCTTCAGCGCCTTCTTCACCCCCGGCGATGTCGTCGTCACCACCATCTTCTTCAGTGTCGTGCTCCTCGGACTCTACTTCATCTCCGTGGCCGTCGCCTGGCTCGCCGAGCCCCGTCAGCGGAAGTAGGCGTTCTATAGTGTGAGCCATGACTCATGCCCTGCGATCCATCCTCTGCGCCACCTTTCTGAGCCTGACTCTGACGGCCCAGCCGCCAGGGGTCGATGAGGGGGCTCTCCGGGCCCACCTGGCCTTCCTGGCTGATGACGTGCTGGAGGGCCGGGGTACTGGACAACGGGGTGGCGAGCTGGCGGTGCGGTACCTCGAGGCCCAGCTCCAGGCCATGGGCCTGACGCCTTCGAAGGGTCGCAGCTACCGACAGACCGTCCGCCTGTCGGGCATCCAGCTTGACGCGGCCAGGAGTGGCCTGAGCTTTGAAGGACCGAAGGGAACCCTGGCACCGGCTCTGGGGACGGAACTCGCCCTGGGAGCTGCGGCGGCCGAGACCGCCTTCGCGGTGGATGCGCCCCTGATCTTCGTAGGCCACGGAATCACGGCGCCCGATGGCAGTCGTGATGACTACAAGGGTGTGGACGTGCGGGGCCGCATCCTCGTGATGCTGGTCGGTGACCGCAGGGGCGGGCTGCCCATGCCCCTTTGCTGCGAGCCCGAGAACCTCCAGGGGCGCTGGACCACCAAGTTCGAAGAGGCCCGTCGACGGGGCGCGGCGGGGGCCCTACTGGTGCATACAGTCGCCTCCGCCGGCTATGGCTGGTCGGTGGTTCGGAACAGCTGGACGCAGGAGCGGTTTCAGTTGGAGGGCTCAGGGCAGTCTGGCGCCCTGCAGGGGTGGATGACCCAGTCCACCGCGGAGCGCCTTTTCGCCCTGGCAGGCCAGGATTTCCCCACTCTGGCGGCCGGGGCCGATGCCCTCGACTTCCGGCCGGTACCGCTGCCCATCCAGGCCAAAGGGAGACTGTGCTCCACGGTGCGCTCCCTGGAGCAGTGGAATGTGGCAGGAATCCTGCCCGGCACCGATCCCGACCTGGCGAAAGAGCTGGTGATCTACTCTGCCCACTGGGATCACTTCGGCAAGGGGGTCGATGGTGCCATCTATGCGGGGGCGGTGGATAATGCCACGGGCTGCGCCGCAGTGCTCACCCTGGCCCAGGCGCTCATCCACCGGCCCCTGAAGCGCAGCGTGATGTTTCTGTTCCCCTGTGCGGAAGAACATGGCCTGCTGGGCTCCTCGGCCTATGTGGCGGCGCCCCTGTGGCCGCTCTCCCGTACGGTGCTGAATATCAACCTGGAGAGCCTCAACGTGGTGGGACCCACCCGGGACATCGGGCTGCTTGGATCGAAGGAACCCTGGCTCCGACGGCTCTGTGCCCAGGCCGCGGCCGCCGGCGGGCTGGTGATCACGCCCGAAAGGGCGGATCCCTCCGGACTCTGTTTCCGCTCCGATCACTTCCCGTTCATGAAGGCCGGCGTGCCCGCCCTATCGCCAGGGTTTTCCCTGGACGGCGGCTGGGACTACCGGGGGGACAAGGTCGCGGCCCAGGCCAAGGCAGCGGACTTCCTGAAGCACTACCACCGGCCCACGGACCGCTACGATCCGGCCTGGAACCTCGAGGGGCTGCTGCAGCAGGTGCGCTTCGCCCTGGAACTGGGTCGGCTGGCGGGTTCAGTGCCGGACCCCCGGTGAACACGCTTTTCCTCCAGGCTGAGCGGGACTAGTAAGGTCTTGGCTCGCGGGGCCGAAGAGAAGACCTATGGGCCCAGGGGGTCCCTGGGAGCGCTGCATGGCTGGATCCATCCGATCAATGAAAGGGAGCTTCGGTTCTGCCTTGGGTCTGCGGCTGGTCCTGTGCCTCCTGGCTCTACTCGGCTGGATCGCCTGCGGGGGTGGAGGCAGCGGCAGCGGCGCTGGTGGTACAGCGACAGCCCAGACCTACACGGTGACCTTCCTCGCTGGCCCCGGTGGGGCCCTGTCCGGAACCACCACCCAGACGGTTACGTCCGGCGGTTCCTGCACGGCGGTGACGGCCGTTCCGAACACGGGCTACACTTTCACCAACTGGACGGGTGCTGGATTCACTTCCACCGTAGCGAGCCCCTTGACGGTCAGCAACGTGACCTCGAACCTGACGATCACGGCGACCTTCACCCAGCAGACCTTCACCGTGACCTTCCTGGCCGGGTCAGGCGGCAGCCTGGCGGGGACTACCACCCAGACCGTGGCCTACGGCGGGGCCGCGTCGGCGGTGACGGCCGTTCCGAACATGGGCTATACGTTCACGAACTGGACGGGCGCTGGCTTCACAACAAGCGCGGCGAATCCCATGACAGTCGCCAACGTGACCTCGAACCTGACCATCACGGCCACCTTCACCCAGCAGACCTTTACCGTGACATTCGTGGCAGGAGCGGGCGGGAGCCTCACGGGGAGCACTTCCCAGACCGTGGCCTACGGCGGAGCCGCGTCGGCGGTGACGGCCGTTCCGAACATGGGCTATACGTTCACGAACTGGACGGGCGCTGGCTTCACAACAAGCGCGGCGAATCCCATGACAGTCGCCAACGTGACCTCGAATCTGACGATCACGGCTACCTTCACCCAGCAGACCTTCACCGTGGCCTTCGTAGCAGGAGCGGGCGGGAGCCTCACGGGCACCACCACCCAGACCGTGGCCTACGGCGGCTCCGCATCGGCCGTGTCGGCCGTTTCGAACACCGGCTACACCTTCACCAATTGGACGGGCGCTGGCTTCACCACGACCGCGGCGAACCCCCTGACGGTTGCCAACGTGACCCAGAACCTGACGATCACGGCCACCTTTACCCAACAGAACTTCACCGTGACCTTCGTGGCAGGAGCGGGCGGGAGCCTCACGGGGAGCACCTCCCAGACCGTGGCCTACGGTGGAGCCGCATCGGCCGTGTCGGCCGTTCCGAACACCGGCTACACCTTCACCAATTGGACGGGCGCTGGCTTCACCACGACCGCGGTGAATCCCCTGACGGTTGCCAACGTGACCCAGAACCTGACGATCATGGCCACCTTTACCCAGCAGAACTTCACCGTGGCCTTCCTGGCTGGTTCAGGCGGAAGCCTCACAGGCACCACCACCCAAACCGTGGCCTACGGCGGCTCCGCATCGGCCGTGTCGGCCGTTCCGAACACCGGCTACACCTTCACCAATTGGACGGGCGCTGGCTTCACCACGACCGCGGC
>JANYLR010000105.1 GCA_025363715.1 Holophagaceae bacterium | reverse complement strand
TGTCGGCCGACACGCCCCGCTGGTCCTGGTCCCTGTGGCTGGATGACCCGCGAGTGCTGGCCGTGTGGGCCCGGGCCGCCTCGGCCCATCCTGAGAAGGTCAAGGAGCTTGCAGAGGTCATGAGCAATCGCACCCTCTGGGACCGCTTCTGGGTAATGGCCGCCCGGCATTGGAAACCGGAGCCCTTGCTGGCGATTCTCCCTCGGGACATGTGCCTTGCCTGGTTCCGCTTCTGGGAGCCCGCCTTGAAGGCCCAGGATCCCGTGCTCGTGGCCCGGTACCGAATGGTGGAGCAGGTGACCACGGCCCTGGGACGCCTCGTGCAGGGCGCGCCTGACGCTGTGAGGGACCCTCTGATTGCCAAGTTGCGTGGACCCCAGACCGTTGGCGACGTGCTGGGAAAGGACGCCCAGTGGGTCTGGCCCGAGTTCTCCCCCCGCAGGGACCTCAAGGGCGAGTTGCTGGAAGCCGGCGATGATCGGATCATCGGCCAGGGTGTGGACCAGGGCCGTCTACCCGGCGCCCTCTGGGGTGAGCGCCCCGGGGAGGCCTGGTATGTGCTCGAAGCCCTGGCCCGACACCGCTCGGGGGCTGCCAGCGCTCCCTACCTGCCCCTGGATTCACCCCAGCGGGGCGGTGAAACCAGCCGCACCCTGCTGGCCATGCGTCTGGCCCGGGCGGAAAAAAATCTGCCCCTCGCCCTGGAAATCATGGATGGGCGCTCTGGTGGGGCCAACGATCGCGGCTGGCTTGAAGGCCAGGTGACGCTCTTGGTGGCCGCGAATCAGCGGGAACAGGCGGCGGAGGCCTTTGGTGCCTACGTGCTGGCCGCCCAGACCAGGCTCACCGAGGAGGAGTTCCGCAGCCTCTCGGCTCTCGCCGAGGACGCCGGCCTGCCTTCGCCTCTAGACCTGCTGGACCCCAGCCGCCCGGTGGGCCCCGCCTTCCTGGCCTACCTGCGGGACCTGCGTCCGGCCGAAGCGGCGCGATTCAGCACCGCCGATCCCAATGGCTACCGGGCGGCCCTCGCCCATCGCTGGAGGCCGCGCGAGAGCCAGCTGAGCGCCGACCAGATCCGGTACTGGCTCAAGGAACTCTGGGCCCACGACAGCGCACCGCTGCCACGCCGTGGCTTGGTGAAGCTGGGCGGACCCTGGCCCCACGCCGCAGCCTGGCTGGAGCGGCAGCCCCTGGCCGAACGGCTGGCCGTGGTGAAGGCGGTCGAGGAAGCCCTGAAACCCTCGGTGGCCAAACCCGGACTCTTCGCACGCCTCACTCACACCGGTAGCGATGACCTGGCCGATCTTCTGGCCGTGCGCATGCGGCTCGCCCGGGGCGAGGCCAACCTGTCCCTCGGTCTCGCCGAGGGCATGCTCGCCGGTCTCCGTCGTGGCGAGTCCCTCCACATCGCGGTACCTGAGCGCCTGCTGGAGGGCTCCGAAGGGGGCGAGGAAGGCGAAGAGCTCGCTCCGCCCGAACGCCCCGGCGCCGGCGATCCGATCGTGGATCGTCTGCGTGCCTGGCTTTCACCCTTCCAAGAGGCCAAGACTGCGGCGCCTCTCGAGGCCCGCATCCGGACCTTCCTGAAGACGAAGCGGGAGGAGGGACGAACTACCCTCCCCGCATGGAAACTGGCCTTCGAGCTTGCCCCTGCCAGCGAGGCCTCTGGTCTCGCCCAGGAACTGGAAGAAGCCTGGTTCCGCGGGGAGGTGCAAGCCGAAGAACTGGGGCCCCTCACGGAGACCCTGGCCACGAGCCTGCCTGCCGAAGCCCCCCGCTGGCTGGCTCGCTGGCCACGGCGATTCGCCTTCTCCGCCTCTGTTCAGCGATCTACCATCCTCGTGGCCCTCAAGCGACCCGCCGACGGCGCCATGGCCCTGTTCGAAGGACGCCGCCGCAGCGCCTGGGAAGCCCGCGAGGAAGTGCAGGCCTTCGATGCCTGGCGTCGCCTGGGCGCTCCCGTGCCCGCTGGCATGAAGGCACCGCCGCCCTGGACCGAGGCCCTGCCGGCCTGGGCGGGCAAGGCCGAGGGCGTGGTGGGTCCCCTGGGCGTCCGCCTGAAAGCGCATCCCCTGGACCTGCTCTCGGCCCGGGCCGCCCTGCGCAGCCCCTCAGCCGCTGAAGAAGAGGCTCTGCTGCGCGTGGGTATTACCCTGGGCAGCTCTCAAAGGGGCTCTGGCGACGGGGATCGAATGCTGCTCCGCCTCCGTGCCGCCCGGGGCCTTCTGCCCCGCTCCGCCGAGGCTGCCCAGTGGGCCCTTGAGGATGTCTCGCCCGAGGGCATGGCCCGGCTGCTCGTCGAGCGCCGCTTCCGTACCGCAGACATCAACGCCGCCCTGGTCGATGCCGCCCGCCTGGCTCGGAAGGTTGGAAATGAAGGTGGCGTGAAGGAGGCCCTGCGCATCCTCACAGACCGCAAGGCATTCAACCTGAAAGCCCTGCGCGCGGAATTGGCGGTGCCCGAGGCCCCGCCCAGCACCTACCACCTGGTGGATGGCCGCCCCGCGCCCATTCGTCCCCGGGATCTGACCTGGTCCCTCCTGTCCAACGTGCTCAAGGCGGAGGGTGTCCAATGATCCGGTCCAGCCTGCTCTCGATCCTGACCGCCCTCCTGCTGCAGGCTCAAGCTCCCCTGCCGCTGCCAGACGGTCCCGTCCGCCTGGTCATTCCCGAGGCTTCGGCCTTCGATGCGGCCCTCAAGGGAGGGTACCGGGAGGTGCTCCAGGGGGAGCCCAGGGAGGGCGATCCCCTCGTCACCGCCTGGCGACGCACACAAGTGGGGACCAAGCTCGAGGATCAGTGGAACCGCCTTTCTGGCGATCTGCCCTGGACCTGGAGCGTGATCCGCAAACTGCAGCCGAAGTCGGTAGGCCTCGCCATCCTCCAGGTGGGTCACCTGGAGGCGGTACTCGTCATCGAAACGCCGTTGGCCCAGCTGCCAGTGGCCTTGCCCAAGGGCCAGGCCCGCACCCACGGTGGTGTGTCCTATACCATCGTGGCCCGGGGCGCCGCCGACGGCAGCGAGGACAAAGACCGCCGCATGGGCCTCGCCTGGGCTCGCCTGGGAGGCCGCCTCATCCTCGCCACCAGCGAGCGCGCCCTCAGGCTCACGGTGGACGAGGCCCTCGCGGGCCGCGGTTTCAAGGCACCGCTACCCGGCCTGATCTCCATGGAACTGAACCTCGATGCGCTGCGCGCGGACCGGTACTTCCGCCGCGAATTCCTCTTTCCCGAAGGCCCCGAGAAAGGGCGTATCCGTGCCGCCCTCCGGCTGAACAACGGTCAGCTGATGGAGGTGCGTGAAGGGGCCAACGAACCTCGGAAAGGTGGGTTCTCCTTTTCCGGGGCAGGCTTCTCCGCCGCGGGTTGGCAGGCGGAGGGCGAGCCCTTCTGGCCCACCTTCCGCCGGGCCTGTCTGGAGCCCATCCCGACTCTGGCCGATGAACCCGTCGCTGCCCTGGGCCCGCTGCCCACCGCGGGAGCCCAGGCCGGCGAGGACCGCTATGCCGTGGACTTCACCAAGCCCAGGGCGAGTGCGGGAGGTTCCCAATCAGAGCATGGCGATCTCGTCCCCTGGCAGGCCCTGCTGGCCCGGCAGCCCGTGACCAGCTGGGGCTATGCGGTGTCGAAGGAGGGGGCCCGCCGCATGGTGTTCCCCTGGCCCGCGAACCTCGATGCGGAGTTCCTGGAGGTCTGCCGGGCCACCGTCGCCCGCAGAGCTGGCCGGGTTGCGGTGGAAAAGACTGGAGATACCCAGGAGTTGCGGGTTGGCCCCGGCCTGCCGGCCCTGGCCCTGCGGCGCACGGGGGCACTGCTCTGGGTGGGACCTTCCGCCACCGACTTGAGGGACCTGCCCCAGCCCAAGGTCGAAGCGGATTTCATCCGCTGGGCTCAAGTCGATCTGGGTGCCGTCCGGGCCGAGTCCTCCCGGTGGGCGAAGGTCGAAGGCCCGGCACGTCCGGAACAGGTGCGGCCCCTCTCCGACCGTGTGCTGGGTCTGCTGGGCTGGATGCCCGCCACTCGCTCGCTGCGGGTGGAACGCCATCGCACGGCCGCTGGCTGGTCCGAAACGGTGGTTTTCGGCGGAGGCCAATGAACAGCACCAAGAGTCGTCGGATCGCCGTGCTCCTGGCCTGGATCACGGCGTTGGCAGCCTCCGGCCAGGAGCCCGTATTCCACACCTGGAGCATGGATCAGGGCCGCCTCGAAATCTCAGTCGGTGCCTCCGACGCTCCCCTGGCCGTGGGTTCCCTGCAGAAGCCCTTCGTGGCCCGGGCCTGGGCCCAGGCCCATCCGGAGGCGGCCTCGCCACGCTTCCTCTGCAAGGGCGGCCGCGCCTGCTGGTTGAAGCGTGGCCACGGCGAACTGGGCCTCACCACCGCCTTGGCCCGCTCCTGCAACGCCTATTTCCGGCTACTGGCCGAGGCCACGCCAACCAAGCTACTGGCTGACACCTTCGTCGAAGCGGGGTTCGCGCCCGCTCCATCTAACGCGGACCAGGCCATCGGCTTGGCGGCACCTGGGCTGCTCCGCATCCGTCCCTCGCGACTCCTGGAGGCCTATCGGGAGCTGCTGCGGGATCCCTGGCCCCTGGGCGAAGCCCTGCGCCGGGAAGTTCTCGCGGGTCTACGGGAGGGTGTCCGCATCGGCACAGCGGGTGGACTGGCCACTTGGGGCATCTGGGCCAAGACAGGCACCGTGCCGCTGGATGAGCAGCACACGGTGGGTTTCGCCTTGGCCATGGACGAGGGTGGTCTGGCCATGCTGGCCCGCCTCCAACCAGGCACCGGGGCCCAGGCCGCCACGGCCCTGGCGACGCCGCTGGCGGCCCACAGGCCTGGTACGCCGGTAAGCAAACCAGCCGGGGACATTGTTTCTGTGCGTTTGTTCGATCTGCTTCCTGCCGTGGGGTTCACGGTTCGGAATGCCAGTTCGCAACCCATCCCGGATGGCAGGGGCTTCCTGGGTCCCGGCGCTTCCAGGCCGCTACGCCCCGGGGATCGCGTGGGCCCGGGGACGCTGGAGCTGCGGGCGGAAGGGCGGGGTCTGCGCCGCCGCTTTCAGGGTGCCCTTCAGGTGACGAGTGGGCGCCTCCTGGCCACGCTGACCCGGCGGGCCTATGTCGAGGGGGTGCTCGCCGCGGAGTTGCCCGATGGGGACCGCCCGCTCCGGCAGGAGCTGGGCGCGGCAGTTCTGCGCTTCCTGGCACGGGGTCGCCGGCATGTCGATGCCGACGTCTGCGATAGCACCCACTGTGCCTGGTTCGTGGGGCAGGGACCCCGCCTGGACTGGACGAACCCAGCCCAGGCGAAGGAGAACGAGGGGGCCATCGAGACCCTGGGCGAGATGGACTGGGCGCGCATCCAAGCGTGGGCTGCGTCGCCTGGGCCCGCGTTCTGGACGGCCCACTGCGGGGGCAGCCCCCTTTCCACCCAGCGGGTATGGGGCTGGGGCGAGGCTTCAGCCCCACCCTGTCCAAGGCATTTGGGCTCCGTCGCGACCTGGGTCCGAACTCTGAACCGGCGGGAACTGGAACAGGTTTTTGGCACGGACATCGAGACCCTAGCTGTGGTGCCACCACCCGGCGTCTGGGGCCTCACTGTTCTGCGCAAGGGGGAGGGCAAGACTTACGGCTACGACGAGGCCCACCGCCGCATCGCTGCCGTCAAGGGGTGGGATGCGCTGCCCAGTCCGCCCAGCCGCGTCGAGCTGACAGGAGATGGGGCGCGGTTCAGCGGAGAGGGTTCAGGGCATCGAGTTGGACTGTGCCTGGCGAAGTGATCGACGCTCGTTCCTTGGTCTCTGGGCCCTCTGCCTTCAGGCTTTCCCTGAAATTCCGGATGAATCTAAAATCCTGCCACGCCTGTTGCGGGACTCGTCACACTCGGGAAGTCCCATGCTGAACCCAAGGATGCTCCTGGCGACCCTCGCCGCCACCCTTTGCCTGGGGGCCCAGCCTGCGCCCGCCGAAATAAAGACTCCGCCCCTCCGGCCGGGCGAGGGCTTCGCCATCACCCTGGGCGATGGAGTGGTGCGTGCCTACGGCGAAGCCAAGCAGGAGGCGGCCATGGGCAGCCTAGCCCAGCTGGCTTGGATGAGGATGGAGGGGGCGGATTGGGCCAGCCAAGGGGTCCGGTTCAAGTGCACGGGCGCGGCAGGGCCCTTCACCTGCTGGAATCCGAAGGGCCATGGCCGCGTGGACCTGGGCAAGGCTCTGAGCGAGAACTGCAGCCTGGCCTTCCTCTTCTGGATCGCAAACGCGCAGGAGCGCTGGAAAGCTGATTACGGAGAAGCCGCCGCTCGGGTGCGCATGGAGGACGTCTTCGCGCCCTTCCTCGGCCGTCGGCTCAAGCCCGGCGAGTCCCTGCCGCCGCTGACTGCCGCCTGGGTGGGTGCCGGGGACCTGCTGCGCACCAGTCCCGAAGCCTTCCTGCGCTGGCTGATGGAGCCGGAACAGGCCGAGGTGGTGAACTTCGGGAAGCGACTCCTGGCGGGCCACTGGGTCGAGGTGAAAGAGCTCTTCGGCAAGGAGGACTGGTGGTTCCAGACGGTGACCGTGCCCGTACCGGGAGAACCTGCGGCCAGCAGCGCCTGGGTGGTGGGGGGCAAGGGCCAGACGCTCGTGGTGTTGCACCTCTCGGGGGGCCGGGCCAAGCCAGAGGGGCTTGCCCGCCTTCGCGAGCTCCTTGGGCTGAAGGGCTGATGCATAAGCCCGCCGCGCCAGAGACACCCGGCCTGCCATGACCTGGTGGGTATACCTCCTGCATTGCTCGGATGGCACGCTCTACTGCGGCATCGCGCTGGATGTGGCGGCGCGGCTGAACCAGCATGAGATGGGGAAGGGCGCCAAGTACACCCGGGGCAGGGGGCCGCTGAAACTGATCTACCGCGAGGCCTGTGCTTCGAAATCGGAGGCTCTGCAACGAGAGCGGGCGATCAAGCGGATGCCCCGGGCGAAGAAGGTGATGCTCGCCGGACTGCGCTGAAAACGCGGCCGAGTGTTGGCTGGCTGAGCCGCTGGTTCAGCGGCCCTGGTTCATCTCGGTCAGCAGCCCCGCCACAGCGGTTTTCGGATCTTCCGCCTTGAACACGGCATTGCCGGCCACGAGGCAGTCGGCGCCAGCATGGATCAGGTCTCCGGCATTCTTCAGGCTTACGCCGCCATCCACCTGAATGAAGAAGGGCACGCCGCGTTCGGTGCGGAGGGCATCAAGGCGCTGTACCTTGTCGAGCACGCGGGGGATGAAGCTCTGCCCCCCGAAGCCCGGGTTCACACTCATGAGCAGCACGAAGTCGAAGTCGCCGACCAGATCCACGAGGGTCTCAACGGGAGTACCAGGATTTAGCACCACGCCCGCCTTGCCGCCGGCTTGGCGGATCGAGGCCAGGGTGCGGTGCAGGTGGGGATCGGCCTCCTGGTGGATGCTCACCCAGTCAGCGCCGGCCTTCACGAACTCGGCGGCGTAGCGTAGGGGTTCCACGATCATCAGGTGGCAGTCCAGGGGCAGGGTGGTGGCCTTGCGCAGGCTTTCCACCACGGGCAATCCAATGGTGATGTTGGGCACGAAGCGGCCATCCATCACGTCCACATGCACTACCTGGGCGCCCGAGGCCTCGATCAATCGCAGCTCCTCGCCCAGCCGCGTGAAGTCCGCGGAAAGCAGGGATGGGGCCAGCAGGGGGGAGGCGGGACGGAGGCTCATGGCTCTAGTGTGCCAGCGAGACTTCCACCCCGTTCACCCACAACCGGCCTGGCTTTACCTTTCTCAGCGCCTCTGGGGTGATCTCGCCGATCGGCACCTGGACCCACAGGAGGTCCGCCACGGCGCCCTTCTGGAGGGTGCCCAGTTCCCTGGCGCGGCCCAGGGCCGTGGCATTGCCAGTGGTGTAGGCGCGGATGGCCTCGATGCGGGAGAGGCGCTGGTCTGGAAGGAAGCCGCCTGGGGGATTTCCCTCGGGATCCTGGCGGGTTTCCGCCGCGGCGAGACTCACGAAGGGGTTGGCGTCCTCCACGGGGGCGTCGCTGCCGAAGGCGAGCAGGGCACCGCCGTCGATGAAGCTGCGCCAGGGGAAGGCCTCGTTCACGCGCTCCGGTCCCAGCCGGGCGGGGGTCCAGCTATGGTCTGAAGTGCAGTGGACTGGCTGCACGCTGGCCACCACACCCAGCTTGCCGAAGCGGACGGCATCCTCGGCGGTGACGATTTGGGCGTGTTCGATGCGGGGCGGCAGGGAGCCCTTGCCCCGTTTCATGGCGGCGGCCAGCAGATCCAGGGCGGCCCGATTGGCGGCGTCCCCGATGGCGTGGATGGCGGGCTGGTAGCCAGCGCGGAGGGTGATGGCGGCATCTGCCGCCACCTTGGCGGGAGCGCTCACCCAGAGGCCCCGGGTACCGGGCTCATCGGCGTAGGGTGCCAATAATCGCGCGCCCCGGCTGCCCAGGGCGCCGTCCAGGTAGAACTTCACACCCTGGATCTGGAAGAAGGAAACCTGCTTCGGTCGGCCCCGCTTCAGTTCCTTAAGCATGAGCTGGTGGTCATGGACCAGGTAGGCGAAGACCCTGATGGGCAGGGCGCCTGCTTCGGTCAGCCGGCGGTAGGCGGCGAGGCCCCGGCCATTCACCCCCATATCGGCCACGGCGGTGAACCCATCAGCCCGCAGGGAGAGCAGGCCCGCTTTGAGCTGGGCTTCCAGTTCGGCGTCGGTGGGCGGCGGGAGATGCTTCGTCACCAGATCCATGGCGGCGTCGAGCAGGATGCCGTTGGGTCGGCCGTAGGCGTCTTTGAGGATGCGCCCGCCTTCGGGATCCGGCGTTTGCGGCCCGATTCCCGCGATGGCCAGGGCGGCTGTGTTCACCCAGAGGGCGTGGCCATCCACCCTTTCCAGCAGGGCCGGACGGGTCCCCGTCAGGGCATCCAGATCCTGGGCCTTTGGGAAGGTCTTGGTGGGCCAGCGGTTCTGATCCCAGCCCCGGCCCTGCAGCCAGCCCTTGGGATGGACAGAGGACCACTCGCGGATGCGACCAAGGGTGGCCGGCAGGCTTTCCAGACCGCCAAGATCGACCTTGGAACTCATGGCCCCGAGGCTGCCCACATGGGCATGCCCCTCGATGAAGCCCGGCAGGAGGGTGCCGCCGGGAAGCTCCACCCGCTGGGCCTTGGGGTGGGATCTGGCGAGGGCCTCGAGGGAGCCGACGGCCAGAATCTTCCCCGATCGGATGGCGATGGCCTGGCCAGCCTGGGGGCCCTGGGAGGTCCATAGGCTTGCGCCGGCAAGAATCTGCACAATAGCGGATGGCGGAGCCGGCAGGGGCATGGGCATGGGCGTCTTTCGGGGAGAAGGGCCAGTGTAGCGTCCACAAGGCACAGGAGGCATAGAGTGCCTAACAAAACCCCACGATGCCGCGCGAGGGGTGCCGGGCGAGCGAGGCGAGGAAGGCGAGTGGCAGCGTAGCGGGTACTACGCGAAACGAGCCTGACGATGGATCGCGACGCCCACCACCCCTCGCCCAAAGGGATGAAGCCATGCGGGCGCCCCGCGGCGTCAGGTCCCTTGAACAACGAACCACGTTGCCTTGCGGGCCCTTCCTTCTCGGTATCGCCTGCGGCGATACGCGAGACAAACTGATATCTGCGGTGCATCCCGCTTGGCTTCATCGCGGCATTGTCGGGTTTGGTTAGGCACTCTATGGTGGATTGATTCGGAGGCCCCATGTACCAGAAGGATTTCCTGGAGCAGGTGCGTGTGCAGCTTGCAGTGAAGGAGGATCCCTCGAAACTGCGGGAGCGCTCCTTCGAGACCAGCTCTGGGATCCCGCTGAAGAACAGCTACACGCCCGCGGACCTGGCGGACTTCGATCCGCTGAAGGATCTGGGCGCCCCGGGGAAGTTCCCCTTCACCCGCCACGTGCAGCCCTCTGGCTACCGCGGCCGTCTTTGGACCATGCGCCAGTACGCGGGCTTCGCCACCGCCGAGGAGAGCAACGCCCGCTACCGCTACCTGCTGGAGCAGGGCACCACGGGCCTCTCCGTGGCCTTCGACCTGCCCACGCAGATCGGCATGGATCCGGATCACGCCATGGCCCTGGGCGAAGTGGGCAAGGTGGGCGTGAGCATCAGCTCCATCCACGACATGCGCGCCCTCTTCAAGGACATCCCCCTGGACAAGGTCAGCACGAGCATGACCATCAACGCCCCCGCCGCCGTGCTGCTGGCGTTGTACCTGGCGGTGGCCGAGGAGCAGGGGGTCCGCTGGGACCAGGTGAGTGGCACCATCCAGAACGATATCCTCAAGGAATACATGGCCAGGGGCACCTACATCTTCCCGCCTCGCCAAAGCCTGCGCCTCATCACGGACATTTTCGCCTTTTGCGCGGAGCAGGTGCCGAACTGGAACACTATCTCCATTTCCGGCTACCACATCCGCGAGGCCGGCTGCACCGCGGCCCAGGAGATCGCCTTCACCCTGGGCGATGGCATCGCCTACGTGCAGGCGGCCCTGGATGCGGGTCTGAAGCTGGAGGTCTTCGCGCCGCGGCTCAGCTTCTTCTTCAACGCCCACAACCAGTTCTTCGAGGAGGTGGCCAAGTTCCGCGCCGCCCGCCGGCTCTGGGCCCGGATCATGAAGGAACGTTTCAAGACGACCGATGCAAAAAGCCAGATGTTGCGTTTCCACACGCAGACCGCGGGTAGCACCCTCACGGCCCAGCAGCCGGACAACAACATCGTACGCACGGCGGTCCAGGCCATGGCGGCCGTCTGCGGGGGTACCCAGAGCCTGCACACCAACAGCCGAGATGAGGCACTGGCCTTGCCCACCGAGCAGAGTGCACGCATCGCCCTGAGAACACAACAGATCCTGGCATTTGAATCCCGGGTGGCGGATGTGGTGGATCCCTTCGCGGGGAGCTACTTCGTGGAAGCCCTCACCGACGAGCTGGAGGCCCGGGCCAATGCCCTGCTGGCCAAGGTGGACGACCTGGGCGGCATGGTCAGCGCCATCGAAAAGGGTTTCCCTCAGCGGGAGATCCAGAACGCGGCCTATGCCTACCAGAAGGCCGTGGAAAAGGGCGAGCAGGTGGTGGTGGGCGTGAACCGTTTCGCCGTGACCGGCGAGCCGAAGCCGGACCTGCTGCGGGTGGACGAGGCCCTGGGCGCTCAGCGCCGCACGGCCATCGCCAAGGTGCGGGTCGGCCGGGACCAGGGTGTCGTGGCGGTCCGCCTGGCCGCCCTGCGGGCCGCTGCGAGTGGGTCGGAGAACCTGATGCCACCCATCCTGAATGCGGTCAAAGCCGAGGCCACGGTTGGCGAAATCTGCAATGCCATGAGGTCGGTCTTCGGGGAGTACCAGGAGCAATTGGTGCTTTGAATCACTCAAAACCCCAAGAAGTCTTGTAAGTGATCCAGTCCCGGGTACCCTTATTGCAATTCCCTGCCCAACCCGTCCCGCCGCGCGGGACAGCCCACCTGGAGGTACCATGCGCACCACCATCCTCATCGCCGCAGCGGCTCTGATCCTTGCTGTGCCCGCCCAGGCCAAGCTGCCCTGGGTCAAGAAGGCCCAGGAAGCTGGCTTCGCCGATGTCAAGAACTGCCAGTCCTGCCACGCCGATAAAATGCCCAAGAAGGGTGGCGAGCTTTCCGAGCGCGGCAAGTTTCTCGTGGACATGAAGGGCCAGAAGAAGGCCGCCGAGGTGGATCTGGCCTGGCTGAAGGATTACAAGGGCAAATGAACGGCTGGTATCCTCGTAGCTGGAAACCACGCTTACATCCGTTCCGTTCCGCAGGACTCAACTAGCCAGGAGGCGCCATGCGCATCGCTCCCATCCTCATTGCCGCGGCAATGGTTCTCGCCCTTCCCGCACAGGCCAAGCTGCCGTTCGTGAAAAAGGCCAAGGATCTCGGCTTCGCAGAGATCACCAGTTGCAAGTCCTGCCATGTCGATGCCATGCCCAAGAAGGGTGCCTCGGCAGCCAACGAGCGCGGCGCCTTCCTCACCAAGATGAAGGCCGATAAAAAGGTTGCCGAAGTCGATCTGAACTGGTTGAAGGAATACAAAGGCAAGTGAGTCGCTGAAGCGGTTCGAAGCCAGGCGCCGGGGGGCTTACCCCCCGGCGCTTTTTCGTGGGTCAGGCGCGTCATCTCCCGTTCCCCAGGCCGGGCAGCCTTTGGGGACCTTGGGCGGGCGATTAGAAACGCAGAACAGGTACGAAAGCGGGGCGGATCGGAGCTAAGAATTTCATTCAATTTGCGCCCCACAAGAAAACATAGGAGACCCTGGTGGCCTGAATTTAAGTGAGATAAGTGACCGAGATCACCAGCACCTAGTAAGACAGAGGGGTCTCAGGCTAGTGTATAGAGGACTGATGAGGTGACTATGCGGCTGCTGTTTGCTGGATTGCTATCCATGGTGCTCGCCGCAGCTCCGCCGAGCGCGAAGGATTGCACTTCGTGCCATGAAGTGAACCTCGTCACCTTCGAGGCTTCCAAGCACGGAAGCGTGGACTGCATCGGCTGCCACAGCACCATCACGAGGCTGCCCCACGCGGAGAAGCCTGGACCGGTCAAGTGCGCCAACTGCCATGACGACCAGGTGAAGGCCTATGCCAAGAGTGTGCATGGCCTGGCCAAGCAGGCTGGCATGGCGGATTCCGCCACCTGCGCTTCCTGCCATGGCAGCCCGCACGCCATCACCGGCGGCAGTGATCCAAACTCCAAGGTGGCCAAGAAGAATCTGCCGGATACCTGCGGTGCCTGCCACTCCAATCCTGAGTTCCTCGCCAAGCACAAGATCCCCTTCGCCAAGCCGGTGGAGGCCTACCGTCTGAGCCTGCACGGCAGGGAAGTGGCCAAGGGCAACCAGAACGCGGCCTCCTGCTCGGACTGTCATGGCAGCCACGACATCCTGGCTTCCCGCGATCCCAAGGCCAAGGTGAACCGAGCCCATGTGGCCGAGACCTGCGGGATCTGCCACAACGACGTTCAGACGGCCTACGCCGACAGCGTCCACGGACTGGCGGTCAAGAAGGGGTCCAAGGATTCGCCCACCTGCACGGGCTGCCATGGCGAGCACAACATCCTGGCCCCTGCCGAGGCGGGCTCCCTGGTGAACGCGGCCCGGGTGTCCACGGTCACCTGTGGCCGCTGCCACGGCGATGAGCGGCTCGACTCGCGCTATGAATTCGGCGACAAGGTCCCGGCCTACGAGGACAGCTTCCATGGCTTGGCCGTCCGCGGCGGGCGGAAGACAGCCGCCAACTGCGCGTCCTGCCACGGGATTCACAACATCCTGCCTTCCGAGGACATCCGGTCCACGGTCAATCCCGCCAACCTTCAGAAGACCTGCGGCCAGTGTCACCAGGGTGTCGGAGACAAGATCGCCAGGAGTAAGGTCCACGTTCGGACAGCGGGCGGCATCGAGCATATCTCGGTGCGGTGGATCCGGCTGGCCTACTACGCCCTCATTCCCATGACCATCGGCTTCATGCTCTTCCACAATGGTCTGGACTGGCTGGCCAAGCTGCGCCGCCACAAGCCCCACCACGGCACGGGTGAGCAACTGCCCCGCATGAACAAGTGGTTCCGCATCACCCACGCCATGGTCATGGTGAGCTTCATCCTCCTGGTCCTCTCGGGCTTCGCGCTCAAGTTCCCGGAGGCGGGCTGGGTGAAGATGCTGGCCATGAACGGGAACGGCCTGTTCCGGGCCTGGCTGCACCGCATCTCAGCCGTGGTGATCATGTTTGCCACGGGGCTCCACCTGGTACATCTGGCACTGGTGAAGCGCGATCGGATCATCCTCTGGGAGCTCCTGCCCAACTGGCAGGACGCCAAGGACATCCTCAACATGCTGCGCTACAACCTCGGCCTCAGCTCCACCCGGCCCACCTTCGGGATGTTCGGCTATGCCGAGAAGATGGAGTACTGGGCCTACATGTGGGGCACCATCGTCATGGCTGTGACCGGCGTCATGCTCTGGGCCAAGGACTGGAGCCTGCACAACTTCCCCATCTGGGTGATGGACGCGGCCACCGCGGCCCACTGGTACGAGGCGATCCTCGCCAGTCTGTCCATCCTGGTGTGGCACTGGTACCTGGTGATCTTCGACCCGGATGTCTATCCCATGGACCTTGCCTGGCTCACGGGCAAGGCCTCTGCGGATCACATGCGGGAAGCCCGGCCCGAGTACTACCGTCAGCTCATGGAGAAGGAAGCCCTCAAGGCCGAGGGGGGTGCCAAGGACCCCGAGGGCGGCTCCGGTCACTGAAACCGGCGAGTTGTGACTTAAATCCGCTTTCTCAAACGACCTAAGAGTGGACAATAATCGGGACCCCATCCTGTGGGGTCCCGATTTTTTTCGGTTCCTGAAGTCAAGGAGAACTCCCCATGATCCTGGATGTCCGAACGACCACCCCGCACCCCACCCAGGAGAAGGCCCGGTCCCGCGTGAGCCTGTTCCTCCCGCTCTTGCTACTGGTGGGCGGACTCCTGGCAGGCACGCCTGTCCAGGGCGTGGGTGCCAAAGTGGCGAAGGAAAGTTGCTTCGATTGCCACAGCGACAAGGACATGACCAAGGAGGCCGGCGGCAAGCCGGTTTCCCTGTTCGTGGACGAACAGAAGTTCACCAAGGCGGTCCACGGCTCCCTCTCCTGCCGGAGCTGCCATGCGGAGCTGCACAAGGATCACCCCGGCGACGGCAATCCGGCCCCCAAGGTGAACTGTGGAACCTGCCACACGGACCAGGACAAGGTCTACCAGACCAGCATTCACGGCATGAGCAAGGCCATGGGCGCTTCGGCAGCGGCCGGCTGCGCGGACTGCCATGGCAATCACTACATCGGGAAGGTGGGCCTGACGGATTCGCCGGTCTACAAGATGAACCTCCCCAAGACCTGCGCAAAATGCCACGCCAACAAGAACCTGACGGACGAATACCGCATGAAGTTCCCCACCGTGGGCTCCCAGTACCAGGAGAGCATCCACGGCATGGCGCTGCTGGAGAAGGGGCTCATCGTGGCCCCCAGCTGCAACGACTGCCACGGCGTCCACGATATCAAGCGCAGCGTGGACCGCAGCTCACCCATCAACCACGCCAACGTGGCCAAGACCTGCGGCAAGTGCCACGTCACCGTCGAGGCGATCTACAACAAGAGCATCCACGGGCAGCTGCTGGCCAAGGGGGATCCCCGGGGCCCCGTCTGCATCCAGTGCCACTCGGCCCACCAGATCGAAGTGACCGCGGCGCACTTCAAGGCCGGCAGCGATCTGGTGTGCGGCAAGTGCCACGCCGACCGCCTCGAGCACTACCGGGATACCTACCACGGCAAGGCCATGGCCCTCGGCAAGGCGAACACCGCCAATTCGGTGGCCGCCTGCTATGACTGCCACGGACACCACGACGTGCTGCGGGCCGCGGACCCCAATTCGCGCCTGTCCCCCGGCAACATCGTCAACACCTGCAAGCAGTGCCACCCGAAGGCCTCGGTCAGCTTCACCAAGTACGCGCCCCATGCCAACCCCATGGACCGCAAGAACTACCCCGTCCTGAACTACGTCTTCATCATCATGACCTCCCTGCTGGTGGTCACCTTCTCGCTGTTCGGCGGTCACACGCTGCTCTGGCTGTTCCGATCCATCTGGCTCTACCGGCATGACTCCAAGCAGTTCCGCGAAGCCAAGATCAAGATCCAGGAGGATGACGAGCAGTTCACTCGCTTCCAGCCCTTCGAGCGCTTCCTTCACATCCTCGTGGTGACGAGCTTCCTGCTGCTGACCATCACCGGCATGCCGCTGAAGTTCTACTATTCCGACTGGGCCAAGGCCATCTTCAGCTTCTTCGGCGGCGCGGAAGTGGCCCGGACGCTCCACCATTTCGGCGCGGTGGTCACCTTCATCTACTTCGTGCTCCACGTCAGCACCACCGTGAGCCACCTGTGGAAGCGGAGGGCGTTCCTCAACAACCCGGAGACCGGCGCTTTCGAGTTCTCGCGCATCTTTAAGGCCATGGCCCACCCTGATTCCATGATCCCCACCAAGCAGGATCTGAAGGATTTTGTGGATCACAACAAGTGGTTCTTCGGGAAGGGACCCCGGCCGGAATTCGACCGCTGGACATACTTCGAGAAGTTCGACTACCTGGCTGTGTTCTGGGGCATCTTCGCCATCGGCGTGTCGGGCCTGATCATGTGGTTCCCGGAGTTCTTCAGCAAGTTCATGCCTGGCTGGATGATCAACGTCTCGCTGATCGTGCACTCAGACGAGGCCCTGCTGGCTTCAGGCTTTATCTTCACGGTCCACTTCTTCAACACCCACTTCCGGCTGGAGAAGTTCCCCATGGACACCGTGATCTTCTCGGGCCGCATCTCGAAGTCCGAGATGCTGCACGAACGCAAGCGCTGGTATGACCGCCTGGTGGCCGAAGGCCGCCTGGATGACTACCGGGTCAAGGATGAGTGGGAAGCCTGGAAGGGGATCGCCCGCAGCACCGGCTACATCTTCTTCGGCGTGGGGCTCATGCTCCTGGTCCTCATCATCTACGCCATGACCTCGCGCCTCGCGCACTGATCCGACTGGGAGCAAACAAGGGGCGCCGGATGACACCGGCGCCCCTTCGATTTTGGACCAAACAACGGGCACAAATTCTCGATAATCGATGTCCAGTGCGGCATTTCAAGTGTTTAAAATATTGATATTTAATTATGTGACAAAGCTGTGACTCCCATCACTGACGGCCCCCATTCGCGTATCCCAGAATCGCTCTATCGACCTTGCGACTCGGAGCGGCTTCGAGTCCCACCTCCAGGAGTTCCCATGCGTCGCATCACCCTCCTCACCGCCGCCCTCATGCTGCTCGTGGCTCCTGCTGCCATGGCCAAGATGACCACCATCAAGGGTGCCAAGTGCACCGCCTGCCACGAGGGTGCCCCGAAGGACAAGAAGTTCAACGCGGCCACCAACAAGATGTTCCCCAAGTACAAGGAAGACAAGTGCAAGGACTGCCATGGCTGGGCCGATGGCAAGCTGACCACCGTCAAGCCTGCTGCCAAGAAGTAGTTCTCATCCTTTCAAAAAAGCGGCGCCGGAAACGGCGCCGCTTTTTTGAGATGGCTACAGGCCAAGGAGAGAACGGGCCTCTGCCTCCAGGCGATCCAGCAGAGCGGCATCGGTCCGGCTCTGAAGGTAGACCTTCAACTTGGGTTCGGTACCGCTTGGGCGGAAGGCGGCAAAGGCACCGCTCTCCAGGCGGAACTTGAGGACGTTGCTGCGAAGGATGGGCAGGGCCACTGCTCGTTTGTCCGGACGATCGAGAATGGCCTCGCTACGTCCCTCGCCCTGCCAGAGCCCGCTCTGGAAATCCTCCCAGCTGGCGACCTTGTCACCACCGAGGGAAGCCAGACCCGCGGTGCGGATGCGCTCCATGGCTTCGGCGAAGCGCTTGGCCCCGCCCGGCCGGGGATCCTCGAGGTTCACCAGGCGGTTGTGGAACGTCCCGACCCGGGCCATGAGGGCATCCACCGCCTCGAAGAGCGTCAGGCCCAGGGCCTTGTAGTGACCCGCCATCTCCGCCACCACCAGGGCCGCGGTGACGCCATCCTTGTCCCGCAGGCTGGGTGGCAGGAGCATACCGTAGCTCTCCTCGGCGCTGAAGGCATAGGCTTCGCCCAGGGCTTCTAGCCGGTCCATGCACACGGCGATGTTCTTGAAGCCCGTGAGGGTCCACACCACGGGCAGGCTGTGAATCCGTGCCACTTCCGCCATGAAATCGGAGGTCACTACCGTGCTCACCACGGCGCCCTTGAGCCCCTTTTGCGTGCAGAGGTAGTCGAGGGTGAGCCCGGCGATGTCATTGCCGGACATGAGCTCCCAGGTGCCGTTGCGCTTGGCCACCACACCAATGCGGTCGGCGTCGGGGTCGTTGGAGAGGATGACCTCTGCCTTCATGGCCTCGGCCTCCCGGATGGGGGCCGCGTAGGCCGCCAACTCCTCGGGGTTGGGTCGGGGGGCCGTGGGAAAGGTGCCGTCCTGGATGCCCTGACTGGGGCTGACGGAGAGCGGCAGGCTGGCCCGCTGAAAAAGGGATGGGACGAAGGCGATGCCGGTGCCATGGAAGGGTGTGTACAGGATCCGGGCGGGCGTGAACACCTTCGGATGCTGGAGCAGCCCGATCCCCAGGTCTAGGTAGGCGTTCTCGACTTCCACTGGAATGGGATGGATGCGGCCTTCGGGGGCGACGGGCGGCAGGGGCACGACCGGCAGCTTGGCCATGCGCGCCTCGACTTCCAGGTCCCAGGGATCCACCACCTGGCCGCCCAAGTCGTTGTAGGCCTTGAAGCCGTTGTACTCCTTCGGATTGTGGCTGGCGGTGATGATCACGCCGCAGGCCGAGCCCAGGGCCTTCATCGCAAAGCAGAGGAAGGGCGTGGGCAGGGGGCGGGTGCCCAGGAACACCTGGTAGCCCGCGGCGGCCAGCACGGCGGCGCTTTCCGCGGCGAAAACCTCGGAGTTGATCCGCGTATCGTAGCCAACCACCGCGATCTTCTTCTCCGGCGCGTGGGCTTGGGCCACGGCGGCCAGGGCCAGGGTGGTGCGGCGCACGTTCGGCTGATTCATGCGGCGCAGGCCCGCGGCCATGAAACCACGCAGACCGCCGGTACCAAAGGCCAGGGGCTCGAAGAAGCGATCCTCCACTTCCGCGAGGGCGGCGGCGTCGCCCTCTTCGGCAGCCTTTACCAGGGGCTCCAGCTCTGTGCGGAGCTCGGCCTCGAGGTGGGGGAAGGAGAGATACTGCTTGGCGGCGTCTAGGGACATGGAGACCTCACTCAGTCCATGCTACGGGATTTGGGAGGAGGCCGGAATCACGCACCGCCCAGGGCGATGTCCTCCAGCAGCATGCTCAGACCGGCACTGCTGCCGTACCAGCGGAGGTCGCTGCCCAGGGCCACGATGCGGGTAAGGAAATCGCGCAGGTTGCCGGCGAAGGTGAGCTTGTCGACTGGCTCGCCCAGCAAACCATCCCGGATGCGGATGCCGCTGGCCCCCACGCTGAGATCGCCACTGACGGGGTCCACCGTGTGCAGGCCATGATCTCGGTGATGAGGACGCCGTTCCCGGCCATCCGGTAGAGAGCCTCGGTGCCAGTCTTCCCGGGGAGCGGGAAGAGGTTGAAGGTGGTGGCCCCGGGCTGGCTGCCGAAGCCCCGGCCGGCGCTGGCGGTGGGGGCCATGCCCAGCTCCGCAGCGGTCTTCAGGGTGTGCAGGTAGGTCTTCAGCACGCCACCCTCGAGCAGCACGTTGCGCCGGGTGGGCAGACCCTCGGCGTCCCAGGGCTCGGTGCCCAGGGCGGGGCGGCCGGGGCCCTCGGCCAGGCGGCCATCGTCCACCAGGGTCAGCAGGGGGGAGGCGATGGCTTCGCCCAGCTTGCCCGCGAAGAGGCTGCGCTGCTTGAGCACGGATTCGGCATCCAGCATGCCCGCCACGATGCCCAGCAGGTCCACGGCCACCTCCGGGTGCAGCACCACGCTGTACCTGCCGGCGGGCAGGTGCTGGGGGTTCAGCTTCCGCTCGCCCTTCAGGGCGGCTTCGGCGCCGATAGCCGCAAGATCCAGGACGGGCCGGCGGGCCACATCCCAGTGCCAGGAAGCCTGCCGTTCCTCGCCCTCGGCCACCGCCAGCTCGATGCTGGCCGAGCAGCTGGAATAGACATCCGGGGTACGCACGCCTTTCTGGGTGAGCAGCAGGCTGGCGCCAGTGCCATCGCTCCAGGCGGCCTCGCGCACGGCGGCGACCTTGGGGGAGGCCTTCCGGGCCTGGGCCTCCAGCTCCAGGGCCCAGGCAATGCGTTGCTCGGGGGTGATGGCATCTACCTCGGCATGGAAACGGCTGGGCAGGTCGTCCACGCCGGAGGGATCGGCCTGGCGCAGCCAGGGATCCTCGTCGCCCAGGGCGCTCAGCTCCCAGGCCTGGGCGAACAAGTGGCGGAAATCCGTGGCGGCGAGATCGGTGGTGGTGGCGAGGCCCGTGCGGAAGCCCTTGCCCCCGGCGCGGATCACGCGTACGCCGAGCCCGCCCCGCTTGCTGACGGTGAGGTCCTCCAGGCGGCCATTCTGGACCTTGGCCTTGCGGCTTCGGGAGACCGAGATGAACGCCTCCGCACCCTCTGCGCCGAGTGAAAGCGCATGCTGGATGCCGTCCTGGAGACGCGCTTCCAAGGATTCGGGGATGAAGGATTCAAACGGATTGGTCATATCGGGAAACTCGATCAATAAAACTGATTAGCTAGGAAGATGGGAAGACCACGAACAAAACAGGCATTACTTCGTGGTCTTCCTGTCTTCGTGGTGAATTTTCTATTTTCAAAGCACGCTCGGTAGCGGCTCGGCTGTGCCGCCCACGACGAGGGCGGGGCAGAGGATGGTGGGGAGGGCGTCACTGACGGGCACGCCCTGGCCGTCCTTGCCGCAGGTGCCGATATCGAAGTGGTGCAGGTCTGAGCCGATGCGGGTGAGGCCCTTCAGCACTTCCGGGCCGCAGCCGCTGAGGGTGGCGTTCTTGACGGGGTATTTGGCCACACCGTTTTCCACCCAGTAGCCCTCGGTTACCTGGAACACGAAGTTGCCGGTGACCGTATCCACCTGGCCGCCGCCCATGCGCTTCACGAGCAGGCCGCGATCCAGATCCCGGAGGATGGCCTCGGGAGCTTCATTGCCCGCAGCCAGGAAGGTATTGCGCATGCGGGGGATGGGCAGGTGGCGGTAGCTTTCTCGGCGCCCGTTGCCCGTGGGTCCCGTATCCATCTTCTTCGAGGTCTTGCGGGACTGCAGATAAGCCTTGAGCACGCCGTTCTCGATGAGCACCACGCGGCTCGCGGGGTTGCCTTCGTCGTCGATGGCCTGGCTGCCGCGCTTGTGGGGCAGGGTGCCATCGTCGATGATGGTCACGCCCTCGGCGGCCACTTTCTGGCCCAGCTTGCCCGCGAAGGAGCTCATGCCCGCCAGGGCGAGATCGGCCTCGAGGCCGTGGCCACAGGCCTCGTGGATCATGGTGCCGCCCGCGCTGCTGCTGAGCACCACCGGGAAGGTGCCGGCCGGAGCCGGCTGGGCGTCCAGGGCCTGGATGGCCAGCCGCACGGCCTCCCGCACGGTCCGGGTCACGGCTTCAGCCGTGAACAGCTCAAACCCGCGGGTCTCACCCAGGGCCTGATAGCCCGTCTGGAGCTGGACGCCGTCCCCGGCGGTGACATTGGCCCGCAGCACCACCTGGGTGCGGTGGTCCTCGGTGAGGCGGCCGGACCAGCTTCCGTCTTGGCGTTCCGCCGCGGCGATCCACACGCGCTGGGTGCTGTCGCTGTAGCCCACGGAGACCTGCTTCAAGGCGCCGGGACGCAGGCTGTCCGCCTGGTTCCGGGCCTCGATTTCGGCCCGGCGCACCAGGGCGACCTTGTCGCTCAAAGGAACCTGTCCCGGATCCTGTTCGATAGGACTGGGGGTCGGGTGGACGCTGACCACCAGGGGCGGGATCTCGGCCGACGAGCCGGTCCCCGGAGCGGCCAGGGTGCGGGCCGCCTCGAGCATTTCCTCGAAGGTGGGGGCGATGAGATCCGCGAAGCGGGTGGTTTCGCCGTCCATGAGCCGCAGGCTGGCCCCGAAGGTCTCGGAGGCGAGCACATCCTCCATGCGCCCATCGTCCATGCCCAGGGCATGGGCCCGGCGTCGTTCCGCGAACACTTCGCCGTAGTCGCCGCCCCGGCTGAGCAGGGTGGACAGGACATCGCGCAACTGCTCTGCGCTGAAGGGTGCAGCCATGTTCGGTCTCCAGATCCGCGTGCGGCGGATCCTCCAGTTTGACAGAAGGTCCGCTTCCGCCTCAGCGAGGATTCCAGACAGCTCCCTCCCGTCGTTGGTGATCACCAGGTCCGCATGCAGGGCCCGCTCCGCGGCCGTGGCCTGGGCCCGCAGTCGCGCCAGTGCGGCATCTCGGCTCAGTCCATCCCGGTCCATGAGGCGGGCCGTGCGCAATTCCTCCGGGGCGTCCACGGCCCAGAAGGCGTCGAAGTGGTGGGCCTTCCCCCGCTCCACCCAGAGGGCCGCATCCAACACCGCGCCGCGGGTCGAGGTTGGCAGAGCTTGAAGATGGGCATCCCGCAGGGCCTCGATGCGAGGATGGAGAATGGCGTTGAGCCGCGCTCGTTCGGTGGTTTCCGCAAAGACACGTTCAGCCACCCAGGCCCGGTCTAGGCTGCCGTCGGGCTGCAAGCATTCAGGCCCGAAGGCCGCGGCCACCGCCTGTAGCCCCTCGCTGCCGATCGCCACCACTTCCCGCGCCAGCGCGTCCGCGTCGATGACCACCCAGCCCCGTGCCGCCAGCTGCGAGGCGACAAAGCTCTTCCCCGCCGCGATGCCGCCGCTGAGGCCGAGGAGAGGGAAGGGTGTGGCAACCAGGGCGATACCTCGCTTGGGCATTGTGCCCCACGTTCCGTACCTCGGGAATGGATTGGCGGTAGTTACGGCGCCTACCCCTGGTCAGCCCCGCCCTATCCAATCCAGCCCCATCCCTCTACACTGGACCCTCGAACAACCAGGCTCGAGGCCGCATGAAAGACTCTTCCCCCGAACAGGCCATGGATCTGTCCCAGCTGGAAAAGCCGGTACTGGAGCTGGAGGCTCAGATCCGCGCCATGGAGATGGATCCCACCCAGACCAAGGAGCGGGAGAAACTGGAAAAGAAGCTCGACAAGCTGAAGGCCGACCTCTTCACCAATCTCACGGACTGGCAACGCGCCCAGTTGGCCCGGCATCCCAAGCGGCCCTACACCCAGGACTACCTGGAGCGGATCTGCGAGCGCTTCGATGAACTGCATGGTGACCGTCGTTTCGGCGACGACGCTGCGATCGTGGCGGGCTTCGGCTGGATCGAAGGCAATGCCGTCATGATCATCGGCCAGCAGAAAGGCCGGGATACCAAGCAGAAAATCCTGCGCAACTTCGGTATGCCCAAGCCCGAGGGCTACCGGAAGGCCCTGCGCCTCATGAAGCTCGCTGAGAAGTTCCAGCGGCCCATCCTTTGCCTCATCGACACGCCCGGTGCCTACCCCGGCGTGGACGCCGAGGAGCGCGGCCAAGCCGAAGCCATCGCCCGGAACCTGCTGGAGATGGCCAAGCTCGAAGTGCCCGTGGTGGCCGTGGTGATCGGCGAAGGTGGCAGCGGTGGGGCCCTGGCCCTGGGCGTGGCCGACCGCGTGCTTATGATGGAGAACGCCATCTACTCGGTGATCTCCCCCGAAGGCTGCGCCTCCATCCTGTGGAAGGACGCCTCCCAGGCTCCCAAGGCCGCCGCTGCCCTGAAGCTCACGGCCCCACACCTGCTGGAGCTGGGCATCATCGACGGGATCGTGAAGGAACCGCTGGGCGGCGCCCATTCGAATTTCGATGCGGCGGCAACCGCGCTCAAGGAGGCCATCGTGGAGGCCTTCTCGGAACTCTCCGAGCTCTCCGCCGAGCAGCTGGTGGAGGAGCGGTACCAGAAGTTCGCCCGCATGGGCAGCGTGGGCTGAAATGGCTCCGCTACCGTGGCGCATCCGTCGGAGTTTTCCGGCGGGTTCAACGCCCTGGACGGCCCTGGCCGCCGCTTGGGGGCTGGAGCCCCGGTTGGCGCGGCTGGCTTGGCTGCGCGGCGTGGATCAGCCCGAGGGTCTGGCCTGGCGGCTGGATCCATCCTGGCCGCGGAGCACGGATCCGCACCTGCTGCCCGGCGTCGATCAAGCCGTGGCGCGCCTCCGGCAGGCCATCGAGAACCATGAACGCATCGTGGTCTACGGCGACTACGACGTGGATGGCGTCACCGCCACGGCCCTGCTGGTGCGCACTTTGGAAAAGCTTGGAGCCGAAGTTTCGTTCTTCATCCCCAACCGCTTTTCCGATGGCTACGGCCTGCACCTGGACTGCATCCAGGAGCTGAAGGCCACCCGCGACCCGGGCCTGCTCATCTCCGTGGACTGTGGCGTGCGCAGCGTGGAAGAGGTGAAGGCCAGCAATGAACTGGGCCTCGATTGGGTGATCACGGACCACCATTCCCTGGGCGGTGAGCTTCCTCCGGCCTGTGCCGTAGTGCACCCCCAGCTTGGCGACTACGCCAACCGCTACCTGGCGGGCGTGGGCGTGGCCTTCAAGCTGGCCCAGGCCCTGCTCGGCGCCGTACCCCATCCAACTGGCGCCGATGCCGCCTTCCTGGATGGCCTGCTCAAGCTCGTGGCCATCGGCACCGTGGCGGACGTGATGCCCCTGGTGGACGAGAATGCGCTGCTGGTGCGCCGGGGCCTCGCCTCCCTGGCCGGAAAGAATGGGCCGGGCCTCGCGGCGCTGCTGAAGGCCTCCAAAAAAGAAGGGACCCTGGGGGCCCAGGACATTGCCTTCGGTGTGGCACCGCGCTTGAACGCCGTGGGCCGCATGGGCGGTGCTGAGGATGCCGTGCGCCTGCTGCTCACCCGGGACGCGGCGGAAGCGGATGTGCTCATGGCCCGGGTCGAAGCACTCAACCTGGAACGCCGCAGCATCCAGCGGGAGCTTTCGGAACGCCTGCCACCTCCAGAGGACGAAGCCTTCGATCTGGTGCTGGAGCCCACGGCCCACAAGGGCGTCATCGGTATCGTGGCGGGCCACCGCATGCGTGCCAGCGGCCGGCCTTCCGGCGTCTGCACCCTGATCGATGGCGTGGCCCACTGCAGCCTGCGGGCGCCGGAAGGCTACGACCTGGGCGAGCTGCTGGCCCTGGCCCAGCCCTTCATCCTGGGGGGCGGGGGCCATCGCGTGGCTGCGGGCCTGAGCTTCGAAGCGCCGCGCCTCGCCTTCGTGCGTCAGGCCCTGCAGCGGGGCGCCGCGGCCCAGGCGGCGGGCCGGGAGCTGCCGCCCCTGTTGCTGGACGGCGAGCCAGCAGAGCTGCCCGGCGATGCGGAACTGACCATGCTCGAGCCCTTCGGCCAGGGTTTCGCGCCTCCGCTGGCGTACCTCGACGGATTGGTCGCTTCATCCGCAGTCTTCAGTGCTGATCACTGGAAAATCCGGCTGGCTGGCCTCCCCGATCCCCTCACCTGGTTCGCCGGGCATTCCAGGCCCGCCCTGCCGAAACCGGGGGATCGCTTGCAAGTGGCCGCCGCGCCCCAGGGCAGCGCCCGCTGGGGCCGCTCCTGGCTGGTGGATGCCCTGCTGGGGCAGGAGGCGCCATGAACCTGGCCGCCCTCCTCCAGGAGCTGCCACCCGCGCGCGATCCGCTCTGGCGGCGCCTGGGCTGGGTCCTGGTGGCCGGTACCCTGGGCTTCACCCTGCGATTCCTGATGATGAAGGGCAGTGAAGGCATGCCGGGTCGCACCGTGGGCGGCGATGCGCTCTTCGGTGAGGGCACCCGTGGCAGCGTCGGTACCCTCACCGAACAGCTCGGTCCCAATCGCATGGTGCTGGCCTACAAGACCATCTCCGGTTCCGAAGAAGACCTGCTGCTGGAGCAGGTACAGGGTCGCCTGGACGAGCAGGCCGGGCAGTGGCGCCTGCTCTCCCCCAAGGCCCACCGCAAGGCGGGCGTCTGGACCCTCCAGGGCCCCATGGATCTCGGTGTGGTAAAACCGGGTACCACGGAGCTCCTGGGCAAGGGACGTGTCGAAGGAGAGGTGCCCGCCATCCGCTGGACGGGGGGAGAATGGGAGGGATTGGCGCCCCTGCGCTGGGAGTCCTTGGAAGGCTCTTCCCGGGGGGTGTGGAACCTGCCGACGGGCTGGCGGCGCGAGACCGATGGCCACCTGCGCGTGGAACACGGCCCCGTGCGCTGGCAGACGCCTGCGGATGGTCCGGTGACCCCCACGCTCCAATCCATGGATGCGGGCCGCCTGTGGGCCACTCCCGGCTTCCAGACCGGCCATCTGGAAGGCGTGAAGGCTAAGCTGAGCGAAGGTTCCCTCCAGGCCTCGGTGGCGGACCTGGCACCGGAAACCGTGACCTGGCCGGGGCCCCTGTCCTTTGAGCGAGCCGATGGTTGGCGCGGTGAGGCCCAGAGCGGCGTGGCGCCCAGGCCCGCCCCCGGTAGCAGCTTCCAGCAGGTGGAACTGAAATCATTCAAGGCCCATCGTGCAATGACCGGTGGGGAAGAGCAGCTTACGACGCAGGGGGCCCGCTGGACGCCGGCAGGCTTGCGCTTGGAGGGGAACGTGATTTGGGATCAGCCCGTGGACGGCCAGCGCCTGACGCTGAAGGCGCCCCGGGTCCTGCTCCGCGAGGCCCCGGGGCGGGATCTGCCCGAGTCGCTGCCGGTGGGCTATGCGGTGGCCGAAGGCCAGGCTTTGCTTACCTGGGGCCGGCGCAGCCTAGCCTCGCCCCGGATCCTGGTGGAACGCCGTTCGCGGAAGTGGACCCTCCAGGGACCGCTGCTGGGCCGCGGGGAAGACGGCACGTTCACCGGAGGCGCGGGGCAGGGCGATCCGCGCTCCTGGACCATCGAGGGGCCCGTGCAGGTGAACCTCTTCTCGGGTGGCAGTCTCCGGGGCTCCAAGCTGGTGTGGGAAGAGACTCTGTGGACGCTCACGGGCCGTCCGGCAGCCTGGAGCCGCCTGCGAGAGCGGTTGTCCGGTCCGCGCATCCTGCGGCAAGGGGAATCGGTCAGTTTTCCCGAGGGCCTGAGCGGCACCCTGGCCGCGGCCGATGGTGATCTCTTCCTGCGGGCCGAGCGGGGCCAGCGGGAAAACCAGCGGATCACGCTGAATGGTGGCGTGGAGTGCCAGGGCCAAGGCTGGCGGCTGGCGGCGGATACGCTCATCGTCACTCTTGGACCGGATCGGACCGTGAGCCTCGTACAGGCCCAGGGCGCCGTGACCCTGCGGGGCAGGCTGGGCGAAGGTCAGGGGGAGGCGCTGGAACTGGAGCCAGGCCCGCAAGTCGTGCGCTGGCAGGGCCGGGTGCGGGGCAAGGGCACGGGCTCGGGCTGGTGAAGCGGAGGCAAAGGCCGATGGGGTGTGTTCTGATAGAACTATGACCGAGCCAGCCCCTTGCCTTGAGGCCGTGAACCTCCAGAAGCGCTACGGCGACCGGACCGTGGTGCGGGACGTGAGCCTCTGCGTGGGCATGGGCGAGGTGGTGGGTCTGTTGGGACCCAACGGCGCGGGCAAGACCACCACGTTCTACATGGTGGTGGGCGTGGAGGCCCCGGATCAGGGCGGCATCCGCTGGCTGGGCCAGGATGTGACGGCCCTGCCCATGCATCGCCGGGCCCGGCTGGGCATCGGTTACCTGCCGCAGGAATCCAGTGTGTTCCGCGGCCTGACAGTCTGGGAGAACCTCATGGCGTTGGGGGAGTTGCAGCCGATTTCTAAGGCCGATCAGAAGGCCCGCTGCGAGCGGCTGCTGGCGGATTTCCATCTGGAAACAGTCCGGGACACCCTGGGGATGAGCCTTTCCGGCGGCGAACGGCGGCGTTGCGAACTGGCCCGGGCGCTCGTGACCGAGCCTCGCATCATGCTGCTGGATGAGCCCTTTGCGGGCGTGGACCCCAAGTCTGTGCTGGAGATCCAGGGGCTCATAGATGACCTCAAGGCTCGAGGCATCGGGGTGTTGATCACCGATCACAATGTCCGGGAGACCTTGCAGATCGCCGACCGGGCCTATATCTTGGCGGACGGGATGATCATGAAACACGGCTTGCCCAGTGAGATCGCAGAGGATCCGGATATCCGCCGGGTCTACTTGGGCGACCGGTTCAGGCTCGACTGATGGCAGCCGCCGGACCGTTCCTCTCCCAGCGCCTGGCCCAAAGCCAGACCCTCGCGCTCACGCCGGCCATGCAGCTGAAGCTAAAACTTTGGCAGATGAACCTCCAGGAGCTCTCCCAGACCATCGAGCGTGAGCTGGAAGACAACCCGCTGCTGGAACTGGCCGATGACAGCGACGAAGTGCCGACCCTCGAGGCCATCGAGGAGGGCCGGGATTCCGATGTGACGGAAGGTTCCGCCGAGCAGATGTCGGATGCTGGCGAGCTGCCCGAAGGGGTGGACACCGTCGACCTGGGACCCATGCTGGATGCGGCGGGTGAAATGAATCCCGACGGCGATTTGGAGAAATTCACGGAAGAAGGCGTGGCCCAGGTGCAGGAGACCGAACTGGGGGCCGAGAACAGCTGGGATTCGGATCTGCCCCGCACCAGCAACCTCCCAGAAGAGGACCGGATGTCCTGGGAGGATCGACTCAGCGCCTTCGAATCCCTGCAGGACCACCTGCTGGGCCAGCTGTATGAAACGCTGGAACACGAGGATCCCAGAGCGCCCATCGTGGAACGGCTCATCGACCGGATGGATCCCAAGGGCTTCCTCCGCATGGATCCGGATCAGCCTTCCCTGGAAGCCACGCCCACCAAGCTGGCGGCGGATTTCGGCGTGACCGAGGAGGCCCTGCGGGCGGCCCTGGATGTGCTGCAGGAATTCGACCCCTCCGGCGTGGGCTGTTTCACCGTCCAGGAATGCCTGCTGCTGCAGCTGCGCCACGCGGGAGCGGAACCGGACGACCTGGCCGTGCGCATTATCCAGGATTTCTCGGAGCTGCTTGCCCAGCGGGATAGTTCCAGGCTCCGCCGGGCCCTGGCCTGTTCCGACGAAGAACTGGGCGCGGCCATGGAGCAACTGAAGCACCTCAACCCCTCGCCGGGCCGGGCCTTCGATCCCGATGGTGAACGGGTGGTGAAACCTGATGTGGTGGTGCTCAAGGGCGAAGATGGCAACTGGAAGGTCTACCTCAACGATGAGGGCCTGCCCCGCCTGAAGGTGAACGGCGAGTACCCGCGGTTCATGGCTTCCAGCGAAGCCAAGTGCGACAAGGACTTCATCCGCGAGCGGTTCCGCAGCGCCCGGGATTTCATCCGGGGCGTGGAGGACCGCAACCGCACCGTGCTGCGGGTCTCAGCCCAGATCGTGGAACTCCAGAAGGAGTTCATTGAGCACGGCATCGAACGCCTCCGACCCATGGTGCTGCGGGATGTGGCCGAAGCCACGGGCTTCCACGAAAGCACCATCAGCCGCGTGGTGAAGGCCAAGACCATCCATACGCCCCAGGGCCTTTTCGACCTGAACTATTTCTTCTCCGCCCGTCCCAAGGATTCCGATGTCTCCGCCACCGTGGTGAAACACCGCATCAAGGCCTTCGTGCAGGCCGAGGACATCGCCAGGCCCTTGTCTGACGAGGCCATTGCGGGCCTGTTGGAGCGGGACGGCATCAAGGTGGCCCGCCGGACGGTCAACAAATACCGGGAGGAACTGAAAATTCCTCCGGCTTCCCAGCGCCGGCGCCGATAACTGGGCCGGATCCCATCAATTCCGGGCCGACCGGCCCCTTTCAGGAGTAACCCATGAAGGTCAACTACACCGGCCGCCACATGGAGCTCACCGAGCCCCTGAAGCAGTTCACGAAGGAGCGGCTGGTCAAGATGACCACCTACCTGGATGACATCATCGATGTGCACGTGATCCTGAGCGTGGAGAAGCACCGGCACATGGCCGAGGTCACGCTGAAGACCCGCGCCAACGCCTTCGTGGCGTCAGCCACCACGGACGACATGTACACCAGCATCACCCAGGCCGTGGAGAAGCTCGAGGCCCAGGCCCACAAGCACCAGGGCAAGCGCAATACCCGCCCCCATGAGAGCCTCAAGGCTGGTGTGGTCGAAGAGTAGGCTGAAAACCTGCGGTTTTCAGGTAACAAGGCCCCGCGATGCGGGGCCTTGCTATCCTAGAGGTTGGAGTCCGTCATGCCCGATCCCACGCATCTCTACGCCCCCAAGACCTGCACTGATCCCACCCAGATCTGCGAAAAGTGCCGCTGCGCCTATACCCTGGAGCACTTCCAGCACGGCGTGGAAGGCCAGGATTGCGTCTGCCGTCGCTGCCTCCAGGTGATGGGGTACAAGGCCTAGAGATGTTGAGAACCCTCACCACGCCCGAGGACATCCTGAGCGGAGTCCTGCAGGGCAGGCGAGTCTCTGCCCAGGAAGCGACGCTGCTTCTGCATGAGGCGGAGCTGCCTGATCTGGCCGTGGCCGCCACGGTCGTGCGGGATCGCCACAATGACTCCCGCCGCGCCAGCTACGTCATCGATCGCAACGTGAACTACACGGACGTCTGCAACGTCTACTGCACCTTCTGCGCCTTCTACCACAAGCCCGGCGACAGCCGGGGCTATGTGCTCACCCGGGAACAGCTGAAGCAGAAGGCGGAGGAGACGAAAGCCATCGGCGGCACGGGCTTCCTGCTGCAGGGCGGCGTGAATCCCGACCTGCCCTGGAGCTACTACCTGGATCTGGTGCGCTACCTCCATCACGACCTGGGTATCTGGGTCCACGGCTTCTCGCCGGTGGAGATCCAGATGATGGCGAAGCTGAGCGGCCAGTCCTTGCGCCGGACCATCGCGGACCTGCGGGAGGTGGGCCTCGGTTCCATCCCCGGCGGCGGCGCAGAGATCCTGGTGGACCGCATCCGCAAGAAAATCGCCCCGCTGAAGGGGGGCCGCGAGAAGTGGCTCGAAGTGATGGAAGCGGCCCATGAGGAGGGCGTGAAGACCACCGGCACCATGATGTTCGGCATCACGGAAACCCTGGCGGAACGCATTGAGCATCTGGAGGCCCTGCGGGACCAGCAGGACCGCGCGCAGGCCCGGAACAATGGCGGTGGCTACACAGCCTTCGCCGCCTGGCCCTTCCAGAGCGGCCACACGCCCTGGGATGGCAAGGTGCCCAAGCCCACTGATGTGGAGTACCTGCGCACGATCGCAGTGGCCCGCATCTTCCTCGACAACTTCGCCCACATCCAGAGCTCCTGGGTCACCATGGGCCGCAAGACCGGCCAGCTGGCCCTGCACTACGGCTGCGATGACATGGGCAGCCTCATGCTCGAAGAGAACGTGGTCAGTGCCGCAGGCACCTGCTACAGCGTGAACCAGGACGAAATGGATCGCATGATCCACGCCGCCGGCTACGAGCCCTGGCAGCGGGACAACATCTACGGCGAGGTTCATCCTGATTCGTAAAATCCCCGGCTGTCTGGTCCTGGCCATTACACTGGCAGGGTGAGGCGCTCTGTGCTTCCTGGATGGGTATGACTGCCTCGAATCGAACGAAAATTCAAACCATGCTGCTGCTGATGGCTGCCCTGGGCGTTGTGCTGTCCCTGGCCAGACTGGGCTTTCTTGCAGGGTTCGAGGGGCTGCGTGGGCTTCAGGACCCGGATACGTGGCGATCGATCTACCTGGGGCTCAAGTTTGATCTACGGCTGGCGGCCATTCTGGTGATGCCGGCCTGGCTGCTGTTGCTGACAGGGACTCCGCCACCGGTCATTCCCACCTGGCGGGAGCGGCTGGCTCCCTGGGTACTTGCCGCAACCCTGGTGGTCTATGTGGCGATGGTGCTGGTGGCCATGGTCGATGATCGGGCCGCGCGACCCATTCTGGTGGGCTTCCTGCTGCTCGTGGCTGTCTACCGCTTTGCCACGCCAGGGCATGGACTGAACTCGCGCGGCGGCCGCTGGATCTGGGCCACCTTCGCGGCCTTCCTCATCACCTTGGTGATCTTCGGCTACCTGGTGGATGCGGGCAGCTACGGCTACATCCACACGCGGCTCAATGGGACCCTCCTGATGTTCCTGGACAATGCCGGCACCAGCCTGCGGATGATGTGGGAGAGCTACCCCTTTGGCCGTTTGGCCTTGGCGCTGCTCCTGCTCACCGCCGCCTCCCTCTGGGCCCTGCGGAGGCTCACCCGGGAATTGCGGGGGTTGCAGCTCGCACCCTGGGCGCGACGGCTGGCCAACGCCGGATTCACCCTGTTCCTCCTGGCGCTCATGTGGGCCAAGTGGAGCGCCTATCCCCTGCGGTGGTCCGAGGCCTTCGAGGCGAAACAGAGCTTTCACGCCCACCTCGCCCTGAACCCGATTCTGTTCTTTCTGGAAACCCGCCGGGACATGGATGGAGGCTTCGACCTGGAGCAGGTGAAGGCCACCCAACCGGACATGGCTGCCTATTTCGGCATTCCCGTCCAGACCGATGCCCAAGGCCTGCCGACTCTGCTTCGCCATCAGGAGCCCCACACGCGGATCCAGAGCCATCCCAACATCGTCCTCATCCAGCTGGAAAGCCTGGCGGGCTTCAAGACCGGCGTGCTTGGCAATTCTCTGAAACCCACGCCCTACCTGGATGAGCTAGCCGCCAAGGGCATCTTTTTCGATCGCTTTCATGTGGCCATGGAGAACACCAGCCGTTCGATGTTCGCCACGCTCTTCGGGATTCCCGATGTGAGTTCGGTCGAGAACGCCACCCGGAACCCGCTGCTGCTGGATCAGCATTCGGCGCTGAGCGTTTTCGATGAGTACCGGAAGTCGTACTTCCTCGGGGGCAGCGCGAACTGGGCCCAGATGCGGGGAGTCCTGAAGAACAACTTCAAGGACCTGAAACTGTACGAAGAGGGTTTCTATAAGGGGCCCAAGGTCGATGTCTGGGGCGTCTGCGATGCGGACCTGCTCCTGGAAGCCCAGGCTGTGCTGGAGCGTGAGACGGCGCCCTACTGGGCCTACATCCAGACCAGTGGCAACCACCCGCCCTTCACCATCCCCGGGCACCTGAAAGATTTCACGGTGGACCGGAAAGCCCCAACGGAGCTCAAGCAGGCGGGCTTCGTGGACAACGAGGAATACAACGCCGTGCGGTTGATGGACTACAGCCTGCGCAAGTTCTTCGAACGGGCCGAAAAAAGCCCAGGCTTTGCCAACACCGTCTATGTGCTGTGGGCGGATCACGGCATTCCCCGCGGTATGACTGATACCCGTTTCAGTGACCTGGCCCTGGGGGTCCACCACATCCCCTGCGTCATCTATGCGCCGCACCTCCTGCAGCCGCGGCGGATCTCCACCCTCGGCACCCAGATGGACCTGCTGCCTACCCTGGCCTCCCTCCTGGGACATCCCCTCGAGCACCAGACCCTAGGCAAGGATCTGCTGGATCCCGTCTGGGCGGACAAGGCTGCGGCCTTCACCTTCACCACCTTCCGCCGGCCGGCCCGGGTGGGGCTGATCCAGGGAGAGTGGTACGTCAACATCGAGCCCAATGGGCGTTCGGCCCTTTACCGGCTGGACGAGCCCACGCCGAAGGATCACAGCCTTGAAGAACCCGAGCGGGCCCGCTCGATGACTCGGCTGGGGAAGGGCTTTCACCAGTGGTCCAAGTTCCTGCTTTCCCACAACAAGCCCATCGGGAGGCAGCTATGAAGCGCTGGATCCTGGCCTATGTCTGCGCCGCCCTGGCCATCGTGGTGGTGGGGTTGCCCCTCAAGACCCGCCTGGATGCGCCACGCCTAGGAGCTCCCGCCATCGCCCGCCCGGGCGTGTCCTTCGAAGTGGAATTCGTCACCAGTCTGCCCTTCCTGCCGTGGCGCGTGGCCGCGTCCGCGGTGGAGCGGCAGTGGGGATTCCAGCTGGAGAACGGGGGTCGGCGCATCCAGGGGCATCGCAGCTGCGGGAACCGGTACTGGATCACCCTGGCCGATCCCACGCCAGTTCAGGGTGTCTACCGCCTCCCCACGGATGGTCTCGAACACTGGGGCGAGGGCACACTGCCCGATAAGCTGACCCTGGTTCACGCCGCTGATTTCCCCAGCACCGGGAAGGAGGCCATGCTCGAACAGTTCGTGGATGAAATGGCCGTCGTCAAGCCCCAGGCCTTTCTGGCTTCCGGCGACCTCGCCTACGATTCCAGTGAGACCTGGTACCGGTTCATGCTCGGCCAGTTCCGACGTCTGGAGGCCATGGGCATCCCGGTGATCGCCTGCCCGGGCAACCACGAGCGGGGTGGCTGGGCCCGCTTCCTCCACTATTTCGGGCCCCGCACCACGCACCGCGTGGATGTCGGCCCCTTCCGCATCCTCAGTCTCGACTCGGCCCATGGTCGCGATCGGCTCACCCCCAGCCAGTTCCGCTGGTTCCGCGAACAGCTGGACACCAAGGCAGGGCGCGTGCCCCTGGTCCAGCTGCACCATCCAGTGTTTCCTCCCGGCGCCGCGATCCTGGGCAACGGTGAGAAAAGTGGCGGGCCCCTGTACGGGTTCCGGGACGGCCTCGTCAAGCTCTGTCTCGAACGTCAGGTTCCCATCGTCCTCACCGGGCACTGGCACCAGGACGCGGTGTTCGATAGCACGGGGACCTTTCGGGATGACTCGGCCGATTTCCCCGGCACGAAATTCGTCGTGACCACGGCCCTGGGGGACGCCTTGCGGCATGTGACCCGCTGGCCCCACAGCTACCACGGCTACCGGCTCCTCCGGTTCGAGCAGGGGCAGCTCGTCCGCTACACCCAGGACCTGCCCGGCCAGCCCAGCCCCACGCCTATCGCCAGCACGCCGTCGGGCACCTGGCTCGGGGAGGCCCGCCGATGACTGCCATCTGGCTCTTTCTCTATGTGGCCTGCCTTGTCCGACTCCTGACCCTCTACCGGCTGGACCTGGGCCATCCGGCCACCTTGCTGCTGCTGCTCCCGATCCTGCTCCTCCCCTGGATGGATTGGCTTCGTCGGCAGCAGGCTTGGCTGCAGAACAAATGGACGCTCCGGGTGGCGGGCCTGGTGGCCCTGGTGAGCGTGCTGGCCCTGGCCCGGTTCCTGAACCTCGGCTACTGGGATACCCATCATGCGGGCCTGGCCGGGTTGGCCGCCCTGTTCGGCCTGGGCCTTTCCCTGGTCGCCCATGCCTTTCCCCGCGAAAGCGCGGGACCTGGGCTGTGGCTCTGGATTGCCGCCTGGGAGTATGCGGGGACCTGGCATCCCATTCTGACCCCGGTAGGAGCTGGCCTCGCGGCCTTCCTGGGGGCCTCTGGGCTGTGGCCGGAGGGGCAAGCCCTGCCACCCTCCAGACGTCAAGTGAACGCCTTCTGGGCTCCCTTGCTCTTCGGTCTGGTCATGCCGAAGCCCTGGTTCGATTTCCACCTGGAGGGCACCTGGGCCGCGGTCATGGCCGTCGGCGCCCTGGCGGCGGGGCTGGCGAGCCTCCCCCGCCTGCGCGAGAAGCTGGATCAGGTTCCCAATGGTGCCATCCTGCTGCTCCTCGCCTTGGCTTTCGTGGTCTATCCGTCAGCCTGGGTCCTCAGTTGGGGCCTGGCCGTGGGGTTCCTCTGGGGCCTCCTGTGGCCCCGGCTTCCCAGGCCCCTGCCGATTTCGAGGATCAGCCTGGGCTTCCTTCTGGGTGCACTGATCTCCTTCAGCCTTCACTCCAACCTGGGAATCCCGTTCCTCCGGCCGCTGCTCTGGTGGGGGAGCTGAGGCAGGGGCCGGCCTCTGCGGGTGCGTGATAGATCGTTTACCATGGGGTGCTTCACGACAGGCCGAATGGCATCCTCGATGGAATGAGGCATGGTCCATTCATGTTCATGATGGGGGTAGCGGCTCCGATGATTACGCTCAAAGATCCTTCCCTGTTGAGGCAACAGTGCTATCTGGATGGCCAGTGGACGGGCGCGGATAGCGGCGCCGTGATCGACGTGACCAATCCGGCCACCGGCCAGAAGCTGGGCACCATCCCGCGGATGGGCACCGACGAAACGCGCCGGGCCATCGAGGCCGCGAGTGCCGCCCTGCCTGCCTGGCGGGCCAAGACCGCGAAGGAGCGGGCCACGATCCTGCGCCGCTGGTTCGAGCTGATGATGGCCAACCAGGAAGACCTGGCCATCCTCATGACCGCCGAGCAGGGCAAGCCGCTGGCGGAATCGAAGGGGGAGATCGCCTACGCCGCCGCTTTCATCGAGTGGTTCGCGGAGGAAGGCAAGCGGATCTACGGCGACACCATTCCCAGCCACGCGGCCGACAAGCGCATCGTGGTCATCAAGGAGCCCATCGGCGTCTGCGCGGCGATCACGCCCTGGAACTTCCCGGCGGCCATGATCACCCGCAAGGCCGGTCCGGCCCTGGCGGCGGGCTGCACCATGGTGGTGAAGCCCGCCACCGCGACGCCCTATTCGGCCCTGGCCTTGGCGGAGCTGGGCGAGCGGGCCGGAATCCCGGCTGGTGTGTTCAGCGTCATTACTGGTTCAGCCGCGGCCATTGGTGCCGAAATGACGGGGAATCCCATCGTGCGCAAGCTGACCTTCACCGGTTCCACCGAAATCGGCAAGCAGCTCATGGCCCAGTGCGCGGCCACGGTGAAGAAAGTCTCACTCGAGCTGGGCGGCAACGCCCCCTTCATCGTCTTCGAGGATGCCGATCTCGACGCTGCGGTCGAGGGCGCCATCGCCTCGAAATACCGCAATACCGGCCAGACCTGTGTCTGCACCAACCGCCTGCTGGTTCAGGATGGTGTGTATGAGGCCTTCGTCCAAAAGCTGGTGGCCGCCGTGGAAAAGATGAAGGTCGGGGATGGGCTGACGGGCGAATTCCAGCAGGGGCCGCTCATCGACATGGCCGCTGTGGAGAAGGTCGAGGAGCACATCGCCGATGCGGTGGCCAAGGGCGCGCGCATCGTCCTCGGCGGGCACCGCCACGCGTTGGGCGGCAGCTTCTTCCAGCCCACCATCCTCTGCGACGTCGCCGGCGACATGCTGGTGGCCCGGGAAGAGACCTTCGGCCCGCTGGCGCCGATCTTCCGGTTCAGCACCGATGCCGAGGCTGTGCGCATGGCCAACGATACGGAATTCGGCCTGGCTTCCTACTTCTACACCCGGGACATCGGCCGGGTCTGGCGGGTGGCCGAGGCCCTGGAATACGGCATGGTCGGGATCAACACGGGCCTGGTGTCGACCGAGGTGGCCCCCTTCGGCGGTATGAAGGAATCCGGCATCGGCCGGGAGGGCTCTCGGTACGGCATCGAGGAATTCATCGAGGTGAAGTATCTCTGCATGGGCGGCATCTAGGAGCGTGTCCAAGTAATCGATAGGGGCTGCATTGATGGCAAAGGGCTCCCACTCATTACTTGGACACGCTCCTAGCCCTGCACCAGGGCCTTGATGAGTGTCTCCGCCAGGGGCCGGAGGCGTCCCGGCTCGCTGAGGTAAGCGCCGCGGGCGGCCACCAGGCGGGCGGAGGAGCGGCCCAGCACGGCGGTTTCCACGAGTCCGTGCGCCTTTAGGGTGCCACCGGTCTGGACCAGGTCCACGATGGCATCCGCCAAGCCCAGCAGGGGCGCCAGCTCCGCGCTGCTGCTGAGGGGCACCAGCTCGGCGGTGAGGTCTTCGCGGGACAGCCAGGCTTCGGTGGCCTTGGGGAACTTGGTGGCCAGCCGCAGGTGGGGCTTGGCACGCAGGGCCTCCAGAGTGACGCCAGCCTTGGCGCACAGGGACAGCCGGCAGGCGCCGAAGCCCAGGTCCGCCAGCTCCAGCAGGTCCATGTCCATCTCGTCCAGGGTGTCGGAGCCCACGATGCCTAGGGAGGCCACGCCCGCCGCCACGTAGCGTGGCAGGTCGGCCCCCTTGAGCAGCAGGACAGCCACACCGGGAGTCGCGGTGGGAATCTGGAGTACCCGCGATTTCAGGGCCTCGGCATCCAGCGCCAGGGGCGTTCCCGCCAGCTTCGGAACGAGTTCATCCCCGAGACGGCCCTTGGGGAAGGCGATGAGGAGCGTTGAGTGGGTCATTAGGAGTGTCTCCAAGTCATGGGTGGGGGCTGCGCTGGGGCGCCAGCCGAGGGAGGCAAGGAAGGCGACGATGGCCCTGGTGGGCCCAAGGTCGAGGAGCCTGACACAGCCTGCCGACGGCTGCCGCCCCAGCCCATGGGGTTGATGGCAAAGGGCTCCCATGCGGCGTCAGCGGGCTTGAACGGTGTGCCTGCACCGCCCTTCGCCCACTTCCTTGCCTGGAAACCCTTTGACATCAACGCAGCCCCTATCGATGGCTTGGAGACACTCCTGGCAACTCGAAGAGGTCGGGCCGGGTTTCAGCCAGATCGAGGAGGCGGGACAGCCGCACGCAGAAACCGGCGGCCTGCCAGGGGCGGCCCAGGCCCGGGAACAGGCTGTCGTAGCGGCCACCTGCGGCCAGTTCCTGCTGGGCACCCGGGGCCCAGAGACGCAGGGTGGGCCCGGTGTAGAAGTCCAGCCCAGCGACGTCGGCCAGGTCCACGCGCAGCTCCAGGTTGGGCGGCAGAATGGGCAGCAGCGAGCGGAGGGTCAGTTCCATGTGCCGGCGCTCTTCGTGCAGCAGCTCCGCATAGGGACTGGTGGCCAGGGCACCCAGAGTGCCGGGCCCATTGAGTTCAGACAGCAGAGCCTCGGCGTGGGCCACGAGGCGGGCGGCGGAGGGGTGGCCATCCAGGACCTCCTTCACCCGGTGCGGTGCCCGCCGGGAGAGGGCCGCCACCACTTCTTTGGCGAGGTCCCCGAAGATGCCCTCCGCTTCGAGGGGCCGCCGGACGAGGGCCGCGTTGCCCATGTGCAGGATGGCGCTCTTCAAGCCGAGGACGCCCGGTATGGCCATTAGCAGCTGGGCCAGCTCCAGATCGGCATCTTCGGAGGATTCACCTTCGGGCTGGATGCGTTCGCAGCCCACCTCGAAGCGCTCCACGGCTTCCCAGGGCTGGGCCGGCCGGCGAAACACCGCACCGGCGTAGGAGACCCGGGGCGGCGGCACGGGGAAACCCCGGGCCAGCACACCCGCCAGGGCCATGGTGAAGTCCCAGCGCAGAGCCACCAGATCGTCGCCGTCGAAGAAGCGCAGGGCCCCTTCCGGGATGGCTTCGCGCAGCACCAGGGAGGGGTGCAGCTCGCGGTAGCCATGGTTGGCGAGGAGGCCCATTAGGGCGCCTTCCCAGTGGCGGAGGCGGGCCGCAGAGCCGAAGAGCAGATCGGGAAAGTGGGGCGTGCGGACGGGCATCAGGCGGTCCCTCCCGTTCGTTCGGCGTGGCGCTGGTGAAGCACCTCTACCACGTCCAGCAGGCTGGCCCCCCGCTCCAGCAAGAGCATGTCCAGGTGGAAGATCAGGTCCGCCGCCTCGCCGATGAAGGCCTCCTTGTCATCGTTTTTCGCCGCGAGGATCACCTCTCCGGCCTCTTCCACGACCTTCTTGGCGATGCGGTCCACGCCCTGGGCGAAGAGCTTCTGGGTGTAGCTGCCAGCCAGGTCTGCGTTGGCTTTCCGGGACTTCAACAGCGCTTCCAACCGGCCCAGCCAGGGCAGGGTCGGGGGCCACGGCTCGCCATCAAAGCAGGTCTCCGTGCCCCGGTGGCAGCTGGGGCCTTCCGCATCCGCGAGGATGAGCAGCACGTCCGCATCGCAGTCCGGGCGCATCTGGATGAGCTTGAGCCGGTTCCCGCTGCTCTCGCCCTTGGTCCAGAGGGCCTGTCGCGAGCGGCTCCAGAAGGTGACGAAGCCCGTGTCGAGGGTGCGCTGCAGCGCATCGCGGTTGAGCCAGGCCACCATGCGCACCGCGCCGGCGCGATCCTGCACGATGCCAGGGATGAGTCCGTCGGGGCCGAAGGTGAGGCTATCGAAGTCCATGTCAAATCCGTATGGAGATGTCGTTCTGGGCCAGGTAGGCCTTCAGACGGGGGATGGGCAGGATGCCCTCGTGGAAGAGCGTGGCGGCCAGCACGGCATCGGCACCATGCTCCAGGGCCTCCAGGAAGTGGATCTCGAGCCCCGCGCCACCGGAGGCGATGAGGGGGATGGGCAGGGCCGCGGCCTTCTCCAGCAGTTGCACGTCGAAGCCGTCGCCGGTGCCATCACGGTCCATGGAGGTGAGCAGGATCTCGCCGGCACCCAGGTCGGTCAGCTCCCAAAGCCAGTCCATGGCCGAGCGGTCCGTGGGCTCGGTGCCGCCCTTCAGGTAGACGCGCCAGCCCAGGGCCGCATCGCGCTTCACGTCCACCGCCGCCACCACGCATTGCCGGCCGAAGGCATCGGCCAGTTCGGTGACTAGTGCCGGGCGCAGGGAGGCCGCGGTGTTGATGCCCACCTTGTCGGCGCCGGCGCGAAGGAGGCTCCTGGCATCCGCCACGCTGGAAACGCCGCCACCTACCGTGAAGGGGATGCTCAGCTCGCGGGCCACCTCGCGCACCCAGGCTTCGCGAGTGCCGCGGTTCTCCAGCGAAGCGGCGATATCCAGGAAGACCAGCTCGTCGGCGCCTTCGGCGTCGTAGCGACGGGCCAGTTCCACCGGGTGGCCGAGGTCCCGGAGCTGCTTGAACTGAATGCCCTTCACCACGCGTCCATTTTTCACGTCGAGGCAGGGAATGATGCGCTTGGCGGGCATCAGGCGGTTCCTTCCAGCGCCGCCCGGGTGCGGGGGTCGTCCAGCAGGATGAAGCCCTCCATGAGGGCCTTGCCGCTGATGGCCCCCACCAGGCCGGGCACCCTGGAAAGCGGTTCCAGATCGGCGATATCCTTCACCCCGCCTGATGCCTGGACCAGAAAACCCTCGCTGGCCACCCAGGCCGCAGCCTCGATGCCGGGCCCTTCCAGGGTCCCGTCGCGGCTCACATCCGTCACCAGGGCGCGGCTGAAACCGAGCACCCGCAGCGCCTCGAAGACATCCGTGGAGGCACAGGCGCTGGGGGACTGCCAGCCCCGGGTCACGATGCGGTCGCCCTTGAGGTCCAGGGCCAGGATGACATGCTGGCCGGAGAGGCCCTTGAGGGCCGTGGGCTGTTCCACGGCCAGGGTGCCCACCACCGCGTCGAAGCCCAGGTCGAGAACCTCTTCGATGGCCGCGCGGTCCCGCAGGCCGCCGCCCACCTGGAAGCGGATCTCTGGGTGCTTAGCGGGAAATTCCGTGAACCGGCCCTGACGGGGGCGCCCGAAGGCGCCGTCCAGGTCGACGAGGTGGATGCGCCGGGCCCCGGCCTCCGCCAGCTGGGTGATCCAGTCGTCCGTGTCCAGGTCGTAGAAGGTGGCCTGCTTGGGGTCGCCGTGTCGCAGCCGCACCAGACGGCCTGACATTAGGTCGAGGCTTGGAATCAGTTGCATGGCACCTCCAGATCGGGGGTAGCTGAGCCCATCCAGGCGAGGGCGGACTTGAGGAGGAACAGGCCCGCTGGTCCTGATTTCTCCGGGTGGGGCTGGAAGCCCATGACGGTGCCCCGGGCCTCGATGGCGGAAAAGGGCCGGCCATGGTCGGCCAGAAAGATGGTCTCGGCAGTGGGCTCGAGGGCATAGCTGTGGACGAAGTAGAGCCAGCCCCCGTGGGGAGGATCGGGCAGGGCCGGGTGGGGTCGGTGCTGGCGCACCTGGCTCCAGCCCATGTGGGGCACCTTCACGCCCGGTCCCAGGCGCCGCACGATGCCGGGAATGAGCCCCAGGCCGGTAGCCTTGGGTGCTTCTTCGCTGCCCTCGGCCAGCAGTTGCAGGCCCAGGCAGATGCCCAGCAGGGGGCGGCCTTCGGCCACGAGGGTGGGCAGCACCCGCCACCAGCCCCGCTCCCGCAGTGACCTCTGGGCGGCTTCAAAGTGCCCCACGCCCGGCAGCACGATGGGTCCGCTGAGGGCGGCCTGATCGGGGGTGGCGGCGCGCTGATAGACCAGCCCCAGACGGTCCAGGGCGCCTTCCAGCGAAGCCAGGTTGCCGGCGTCGTAGTCGATGAGGGTGATGGGGGCAGAGCTCATGCGGAGAGGGTTCCCTTGGTGGAGGGCACGCCGGTGCCTTCGATGCGGGTGGCCTGGCGGAGGGCGCGGGCCAGAGCCTTGAACAGGGCCTCGACCTTGTGGTGGGTGTTCACCCCCCGCACCAGATCGGCATGAATGGCGAGACCGCCGCGGGTGGCCAGGGCGATGAAGAATTCCCGGACCATCTCCACCTGGAAACCATCGCCCAGGATCACGGGCGGGAGATCCGCGTGGAACTCGCACCAGGGCCGGCCGGAGAGATCGACCACCACGCGGGCGAGCGCCTCATCCAGAGGCACGTAGGCGTGGGCGAAGCGGGCCAGGCCAGCGCGGTCGCCCAGCGCCTCCTTCAGGGCATCGCCCAGGCAGAGGCCCACGTCCTCCACCAGGTGGTGGCTGTCCACGGGCAGGTCGCCCTTGGCCTCGACGATGAGGCCGAAGCCGCCGTGCTTCGCCACCTGCATCAGCATGTGATCGAAGTAGGCCAGGCCCGTGGCCAGGCGGGCCTCGCCGCCATCCAGGTGGAGGGTCAGCTGTACGTTGGTCTCGGCGGTGGCGCGGTGGAGGGTGGCAGTCCTCATGGCAGCTCCTCATTCAGTAATGGCAGAAGGTCGCGCAGGCTGGCGGTGGACAGATCATCGGGAAGGGCGAAGCGTTCCCGGTCGGGGCCCAGGGCTGCGAAGCGCCATTGGAGCTCGGGGCGCAAGGTCGCGGCGGCCCGCAGGCAGCGGGCATCGTCGATGGTATCGCCGACAAAGAGGATCTCCTCGGCCCGGAAGGCGTCCGCCAGCTGCAGCAGGCCTGCGGGCTCGGGCTTGCGGAGGTGGGGCGCGGCGTCGCAGACCGCGGGCAGGTCGAAGCCGAGCACCTGCCAGGCGAGGACCAGTTCTTCCGGCGGCCGTCCGGTCAGGATGGCCAGATCGCGGCCAGTGGCACGGAGTTCGGCGAGGGAAATCAGGGGCCGCTCCAACTGAATCGTGTCGGCGTAGTGTTTCTGCACCAGGGCCTGCGCCGTGGGTTCCAGCGCCTGGAAGCGGGCCTCGAGCTCAGGGAAGCCCCTGCCCGCCGTACCCTCGATCACCGCTTGGAGGTCCACATCGCCGTAGGCCTCGGCTAAGGCCAGCGCGCCGGCGGCGAGCCGGAAATCGTTGTTGAAGCCGCCTAGCCGCTTGAAGGTCATGTAGACCGCATCGGACCAGGGCAGCAAGGGCCGCAGCTCGGCCAGGGCACGGGCCACGGCCTCCATGAAGCTGCGGTCGGCGTCGATGAGCACGCCGTCGATATCCAGCACCAGCAGGCGCCGTCGCGGCCGGGGCGAGGCTGCGGACAGCGTTGTGCCGAGGGCCAGGGCCAGGCGGGCGGATTCTGCCTCGGAGGGAAGACTGACCCGGGCGGCATCGGTGCCGGGCAGGCGACGCACCTTCATGCCCGCGGCCTCCAATGCCTGCGCCGGATCCGGAGAAATGTGGAGGAAGTTGGCAGCGCTGGGGGCGGCCCGGTGGGACGACAGCGCGGCGGACAGGCGATCCCGGCGCTCGGGCACTGCCCGTACCGCGGCCTCGAAGTCGGCTGCGAAATCCAGGGCCACATCCAGGGCTTCAAGGCTGGCCGCCGGCAGGGAGTAGGGCAGTTGGAGGGTACTGAGCTTCGCGATCAGGGCCGGATCGCCCACCAGGTAGCCCAGACGCCAGGCGGCGGAGGCCAGGGCCTTGCTGAAGGTGCGCAGCAGCAGCACGTTCGGATAGCGGTCTACGGCCAGGCGGTGGGTGGCCGTTCCGAATTCAGCATAGGCCTCGTCCAGCACTACGAGGGGCGGCTTCGGCCGGGCGGCGGCGGCTGCGAGCAGGGGCTCCAAGGCTGCGGGCGAAACCCAGGCACCGGTGGGATTGTTGGGCAGGGTGAGCCAGACCTGACGGCAATCCAGGGCGGCGAACCAGGGTTCCAGCGGAAAACCCGTGCCCTGGGATACCAATCGGACGCGCCCGCCGTGCCGCCGGACCAGCAGGGGATAAAGGCTGAAGCCTGGATCGGGGATGGCCACGGCATCGCCGGCGCCGAGGCCCGCCATGGCCACGAGATCCAGCAGGGCACCGGAGGAGGGCCCCAGGAGCAGACCCCCCTCGGGGGCGCCGAGGCGCTTCTGCAAACGCGTCGTGAGCTCGTCCTGGCGTTCCGGGTACCGGTGAAAGGGCAGGTCGCGCAGCCGTGCCAGCAGGGCCTCCCGGGCGGCCTCGGGCCAGTCGTCCGCCGCCTCGTTCATGTGCAGGCGCAGAGCTGAAGACGGCTTGGAAGCCCGCTGGTAGCCGGGCAGATCGGACAGATCGGGACGGAGGAGAGACATGGTGGGCTCAGGTTGAGGGTAAGAGGAAACCAGGCTTCGAGGAGGAGAAGCAGAGGCGCACGCCGGGGAACGGGCGCGGCTAGCGGTGATGCTGGGCGCGGAGGGCGGCGCTGCGGGCGTGGTGGGTGAGGCCTTCCGCTTCCGCCAGCCGTTCGACCCAGGGCGCCATGGCGGCTGCGTCTGCCGGGGAGAGGCGGAGTAGGCTTTGGCGCTTGAGGAAGGTGGCCACGCCCAGGGGGCTGGTATAGCGGGCACTGCGATCCGTGGGCAGCACATGGTTGGGCCCCGCGCCGTAGTCGCCAAAGGATTCGGCGCTGGTGCTACCGATGAACACAGCGCCTGCGGTGGTCAGGTGGGGTAGCCAGATATCGGGATCGGCTACGGCCAGCTCCAGGTGTTCGGGTGCCCAGGCCTGGGCCAGGGCGATGGCGAGGTCACGTTTGGCAAGGACCAGGCGGCCGTGGGTGGCCAGGCTCTGTTCCAGGATGGCGCGGCGGGGCGAGGCGGTTGTCCTGGTCTGTAGTTCCTCGGCCACGGCCTCTAGCAGGGCCCGGTCGGAACTCACCAGTACGGCGGCGGCATCGGGATCGTGCTCGGCCTGGGCCATCAGATCCTCGGCGAGCCAGACGGGATTGGCGCTGCCATCGGCGATCACCAGCAGTTCCGTGGGCCCAGCCAGGGCGTCGATGCCACAGGTGCCGATGAGCTGCCGTTTGGCCTCGGACACGAAGCGGTTGCCGGGGCCGGCGATGAGATCCACGGTGGGTTCACCAAAGGCCAGCCAGCCCAAGGCCTGGGCACCGCCTAAGGGATAGAGCTCCGTGAGTCCGAGCTCCGCGGCGCAGGCCAGCACCAGGGGATCGACGCCCCAGGCGCCGGGCAGGGTGGCCTGGGGTTTCGGTGGCGTCACGCCCACGATGCGCGCCACGCCAGCCACCTGGGCGGGAATGACGGTCATGGCCAGGGTGGAGGGATAGAAGGCGCGGCCGCCGGGGATGTAGACGCCCGCGGTGTTCAGCGGGCACCAGCGTTCGCCCACGGTGCCCCCGCCGGGCAGCGGCAGTTCCAGGTCCTGCAGGCAGCCCCGCTGGCCGATGGCGAAGCGGCGGATGTTCGCGATCATTCCCCGCAGGGCGGCCATGAGCTCCGGCTGGCGCTGATCGAGATCCTTTCGGGCGGCTTCCAGGGCGACCACGGGAATCCGGATCGCTGTCGGATCCAACTGCACGCCATCGAGGCGTTGGGTCCAATCCATCGCGGCCGCCAGTCCGTCCCGGCGCACATCCGCCAGGATGCCCGCCACGGCCTTCCGTGTGGCTTCTTCCGTTTCCCCGCTCCTGGCCAGCGCGGCCACCCACCCGGGCACGTCGGCCCGCCTGGTCAGGTCACTGATGGGGATGAAGTAACACCTATGCACCTCTCGGGTGGAATGACCATGCTGCCAGCATCAGGTGGTATGTCGCAACAGGAAATGCTGCGTGTTCCGACGCTCCGTGTCTGTAGTGCGTGCTACTTAGGCGGGCTGGGACACCAGGGGCTGGAAGAAGAATCGCACGTTGGCTGGCTCGGCATTCTCGGTCCATTCCCAGCAACTGGGATCGGCGAGGATGGCCTGGGCCAGGGCCACATGCATGGCATGGCCAGCGGCATGCGCTTCGACGAGACCCAGCAGGGGCGCGCCGAGCAGGGCGAGGTCGCCCACCAGGTCCAGCATCTTGTGCCGCACGGCTTCGTCTTCGTAGCGCAGGGATTCGTTCAAGGGGCCATCGGCGCCGAAGACCACGGCATTGTCCAGGCTGCCACCCAGCGCCAGACCCCGGGCCCGCATCTGATCGATTTCCTGGGCCAGGCAGAACGTGCGGGCGGAGCTCAGCTCGCGGCGGTACTTGTCCGGTGTGAGGCTCAGCTCGCGGCTTTGGCGGCCGAGAGCGGGATTGGGGAAGTCGATGACGTAGCGGAACCGCAGGCCATCGAAGGGGAGGGCGCGGATCCAGCGCTCGCCGTTCCGGACTTCCACGGGATGGATGATCTTCATGAAGCGGCGGCGGCCGTCGAGGGCCTGGATGCCGGCCTGGAGGATGGCGTCCACCCAGGGGGCGGCGCTGCCATCCAGGATGGGCAACTCTTCGGCATCCACCTCAATACGCAGGTGCTCGACTTCCAACCCCGAAAGGGCGGAAAGCAGGTGTTCGACGGTCTGGAGGCGGACCCCATCCTTGACGAGGGTGGTGGCCAGGACCAGGTCGCCGGCCAGCTCGGCCTTGGCGGGGATCTCGGCTCCGGTGGGGGTGTAGACGAAGACCAGCCCGGAGGGAGAAGTCACGGGCACCAGGCGCACCGAGCAGGGGCGGTTGCCATGCAGGCCATGACCCGAGATCGTGATCTCGCGGCTAAGGGTCTGGGGCTGGGTGCTGCGGGGCATGGTCATCCTCGCAGCTCCACATGCCATTTCTGTGCCATACACCTAGCTAAAATCATTTCACGATTTAGTTAGTGATAAATAAATGGTGGATGTGGGTCCAGCCACCACACTCCGTGGTGTTGTCAGTGGGCCCGGGCCCGTTGCCAGTCCTCGGGCGTGGTGAGCTTCAGATTGGAACTGGGGCTGGGGATGAGTTTCACGGCCAGGCCCAGGCGTTCCAGCAGGGCCACATCATCGGTACCTGCGAATCCCGCTGCTTCGGCAGACTGGAAGGCCTGCAGCCAGGTGCCCAGCCGGGCGATCTGGGGGGTCTGGGCCCGGAAGAATTCTTCCCGGGGCTCGGTGCGAAGCACCCGGCCGTTGGGGTCGACCCGCTTGAGGGTGTCCGTGGAGGGCTCCCCCAGGAGCACCCCATCGAAGCGATTGAGGGCATCCAGGGCTTCCCAGAGCGGGGCTGTGGGAGGGAAGGGGCGCACGGCGTCATGGATCATCACCGGCGCCAGAGGCAGGTCGGGCAGGGTCCGCAGGGCAATCCACACGGATTCCTGGCGGGTGGCGCCCCCGGTGACGACGGTGCAGGGAATGCCGAAGGACCAGCTGCGGGCCTCCTCCACATGCGACTCCGGTACCGCCAGGGCGATGCCCGCCAGCGTGGGCATGCCATGAGCGAGAAAGGCCTCTACCGTCACCTGGAGTAGCGGACGGCCATCCCAGTCCCGGAACTGCTTGGGCAGGCCGCCGCCCATGCGCAGGCCACGGCCTCCTGCCGGGATCACCAGGAAGGGGTGAAACGAATCAGCGTTGGCGAGTGATGAAGGGTTCGACACCGCGGTCCTTCATGAGCTTGGCGATCTCTTCGGCAGCCTGTTCGGCGTCCTGGCGAGTGGTGTAGCTGCCGACCCGAACCCGTTTCACGGACAGACCCCTCCGCGTAACCGCGCTTTGCAGGGTCACCACGCCAAAGGTGTTTTCAAGTTCCTTCGTAAGTAACTCGATATTTTTGGGATCCGACAATGAGGCCACTTGCACTACATAGGGGTCGGCCTGATTGGTGCCCAGGTCCAGGGTGGTGGGAAGGCCCATGGCATCCACAGAACGGAGCCGGATTCGGGAGGTTCCCTGGCCAAGGAAGCCCAGTTCCTGGGCTCCCCGCTTGGACAGATCCAGGATCCTGTTCTTGATGAAGGGGCCTCGGTCATTCACCCGCAGGACGGTTCGCTTATGGTTGTCCAGGTTCTCGACTTCCACGAAGCTACCCAGGGGCAGGGTCCGGTGGGCGCAGGTGTACTGCTCGGGATCGAAAATTTCACCACTGGCCGTGGGCCTGCCAGCGAATCCATCGTCGTTACCGCCGTACCAGCTGGCCATGCCCTCTTCGATGTAGGGCTGGGCATCGGAGGCTGAACGGCCATCTCGGGTGGTTCGCGCGGAGGCAACGGAGGCTGGGGGCCGGGTGCAATGGAGGGTGAAGCTGAGGATGACCAGGGTCGCCACTCGGGGCGTACTCCAGCGCATGAGCCGGAGCAACCCACCCTTGCCGAGTTCCACCGGAGCTGGAGGGTCGAAGGCGATCTGGATCTCGTGGATCCACGATGCGCAGGCCTGACTCCAATTGGTGGGGTGGAAGGGGGACGTCATTGGACTCCACAAAGATCAACAGGTCGTAATTAATGGACCAGCCCGTATACATATAAAGTATCGGCGAGTTTAGATCGTTTGTAAAGGATCGATCATTTCAATAATGATATATCGTGCGTTTGTTGTGTTTAGGAAAGCCTACTGACGGTCCGCGATCTGGGCCACCCGGAAGGGTTTGGGCCGGTTTCCCTCCGCGTGAAAGAGGGGGGGGAGCTTGCGGGCAGCCTCCCGAGCGGCGGCCTCTGATCCAAAGGAGCCCAAGAAGATCTGGTAGCAGGTCCGGCCATCCCGCATGGCCATGGGCACTAGGAAAAGGTCCGGGTCCTGGCCCTTCAGCAACTCGGCGGCATGCTGGATAGTGGCGCCCTGGCAGGCGATCTCGAGGCGAAGGCTCCAGCGGCCCTGGCTGGCCTTCCGCTGCACCAATCCCTGGGACACAGCCTGGTTCAGGTCCCCCTTTAAAAGGGTCTGGAGACGATCTGATTTGGAAGGAACCGGCACGGGCACTGGTTTCTGGGCCGCTGCAGGCGCGGGGGCCGGGGTAGGAGCGGGGGGCTTGGGCGCTTCGGGTTCTACCTTCTTTTCCGGTTCCGGGGTGGGGACCGGCTTCGCGACCTCCGGAGCAGGGGGAGCGGCTTTGATGGCCGGGGCGGGTTCGATGCTGGCCGGCGGGGCTGGGGTGGCCTGGCGGGATCGGCCCAGCCGGCTGAGGCCGAAACCAACAACCCCGAGGAGGGCCAGCACCAGGAGCAGGACCAGGGGGCGCCGCCGGGAGGAGGGCTCGGGAACGGCTTCGACGGGAGGCGGGGGCTCCTGAAGCTCCGTACTACCCGAGGCTTCATGGTGGATGGGCAGGGCTGGTTCCGGTTCAGGGTCGGGGGGCATGGGCACCGTCTGGGGAATGTCGTCGAGTTCGTCATCAGGACCCAGCTCATCCAGGGCCTCGGAGAGGTGCTCCAGGTTGGTGGTGGGCCGCTGGCTGGCATGGATCTCGGCGAAGAGGGAAGGCTGGGCCACCGGCGGGGGCTCGGGGAGGGCAGGGGTGAGGGCGGGCTCGGCGGGATCCAGGGCCCGCTCCAGGGCGCGGCGGTCCAGGGGGGGCAGCTCGTGGAGACGCGCCCAGCCCATTTCGCGGAGGAAGAGGATGAAAGCGCCCAGGCGGAAGGGCTCCACACTGGCCTCCCGGCTCAGCTCCATAAGGGTGCGGCTGCCATCGAGGAGGCCCGGCAGCTTGGCCAGGTCCGGAGGCAGAGTTAGCTCCTGGAGGCGTCGGCCCTCCAGGACCACCACCTGATTGAGGGGGCCTAGCTCCTCCAGCAGCCGTTCCCGGTCCTGCAGGTTCAGGACGCTGGCCAGCAACATGGCCGGGGTATCGAAGGGCAGGCGCACCGTGGTCGCGTCGAGTTCCTTTGCCTCGAAGGCCGGAGCCACGCCCGGCGTGGCGATGCTGGCCCAGACCACCCGCTCCACCTGGGCCCTGGCCACGTCCAGGAGGTCCCGCTGGGTGATGAAGCCCATCTCGATGAGGTTCTTGCCGATGGACATGCCCGGGTTGAGGTTGGACATGGCGTAGTCAAGCTGGGCCTGGGTGATCTTCCCCCGTTCCACCAGCAGGTGGGTCAGGCGGTCCAGCGGATGGGTGCTGGAGGCGAAGACGATATCTCCTGCTTCCATGAATACGATCCGGCCGGGTTCCTGCCCCAGGCGCCAGTGGCCGGTAGCTCGGGCTCGGTGCCGGGCAAACAGATCCTTGAGGGCCAGAAGGCTCATGACCGGGTCCCCTTCACGATCCATTGATAGAAATTCAGCTTACCGGCCTTGAGGAGTAGACGGTCACCCGGAGCGAGGCGGACCCTCAGGTGGATGTCGGTTACCTTTTCGCCATCGATCTGGATGGCGCCTTCGCCGATCTTCCGCTGGGCTTCCTTATTCGAAACGTACAGCCCCTCCCGGACGAGGAGTTTGGAGAGTGGTTCTTCGCCCTCGGTCGGCTGCACCACCCGCTGGATGGCGGTGGATTCGTCCCGCTTCCGCTCAGAGAAGAACTGGACCCACTGTCCTTCGGCAGCCAGGGCGAGCTCCCGGCCATGGAACTGGCGGACGATTTCGCGGGCCAGGGCCCGCTTGGCATCCATGGGATGGCCCTGCTTGAGCACCTCGATCTCGCCGAGCAATTTGTCCGTGAGCAGCAGGTACCAGTCCCACATGAGGGTGTCGCTTATGCTCATGGTCTTCTGAAACTGGATGTCGGCGTTTTCCATGAAGCCGATGTAGTTGCCCAGGGACTTGGACATCTTCTCCACGCCATCCAGACCCAGCAGCAGCGGCACCGTGAGTACCACTTGGGGTTTCTGGCCCGAGGCCTCCTGGAGGATGCGGCCTTGCATGAGGTTGAAGAGCTGATCGTTGCCGCCCAGTTCCACATCCGCCTGCAGGGCGACGGAATCGTAGGCCTGAGTCAGGGGATAGAGCAGCTCGTGGAGGGCGATGGGCTCGTGGGCTTCCATGCGCTTGGCGAAATCGTTGCGCTCGAGCATCTGCGCCACGGTGAAGCGGGAGGCCAGGCGGATCCAGGCCTCGCCGGCCATGCCGCCGAGCCACTCGCTGTTGAAGCGGACCTTCGTTTTTTCGGGATCGAGGATCTTGAAGACCTGGGCCTTGTAGGTTTCGGCATTGGCCAGTACTTCCTCCCGGGTGAGGGGTGGCCGCGTGGCTTTCTTGCCGGTGGGATCGCCAATGAGGCCCGTGAAATCGCCGATGAGGAAGGTCACCTCGTGGCCCAGCTTTTGGAATTGGGCCATCTTCCGGATGAGCACGCCATGGCCCAGGTGCAGGTCCGGCGCCGTGGGGTCGAAACCCGCCTTGATGCGCAGGGGCCGACCTTCCGTGAGCTTCGCTTCCAGCTGCTCCACCTTGTGGCAGGTCACTGTGCCCTTGGTGAGCAGGGCCAAGGCGTCAGATACGGATCCGGAAGCTGCGGTCATGCCTGCATCTTGGCGGAAAAAGCTTGCAGGCTCAATGCGGAAGCGCCGGTCGGCGCCGGGCTTTCTAGCGGACGTCGAGCTCGACCACCTGGCGAGGGGTTCGGTCGCCGGGCTTCCGGGTCCCCTCGAAGGTGACGTAGACGGCGCGGCCCGACTGGGGGCTCCAGCCGAGGCTGACCCGCCGACTGCCTTCGTAGTTGATCCGCAGCCCCTGCTTCGTCATCAGCTCGGGGGTGAGCTCGGGGGCCGAAACTACCTCCTTGTGCCAGCGGGAGGAGGCCTCCAGGAAGGCGGCCTGGGTGGGCCAGGTCTTTGCCAGGGCGGGGTTGGCAGCGTAGAGGGCCTGGCAGCCTTCCGGCGACCGGAGCTGCTCCACCACGGCGCGGAACTCCTCCCAGTCCGGCCCGAACTTCTCGATGCCCATGCCCATGATCTTCTTGCCGAAGCCCTCGGGGTCCTTCTTGATCTTGTTGACGAAGAACGCGCCGGCGCCCACACAGGTCACCAGCACCACCAAGAAGGCTATTCCGCAGCCCAGCGCGATCTTGCCCCAAAGGGGCAGGCCCGCCTTGGCCGGAACGCCGTGGCCACCGTTGTCCCAGGATCCGTCCGACATTTGGTGCTCCTAGAGGAGGTTGCTCGCCAGCTCCGCCAGTTTGCTGCGCTCACCCTTCTGCAGGGTGACGTGGCCGGAGATATCGAGGTGCTTGAAGTGTTCGGCCAGGAAACTGAGGCCGTTGGTGCTGGCATCCACATAGGGGTTGTCGATCTGGTGCGGGTCGCCGGTGAAAATGACCTTGGTGCCTTCCCCGGCCCGGGTGAGGATGGTCTTAACCTCGTGGGGCGTGAGGTTTTGGGCCTCGTCCACCACCAGGTACTGCTTGGGGATGCTGCGGCCGCGGATGTAGGTGAGGGGTTCCACGCTGAGGTAGCCCGCCTCCTCCAGCTGGCCCGCGGTCATGGTGGTGCGCTTCCGCGCCTCGGTGTTGGCCCCCACGATGAACTCCAGGTTGTCGTAGATGGGCTGCATGTAGGGCCGCAGCTTCTCGCTGATATCCCCAGGCAGATAGCCCAGGTCCCGGCCCATGGGCATGACGGGGCGGCTCACCAGGATCTTGTCGTAGGATTCGTCATCCACCACCATCTGCAGGCCCGCCGCGATGGCCAGCAGGGTCTTGCCGGTGCCGGCCTTGCCCAGCAGGGTGACCACCTGGACCGCGGGATCCAGCAGCAGCTCCAGGGCGAACTGCTGCTCGCGGTTTCGCGGCTTGATGCCCCAGGGGTAAGATTCCATGCGCCGGATGGGCCGCAGGAGCCCCTCCCCGGCCATGTAGCGGGCCAGGGCCGTGTGACTGGGATTGGTCTGGTCCACCAGCGTCAGGAACTGGTTGGGGTTCAGGTTCAGCTCGGGATCTGGCTTGAGTCCACCGTCATAGAGCAGGTCCACCTTGGCCGGCTCCACCTCCCAGGTCCGGTGCCCCGTGTAGAGCTCGTCCATCTCCACGCGGTCCGTGGTGTAGTCTTCGGCCTGCACGCCGATGGCGTCCGCCTTGATGCGCAGGTTCGTGTCCTTGGTGACCAGGACCACCCGGTCCTTGCAGGTGTGCAGCAGCTCCCGGGCACAGGCCAGGATCTGGTTATCGGCCTTGTGCTTGTCCGCCGAAAGGATGCCGATATCGAGATTGTGGGCGGCGACGTCCACCTTGAGGGTCCCGCCGTTGCCCAGGGGCACGCCCCGGCTGAGGGTGCCGCTGGCCCGCAACTTGTCCAGCAGGCGGGAGACGCTCCGGGCGTTGCGGCCGATTTCGGTCTGGTCCTTCTTGAAGTGATCCACTTCTTCGATCACCACGATGGGCAGCACCACATCGTGTTCCTGGAAGTGGAGGATGGAGTTCGGGTCATGCAGGAGGACGTTCGTATCGAGGACGAAGACCTTCTTGCTGGATGGCGGGACCAAATGAAACCTCCTAGGACACACTCCAAAGCTGCCCGCACCCTACCACCAAGCGCCCTGGCTTGCACGGCTAGGCTTGGGCTGCCTGAAGTGGGAAGATGGCTACCCCTTGAGCTCATAGCAATACCCGACGACGCCGCGATGAATCCAGCCGGGATGCACCGGAAGGAAGGGCCCGCAGGGCAACGTGGCTCGTTGTTCAAGGGACCTGACGCGGCGGGGCGCCCGGCCGGCTTCATCCCTCCGGGCGAGGGGCGGCGGGCGTCGCCAGGCTTCGTCAGGCTCGTTTCGCGTAGTACCCGCTACGCTGCCACTCGCCTGGAGGGATGAAGCCGGCCGGGCGCCCCGCCGCGTCAGGTCCCTTGAACAACGAGCCACGTTGCCCTGCGGGCCCT
>JANYLR010000086.1 GCA_025363715.1 Holophagaceae bacterium | reverse complement strand
TTTTTGTGGCCCGAACCCGGCACACCCATCCATTGGGAAGACGGACAGGGGGCCTGCCTCGGCTGGGAAGCCGATGGGCGCCTCAAGGTGGCCACGGCGGAGGGAGTCCGGCGGCTCAGTGCCGGAGATATCAGCGGGCTGAGGTGATCAAAGCGCCGCCCGGATCTCCCCTTCGCTGAGGATCCTGGCACTGTTCTTGGCAGTCCGCAGGATGCGGTCCACGCGGCCTGGGTTGGGGTCGTAGCCGTTCATCTCCAGCCAGTAGATGACGTTGCTGTGGCCGGCCAGGGGGCCGATCTCGATCTCCTGACGACGCCCCACCAGGGCCGCGGGAACGCCGGAGTAGACGGCATCAGCCAGTTCCACGTCCCCGCGGTGGAGGGCCTTCACGATGGCGGCGGCATGGACGCCTGTGCCGGTGCGGAAGGCATCCCGGCCCAGGACGGGATAGTTGGCGGGGATCTCCACGTCGCACAACTCGGCCACGCGCTCAGCCAGGGCGGGCAGATCCGAGAGATCGCCCTTCGGAAAGCCCATGAGGTGCAGGTTGATCATGAGCTGGTCCAGGGCCACGTTGCCGCAGCGCTCGCCGATGCCCAGGATGCTCCCGTGGAGCCGGTCTGCGCCGGCCTCGAAGGCGGCGATTGCGTTGGCCACGCCCAGGCCCCGGTCGTTATGGCCATGCCAGTCGATGCGCACGGAGCGGTCCTTCACCACCTCGTCCTTGATGAATCTCACCAGCCGGCGCACGCCGTCTGGCGTGGCGTGGCCGCAGGTATCTGACAGGCAGATGGATTGGGCCCCTTCGTCCAGAGCCGCGCCATAGATGGCCTTCAGCACCTCCGGCCGGGCCCGGGTGCTGTCCTCGGTCACCATCATCACGGGCACTTCGTGGCGCTGGCAGAAGGCGACGGCCTTGCGGGCGGTATCGACCAGGAAGCCCAGATCCCAGCCCTCCACGTCCATGCGGATGGGGCTGGAACCGAGAAAGGCACCGGCTTCCAGGGGCACGCCGGAGCGCTGCTGGATCTCGGCCACCTGGACCAGGTCGGCTTCCAGGGTGCGCACGGCCACGTTGGGGGAGAGGGGCAGGCGGTGATCGCGGATCTCCACCACCAGGGCCCGCACGGCCGCCAGGGCCTTGGGACCGGCCCCGGGCATGCCGAGGTTGACGGCATCCACGCCCAGGCGGGCCAGACGGTGGGTCAGGTCCCGCTTGGCGGCGATATCGGGATCGCGGACCGAGGGGCTCTGCAGGCCGTCCCGCAGGGTTTCGTCATTAAGCAGGGGAATCCTGGCGTCCGTCGAGGGGAGGCCGTTCCAGTCGTTGATAAGTTCGTCGAGGGTCATGAAGGCTTCAGACTACGGTGACTTCAATCCGGCGGTCCAGCAGGGTTCCCAGCAGGGTTCCCTTCTCCAGGAAAGCATCCACCTCCTGATCCACGTCTCCGGCGGCATCCAGAATGAGGTGCAGGCGCTCATCGCCGACCTCAACGGCCAGGTGGTGGACCGCCTGGCGTCGACGCCGGTCCAGGGCATCGGCTCCCCGCAAGATAGCCGCCAGCTTGCGCACCACCTGTCGGTGCCAGGGCGCCAGGGCCCTGAAGGCCTCATGCTTGGCGTGGTGCGGGGCCTTGCCCCGGTGGAAGCGGACTACCTGGGAAAGCACCTCCACCTCCTCGGGCCAGAAGCCCGGCAGGGTGGCGTTCCGGATCAGGTACTCGCCATGCTTGTGGTGGCCCTTTTCGGAAATGGAGAAGCCGATGTCGTGCAGGCGGGAGGCATAGGCCAGCCACTGGCGTTCCGTATCGCCCAGTTCGAAATGGGGCTGGAGCGAGACGAAGAGCTCGTCGGCCAGACGGGCCACCTGGCGGCTGTGGCCGGGGTCGGGGTCGAGGCGAGAGGCCAGGTGTTCGATGGAGGCCCGGCGCCGGTCAGCCAGAGGTGGGATGGCGGCGCCACCGTGCTTGAGCGCCTCCCAGACCATGCCTTCCCGCAGGCCCACGGGCAGGTGGCGCAGGGGCGGCGTGCCCAGCCATTCCATCAGCGAAAGCGCCCAGATGGCCCCGACGTGCAACACTTCCGCCCGCTTGGGATCCACCCCGAGGCGTTCCACCCGTTCCTGCGTATCGGCGCGCCAGAGCTCCAGGGCGAAGTGCCTCAACTGCTCGACACTGAAGGCCTGCCCCGCGGCGGCCCCCTTCGCCAGATCCTCCAGGGTGCCCGAGGTGCCGAGGATCAGCGTGGGAACCGGCAGCTCCGACGGCAGATCCTTGCGGGCCTTCTTCAGAATGCGGCGGATCATCTTCCGGAGGCGCTTGAGGTCATGGGCAGTCGGTGGGTCTGACGTCTGAGCCGCGTCCGCCAGGCGCTGGAGGCCCCAGGGCAGGGAGATGCTGGCCGCCACCCGGCTGGTCTGCACCCATGTCAGCTCGGTGCTGCCGCCCCCGATATCGACCAGAGCCACCGGCTCCGGTGGAAAGGGAATGGCGTGGGAGACGGCCTGGTGGATGAGCCGGGCTTCCTCTTCGCCCGAGATGACCTGGATGGGGATGCCCAGCTTCTCGGCCTCCAATACAAAGGCCTGGGCGTTCTTGGCATCCCGAAGGGCCGCCGTGCCGCAGGCCATGAGGGTCTCGCAGCCGAAATCCCGGATGGTCTTGGCCATCTGGGCCAGGGCTTCCAGGCCGGCCCGGAAGGCCTCGGGCCCTATCTCACCGGATTTCGCCTCGCCCCGGGCCAGGCGCACCATGACCTTCTCCCGGGCCAGCACCAGCTGTCCGCCCATGGGATCCGCCTCCACCACCACCATGTGGATGGAGTTCGATCCGACATCAATGGCGGCGATCCTCATGGGACGATTGTGGCGACTGGGGCCAGCCTTGGGCCAGGAAACTTGGGGGAACCTTGCTTCGACGACTGTTCTGTCTGCTGCTCGCGCTGCCGCTGGCTGCCCAGAAGGTGGCCCTCAGCCTGGATGACGCCCCCTCCCTGCGACCTTCGCCCATCCTGACGGCCCCCGCCCAGCACGAGGCGATGCTGAAGACCCTGAAGGACCGGAAGGTACAGGCCATCCTTTTCACCAATGGTGTGAACGGGGGCGACTCGCCCGAAGGGAGGGCCATCTTCCGGGCTTGGAGTGCGGCCGGCCACCGGCTCGCCAACCACAGCTACAGTCACTGGGACCTGAATCGCGACGAAGTGACCCTGGCGGCCTACGAGGCGGATGTCCTGAAAGGCGAAGCCCTGATCCGCGATGTGCCGGGCTTCACCAGGCTCTACCGCTACCCCTTCCTGAGGGCAGGTAACACCGTGGCCAAGCGGGATGGCTTTTACGCTTTCCTGAAGACTCGCGGCGTTGCCATCGGCCACGTCAGCATCGACACCGCGGACTGGCTGCTCGATGAGCGGCTGCGGAAGCGCCTGGAGAGGGAGCCGAAGGCCGACCTGGCACCCTACCGCGACCTCTACCTGAAGCACCTCTGGGCCTGCGCCCGGTTCTATGACGCATGGAGCCGCGAGGTCTTCGGCCGAGAAATCCCGCACGTCATCCTCATGCACAGCCGCCTGCTGAACGGCCTCTTCCTAGGCGACGTCATCGACTTCTTCCGCGCCCAGGGGTGGACCTGGGTGGACCCAGCCATCGCCTTCGCCGATCCGGTGTATGCCCTTACACCCAAGAACCTGCCCGGCGGCGAGGCCCTCGCGGATGCGGTGTCCGCTGAGCGCGGGGACCAGGGCTTCGTGAAAGCCTGGCGGGCCCGGTCCAAGGATCCCGATGACCTGCTGTTCTCCGAGGGACGATTGACCGTGCGGATGGATCAACTGGGACTCTGACCGCCTTCCCCGAACCGGCGTGGGTTACCTGAAGTGAGGCACTCACCATCGCGCAGAAGTGGCCGGATGGCCTCTTCTGCGCCCGGAGAAAGATTCGTTGGGACCTGACTCCCGGTAACCGTTGCGCCAGCCCCAGAGGCCCGGCCATGCTCGATCCAACACTCCGAGGTGATCTGATGGCTCTGTCCGTGGATGGCATTTTCGCGCTCATGCCCGAGCTGTTCCTGCCTGAGAAGGCACAGGGGCTCAACGTATCCGTCTACTACCAGGTGACGGGCGAAGGGGGGGGCGACTACGCCTGCCTCATCGAGAATGGTGCCTTCTCCCTGAAGCGGGAGGCCAAGCCCGATGCCACCTCGGTGGTGGTGATCGGTGCCGAGGATTGGATCGCGCTGAACGAAGGCAAGCTCGATCCCATGCAGGCCTTCATGACGGGCAAGCTCAAGGGCACTGGCGATCTGGGCCTGCTTCAGAAATTCCCCAAGTTCTTCAAGAAGCCCCAGAAACAAGGCGGCCCGTTGAAGCCGCTCAAAGACCTGGTGACTGCCCGCCTGGCTCTGGCGGGTCCTGGCCTCAAGGTGACCGTGGGCGGGGAAAGCTGGGGCGTTGGGGCGGAAGTGACCGGAGATGAGGCGGCAGTGCGGGCCCTGGTCTGTGGCCTGGCCGATCCCGGCCCGGCCCTGCTGGGGGGTCACCTGCGCTACTTGGGTGACATGGCCCTGCTCCGCAAGGCCTGGAAGACCTGGTCCGCCGAGCCGGAGATCAGCTATCCCGATACCCCAGGCGGCAAGGCCCTGGCCACCCTGCGCCGACGCTACAAGGGGGGCGCCAGCGGCACCCTGGAAGTGAAGGTCGATGGCATCCCGTACCGCCTGGACTTCAGCCCTGAAGGCCTCTCCGTGCGCTCCGGGGAAGTGGAAGGCGGGGCGGCCCTGGCCATCAGCGATGCGGATTTCGCGGCCCTCAATGCCGGCAAGCTCAACCTGGTGGCGGCCCTCCTGGGCGGCGCCATCACCGTGAAGGGGGATCTGAGCAAGGTGGCAGCCTATACCGCTCATTTTGATGCAGACGTGAACCCCGCCCAGGCCCTGCTGGAATCCATGCCCGAGCGGTTTAATGCGGAAAAGGCTGGGGATCTCGAAGCAGTCGTGGGTTACCAGATCGAGGACATGGGCTACACCCTCCTCATCCGTCAGGGCGTCTGCATGGTCTTCCCCCGGCTACTCAAACCCTGTGATACGCTCCTGAAAGCGAAGCCCGATGACTTCGTGGCCATGAGCACCGGAACGCTGAATGCCCAGGAGGCCTTCATGACCGGCAAGATACAGATCGAAGGCGATCCCCTGCTCATGCAGAAGGTGGCAAAGAGTTTCCGAAGGCCGGAGGCCTAGCTTTCCATGCCCAGAACCGCCGCACACCACCCTGACTCGCCCTCGGGATCCGAGCGGAGCGAGCATGTGGTGCGGATGTCCACTGCCATTCCGACCATGGAACGGTCTTCTCTCATGACCGAAGTCTTCGACCAACCCAGGGCCTTGCCCTGTTCAGGCCGGTGCGGCCACTGCGATCTCCATCCCTGCAGGCTGCACGCGCCGATCTAGAGACTACCGCTAGAGGCTGTCGCCTTCCCACAGCTCGCGTAGCCGCTGGTAGCCTGCACGGCTCACGGGCAGGCGGGTCCCATCCCGGAGGATGGCGTCGCGGTGTTCCTTGCTATCCTGTTCGATGCGAATAAGGCGGTCGAGGTTCAGGATGTAACTGCGGTGGATGCGGATGAAACGGCTTGAATCGAGCTGGAGTTCCAAGTGCGCCAGGGTCTGCTGCTTGAGCAGGTTCTTCCCCTCAGTCCGCAGCAGGACGTAGTCATCCTGGGCCTGCACCCAGTCCAGCCGATCCAGGTGGACCACGGTGACCTTGGGACCATCCTTAACCACGATGCGCTCCAGAGGCTTGCCTTGCCGGGCGGCGGCGGCCAGTTCGGCCGCGACTGGCGCTGGAGTGCCCGGCTGGGCCGCGTGAAGCGCACGGGCCTTGGTCAAGGCCGCATCGAAGCGCTCCTTCGAAAAAGGCTTCAGCAGGTAGTCCACGGCCTGGGCCTCGAAGGCCCGCAGGGCGTGCTGATCGTAGGCGGTCACGAACACCACAGCGGGGCGCTTGCCTTCGGCTTCGAGCAGTTCCATCACCTCGAAGCCGTCCAGCTTGGGCATCTGGATATCCAAGAAGATCAGATCGGGCTCATGCTGGGCCGCTGCCTTGAGCGCCTCGAAGCCGTTGGCGCACTCGCCCACCACCTCCACATCCGGGTGGGCGGCAAGATGCTCGCGCACCACGGCACGGGCCAAGTCCTCGTCATCGATGATCAGGGCTTTCATAGTTCGGTCTCCAGGGGGAACACCAGGGTGACGCGATGGACGCCGTCCAGCATCGTGGTCTCGAAACGAGCCCGGCTGCCGAAGCGCCCCAGTAGGCGCTGGCGGACCTGGCGGAGACCGAGGCCGAGGCCCAAGGGGGCGGGGGCGTCGGCGTCCATCGGGTTCTCCACCTTCAGGATCACGTGCCCCTCCACCACATCGGCGGCCAGGGACAGGGTGCCCCCCTCGGGCAGGGCGGCAATCCCATGCTTGATGGCATTCTCCACCAGCGGCTGCAGAAGCAGCGTGGGGAGCAGGGCCGGTTCGGTGGCGGGGTCCACGGCCCAGGCCAGCCGGAGGCGCGTCCCGAAGCGGATCTGCTCGATGGCCAGGTAGGCCTCGGCCAGATCAAGTTCCTCCCGCAGGGCCACCAGTCGGCGCTCCCCCAGGCCCAGGCTGCGGCGCAGGAAATCCGAAAGCAGCACGCACATCTCCCGGGCCCGGGCCGGGTCCACGGCCGTGAGTGCCGAAAGGGAATTCAGACTGTTAAAGAGAAAGTGTGGATTTAATTGTGCCCGCAAGGCTTTGAGCTCAGATTCCTGGGCCAGAAGCTGCAGCTCCGCGCCCTTCCGCTCCGCCTCGATGGCCCGGTCCTGGGCCAGCATCAGGTAGCTGAGGGCCACGGAGGCCAGATAGAGCAGGATGCCCAGGCCCGTGAGCACGGGCAGGGCGATGCCCACTCGCTGGGGCAAAGCGCCCAGGCCCGGAATCCAGGCCAGCAAGCGAGCCAGGATCCAGGCCAGGCCCGCCCAGAGGCCGCCCATCAGGGCCGCCGCCATGCCCCAGGCCGCGGCGTGGGGTCCGAGGCTCTCCAGAGAACGTCCCAGGGGGAGCGCCCGGCAGAGGAACCAAGCGGACAGGAACAGGAAAGCCGCGAGCAGGCAGAGGGGCAAGGCCAGCAATCCGGCCTCGGCCCAGCTCCAGCCTTGGCTCCGGGCGATACCCGTCAGCAGCAGGGTGATGGGGGCCCACCCCAGCAGGTAGGCCCCCAACCGCGCCCGGCTGGCGAGTAATGGATGCATCAGGGTCTGTCTTCAAAATGGATGCGAGCCGCGACGCCGTCAGCCGCGTGATCCATCAACGCAGTGGCCGCAGGGCGATGTGGTTCATCGTTCACCATTCGCAAAGCGAATAGGGCCGCATCGGCGCAGCCGGTGGCGGGGGCACAGCCCCGAGGGCCACAGGCCCGAGCCAGGGCCGCTAACGCGGCTGGGCGCGCGGCTGGCGGTGTCCTGGAGGGCAAGGGGCAGCGCCCTGCGCGATACTGCGTCGAACTCCTCGCCAATAGTGCCGTTATTGTCATCGTCGTTCTCCTTATCTCGCTTGGGCGGTGCCCCTTGCGCGGCCACACCCCATTTCGAAGACAGACCCTAAGACTTCACTTCCGTGCCCCCGAAGAGGATCAGCCCGGTGATCACGAGCCGGGGCCGGGCCTCCGCCGTGGTCGGGCCATGGTGGGTGCTGTCATTCAGGGCACCGGCGATGGCGGTGGCGCGGTTGGCGATCTCCCAGCCCTCGGGGACGCGGATCTCGCCACCGCCGAAGAGCACGAAGACGTCGATTTGAGCCTGGCCAGAATCCAGCGCGGCCTGGCGGAGGTCGACCTCGTAGCCGCCGAAGATGGCTGTCAGCTCACCGCCCTTGAAGGCCTGGGTGCCGACCCGTCGCTTGAAGCCACCGAAGATGGCCGTGCCCTGGAGAAAGTCCTCGGAGCGAGACAGTTCCGGCGGCACGCCGCGGCTTTGCTTCAGTGCCTTGATGACGATGAGAATGCCCACGGCCACCACCAGCATGGGGGCCAGGGCTTCGGCCATGTGGCCCCGGGCGAAGGTGAAGAGCAGCAGGAAGGCTCCCGCCAGCACGAGGAACCAACCCCCCATGCCCCCGCCACTGCCCTCCTGGCGAAGCTTGGCGATGCCCATGGCCACCAGCACCAGGGGCCAGAGCTTGAAGATGGTGTGGGCCTCGATGAGGCCGAGATTGTCCAGGGTGAGCACTAGGCCCGCCACGATGATGGCCACGCCCAGCACCAGCTTGGGGCTGAAAGGGCTGGGGGCCTTGGCTTCGTCAGGGGCGGTCATGGCCTCACCTGTGGGGCGTCGGTTCCAGGATCACAGGAATCGGTGGGGGTTGGCGATGGGGGCAGGGATTTGGAGCGCTTGATCCGCTTCGGCTGGGGGAAGATCGCACGCAAGGTGACGATGGCCCCACCCCAGATCAGGAAGGCCGGCCACCACCGCTCCAACAGGCCCCAGGGGCCGAACTGGTGGACGAATCCGGCGGCCGAAAACGCCAGCCAGACATGACCTCTAAGGCTGAGAGGGCCGTCCTGGGCCAGCCGGGCGAGGCCGAAGGCGGCCAGGGCCAGAGGCCACCAGGTGAGCAGGTGCCAGGCATCGTAGAGGCGAAGGCTGTCCGCCATGAAGATCAGGCCCAGGGCGATGACCGTCAGGCCGAAGACCAGCTTCACGGAAAAGAGGGGGCGGCGTTCTTGGGGATTCATGAGCGATGTTCCTTTCGTCCTGAGCCGAAGGAGAACAGGAAACCCAGGCTGGGCAGCCACACCATCAGCCACCACCAGGGGCTATCGATGAACCATCCCGTGTGGATCATGGCCTTCTCCTTCCGCATGTCCAAGCTACGGGCATCCCTAGCCCATGTTGGCCGGGGATCGGCGAATGGAGGGTCAGGACCGGCGAGCGGTCAGCCCCAGCGAATGACCCCGCCGCGGCTTCGTTCCCGCCAGGCGTGGTCGAGGGCTGGCGCCAGGTCTGGCGGACATTCGAAGCGCAGGAGCGCCGACTCGCCATCGAAGCGCTGGTCCAGGGCTGCGGCCTCAGGGAAAGCCCCGAGCAGGGCAAAGGGCAGGTGGGCCTGGGCGGTGGGCACGCGGATCTCGCCCCTGCGGAGGATGCGGACCTCCTCCCAGGCCTTGGCCGCGTCGGCCACCGCCAGGGCACCCTGCACCCCTTCGGTGTAGGCCCGCACCAGACCCCCGGTGCCGAGCTTGGTGCCGCCGTACCACCGGACGCAGACGGCCATGAGATCCGACACCTGGGCGCCCTCAAGCACCGCGAGCATGGGCCGACCGGCGGTCCCCGAAGGCTCGCCATCATCGTCGGAGCCGAAGGCCACCACTGGAACCCCCTCCCGCCAGGCGCTGCAGTGGTGGGTGGCGTCGAAATCGCGACGGCGCAATACCGCCTGCACCTGGGCCCGTTCCCCGCTGTCCCGGGCGGGGTGCAGTTCCGTGAGGAAGACCGAGGCCTTCTCCCGGAACCGGTGGGTCACGACCCCATTCAATCGACGCATGTATCCAGCATGGAGGTTGCTGTGACCGCAATCAACAAACCCGGAGTAGGTTGGGCAAAAGGGGATCCCTACCTCATCTTTGATGTGGATCTTTTCGAGGAGCTGGCATGGATTCCATCACGAGGCCCTTCACCCCCACGGTCCTGCAGCGCAGGTCCCCAGTGCCATCGGACCTGGCCATCGCCCAGGCGGCGTCGCTCAAGCCCATCGGAGTGGTGGCCGGGGAACTGGGGCTGCAGGAGGACGAGCTCGAGTTCTACGGCCCCACCAAGGCCAAGGTGCGCCTGGAGGTGTTGGAGCGACTGCGGGAGCGCCCCAACGGCCACTACATTGATGTCACCGCCATCACGCCGACACCTCTCGGCGAAGGCAAGACCACCACCACGGTGGGACTCAGCCAGGCCCTGGGCGCCCACCTCGGGAAGCGCGTCCTCACTTGCATCCGCCAGCCCAGCCAGGGCCCCACCTTCGGCATCAAGGGCGGCGCCGCGGGTGGCGGCTACAGTCAGGTCATCCCCATGGAGGACTTCAACCTCCACTTGACTGGCGACATTCACGCCATCACCGCCGCCCACAACCTCTGCGCCGCCGCCCTCGACGCCCGCATGCTGCACGAAGCGGGTGCTTCCGACGAGCAGTTATTCGAGCGCATTTTCCCAAAGGGAAAAGGCGGAAGGAAATTTCCACGTTCCCTCCAACTTCGCTGCGTGAAGCTGGGCATCACCAAGGGTGATCCCGAAGCCTTCACACCTGAGGAACGCCGCCGGATTTGCCGCCTGGACCTGGATCCGACCGCCATCGCTTGGCGCCGGGTCATGGATACCAGCGACCGGTTTCTCCGGGGTGTCACCGTGGGGAGAGGCGAGGAAGAGCAGGCCTTCGCCCGGGAGACCGGCTTCGATATCTCTGTGGCCAGCGAAATCATGGCCGTGTTGGCCCTCACGACAGGACTCTCGGATATGCGGCATCGGCTTGGCGCCATGGTGGTCGGCCTCAACCGGCAGGGCGAAGCCGTCACCGCGGAGGACCTCGGCGTGGCGGGCGCCATGACCGTGCTCATGAAGGATGCCCTGAAGCCCACCCTCATGCAGACCCTGGAGGGCACGCCGGTCTTCGTGCACGCCGGGCCCTTCGCCAACATCGCCCATGGCAACAGCTCCATCCTGGCGGACCAGATCGGTCTCAAGCTGGCGGACTATGTCATCACCGAGTCGGGCTTCGGCGCCGACATGGGCATGGAGAAGTTCTTCGACATCAAGTGCCGGGTGTCGGGCCTGGTGCCCGATGCAGTGGTGCTGGTGGCCACGGTCCGGGCCCTCAAGATGCACGGCGGCGGGCCCAAGGTCGTGGCAGGTAAGCCCCTGGATCCGGTCTACGTAGAGGAGAACCTGGAGCTCCTGAACAAGGGGCTGCCCAACCTGCTCCATCACATCCGCATCGCCCGCAAGTTCGGCATTCCCGTGGTGGTGGCGGTCAACGGCTTCGCCACGGATTCTGAGGCCGAGCTGGACCTGGTGCGCAGGGCCTCCCTGGAAAGCGGCGCCGAGGACGCTGTGGTCTGCCAGAACTGGGCCCTGGGCGGGGAAGGAGCCATCAACTTGGCCCAGGCCGTGGTCAGGGTGTGCGAACGGCCTTCGAGTTTCCGGTTCCTCTACGAGCTGGACGAACCCATCAAGCAGAAGATCGAGACCATCGCCAGGGAGATCTACGGCGCCGATGGCGTGGACTATTCCCCCGAGGCCGAGGCCCGCATCGCGGCCTACACTCGGCTGGGCTATGACCGTCTGCCCATCTGCATGGCCAAGACCCACCTGAGCCTCAGCCACGATCCTGCCCTCAAGGGCGTGCCCACGGGCTTCCGCATCCCCCTGCGGGACATCCGGGCCAGCGTGGGCGCCGGTTTCCTGTATCCCCTGATCGGCAAGATGGCCACCATGCCCGGCCTGCCGACGCGACCCGGGTTCTATGACGTGGATGTCGACCTCGAAAGCGGAAAGATTGTCGGTCTGTTCTGACTTGCGGAATTCGGCTGCGCCGAATTCCGTCGGGCGGGACTTCATCCCGGGAAGAGCTTCTGATTCAATCCATCTGTTTCGCGAGCGAGGCCAGGTACTTCCTGAGCGCATCCTGCCAGATCCCATTGGGGGTATTTTTTAACAGCTTCTGAAGAGCCCGCGCATGGGCGATACGCAACGCATCCGAGGGAGCGGCTGAAACGTCAGGTATCACACCGATACCCTCCCAGCTTTGATTTCGAATGGCCGTGCGAACACTTCCGTTGGGGATGGTCACTTCGAACCGGGCGTTGAGGAGATGTGGCCGCGCTTGATTCCCAGCTCCTGCCGTTATTCCACCAATCACTTCGGCCCGATGGCGGTCTTGAAGGATAAACGCGAGCCCCTCGCCACCCGACCAGGTGTTTCCGGAAACCAGAACGTAGGTGGGTCTCCGCTCATTCCGGTCGGGAAGGGGGGTGGCTTCGGTCATGAATTTGGCAACTTTGGCGGGTGGTCTTGGGAACACCTCGAAAAGAGGAAGCCCCTGGGCTTCGTAGAAGTAGCTCGCCAGCAGGGCCATGGTTTCCGTTGACCCACCCCCGTTCTCGCGCAGATCGAGGATGAGTGCATCTGTGTGGCGCAGGGCCGCCATGGCTGAAGCAATGACTTCGCGGGCCTCGTTTGGGCGATAGAAGGCTGTGAGGTTGAGATATCCCACATTGCCCGACAGGATTTCAATCCGTTGAATGCCGAAATTTGTTCGCCGTGCCAGCACCTCGCGTGGCGTGTCATCCTTCGCAATAGTCATTACAGGGCTGGGCAAGGCTTCCACAACAGGTGACACCCTGAGGTGCTTGTCCTTCGTAATGGCATAGAGGTCTTCCGTCAGTATCCTTGCCAACGCCTCGATCGTCGGGACTTTCTGGTATCGGCCCTCGGCAAGGAGCTTCTGCAAAGCCTCTGAAGCCCCGGCGGCCACCGTGGGATCGAAATACTCAAGGCTCAAGGCACTTCTAAGGGCCTGCACCGTCTCCCGAGTGAAAGCTGGGTCCACGCCTGCATCCATAGCCTTGAGTGGTCGAGGAGGCGCTCCGGCCAACACACCCACCCATAGAACCAGACCAACTATAAGCGACGCAGATGTCATGGCGGTTCATCCATCCAGGAGGTAATCGGACAATCATGACGCAAAATCTTGACGACTCAAAGTTTGGTGTCCTGTCAGCCTGAATGCGACCGTCCGCGATTCGAAGATAAGAAAACGGCCCGCAAACGCGGGCCGTTTCCATCTCCGGGACGCAGTCCCGGAGCACTGCTAAATGCAGACTACTTCAAACCCTCGATGATCGCATTCAAGGTCGCACTCGGCCGCATGGCGGCGCCGGTCTTGGCCTTGTCCGGGTGGTAATACCCACCCATGTCCGCGGGCTTGCCCTGGGCGCCGATGAGCTCGGCATTGATCTTGGCCTCGTTCGCGGCGAGCTGGCCGGCGATCTGGGTGAAGCGGGCCTGCAGGTCCTTATCCTTGGTCTGGGCGGCCAGGGCTTCGGACCAGTAGAGGGCCAGGTAGAAGTGGCTGCCCCGGTTGTCGATCTGGCCGACCTTGCGGGCGGGGGACTTGTCGTTGTCCAAGAACTTGGCGATGGCCAGGTCCAGGGTCTCGGCCATGACGCCCACTTTGGCATTCTTGAAGGTGTTGGCCACATGCTCGAGCGAGGCGGCGAAGGCGGAGAACTCGCCGAGGGAATCCCAGCGCAGGTAGCCCTCCTTCTGGAACTGTTGCACGTGCTTGGGGGCCGAGCCGCCGGCGCCGGTTTCGAAGAGACCGCCACCACCCAGCAGGGGCACGACGGAAAGCATCTTCGCGCTGGTGCCCAGCTCGATGATGGGGAACAGGTCCGTGAGGTAGTCGCGCAGGACGTTGCCGGTGACGGAGATGGTGTCCTTGCCGACGCGGATGCGGTCGCAGGAGAACTTGATGGCCTCGACGGGATGCATGATGCGGATATCCAGGCCGGCGGTGTCGTGCTGCTTCAGGTAGGTCTCCACCTTGGCGATGATCTGGGCGTCGTGGGCGCGGTTCTTGTCCAGCCAGAAGATGGCCGGTGCGCCGGTGATGCGGGCGCGGCTGACCGCCAGCTTCACCCAGTCCTGGATGGGCGCATCCTTGGCCTGGCAGGCCCGGAAGATGTCGCCGGCCTCCACCTTCTGGGATAGCAGCGTCGCGCCGGCGGTATCCACCACGCGGATGGTGCCGGCGGCCGGGGCGAAGAAGGTCTTGTCATGGGAGCCGTATTCCTCGGCCTTCTGGGCCATGAGGCCCACGTTGGGGACGCTGCCGATGGTGGCGGGGTTGAAGGCGCCATGCTGCTGGCAGTCCTCGATGATCGCCTTGTACATCGTCGCGTAGCAGCGATCAGGGATCATCGCGAGGGTGTCCTGGAGCTTGCCATCGGCTCCCCACATCTTGCCGGAATCGCGCACCACCACAGGCATGGAGGCGTCCACGATGATGTCGTTGGGCACGTGCAGGTTCGTGATGCCCTTGTCGGAATCCACCATGGCCAGGGCCGGGCGGGTCTCGTAGACGGCCTGGATGTCGGCCTCGATCTCGGCGCGCTTGGCTTCTGGCAGGGTCTGGATCTTGGCGTAGAGATCGCCCAGGCCATTGGCGGTGTTGACGCCCAGCTCCTTGATGACGGCGGCGTGCTTCTCGAACACGTCCTTGTAGAACACGGTCACCGCGTGGCCGAACATGACGGGATCCGAGATCTTCATCATGGTGGCCTTGAGGTGGAGGGACAGCAGCAGCCCCTCTTTCTTGGCGGCCTCGATCTGTTCGGTGTAGAAGGCTCGCAGCGCCTTGACGTTCATGACGGAGGAGTCGAGGACTTCGCCATCAAGCAGAGGCGTCTTCTCCTTCAGGACCTTGACGGTGCCATCCTCGCCCACGAACTCGATGCGCACGGTGGTGGCCTTGGGGACCGTGGCCGAGGTCTCGCTGCCATAGAAGTCGCCGGTGCTCATGTGGGCCACGCGGGCCCTGGAACCGGCCGCCCAGGCGCCCATTTTGTGGGGGTGCTTCTTGGCGTAGTTCTTCACGGAAAGGGGGGCACGACGATCGGAGTTGCCTTCGCGGAGCACGGGATTCACGGCGCTGCCCAGGACCTTGGCGTAGCGGGTCTGGACGGTCTTCTCGGCGTCGTTCTTCGGCTGCTCCGGGTAGTCGGGAACATTGAAGCCCTGGGCCTGCAGCTCCTTGATGGCGGCGATGAGCTGGGGGATGGAGGCGCTGATGTTGGGCAGCTTGATGATGTTGGCTTCGGGCTTCTGGGCCAGCTCGCCCAGCTGGGTCAGGAAATCAGGAATCTTCTGGCTGGCGGTGAGGTGATCGGGGAAGTTGGCGAGGATGCGACCCGCCAGGGAGATGTCGCGTGTCTCGACTGCGACGCCCGTGCCATTCGTGAAGGCCTGGATGATGGGGAGCAGCGAATAGGTGGCCAGGGCCGGTGCCTCGTCGATCTCGGTCCAGATGATGGTGTGCGGGGTCATGGTCGCTCCTTTGGATTCACGTTCGTCCAGGCCTTCGATGACTGACGAGACGATTGTCCTTTGATTGGTGAACAAGCAGACTCCCATGGGAAAAGCCTTGTTTCAAGCGGCTTTGCCCGGGATGGCGGAGGGTTGGGACTTCGGTCACGCCGGATTGATCAAGCCATCACTGGCATGGCAGCTCCGGAGGCGGCCTTGACCGCCCCTCTGGCCACGGCGAAGTCCATGCGGCCCAGGTTCACACCCCCGAACCCCACCTGGAAGATCAGCGTCTCGCCCCGGGCCTGGGCCACCTTGGTGGGGGTCTCCAGGAAGGTGTGGGAGTGCCCGCCTATGATGGCATCGATGCCTGCCACCCGACCCGGCATCTGCAAGTCGTCCGGGGCACTCCCGTTCAGGTTGTAGCCCAGGTGGGAAAGCACCACCACCAGATCCACTTTTTCGACCTCGCGCAGCCGCTGCACCACGGGCCGCAGGCTTTCATAGGGATCCCGCCAGCCGATGCCCTCGTGGTTCTTCGGGGCCACCAGCCCGGCGAAGGCCACCCCCACGCCCGTGAGGCCCACCCGGAGGCCCGGGAAGTCCCGCACCAGGTAGGGTCGCACCCGCTTGCCCAGCTCCGGCGCGCCCTTGAAGTCGAAGTTGCAGTTCACGAAGCTGAAGGGCGGATTCTTGTGCTGGAGCTTCTCCATGGAGTCCATGGCTTCCACCAGCATCCCCACGCCGTTGTCGAAGTCGTGGTTGCCCAGGGTGCCGGCATCGTAGCCCACCATGCGCATGAGCTGGTAGTCGAGGCGGCCCTTGTAGCGGTTGAAGTAGGGGGTGCCCTGGAAGGTGTCGCCCGCGTCCAGCAGCAACACCGGTCCCAATTGCTGCCGCAGCTGCTTCACCAGGGTCGCCCGGCGGGCCATGCCGCCCAGCCCGCTGATGGCCCCATTGCCCGGGCCGAAGGGCTCGATGCGGGAGTGGGTGTCGTTGGTATGCAGCAGGGTGATGCGGCCGGAATTCAGCGCCTCCGTGGCCCGCAGGGGCAGGTGGGGGGCGACGGTGGCGGCACCGAGGGAGGCGAGGAAAGTCCGACGATCCATCACAGGCCCCTAGAGCTTGAACTTCTTGTCGCGGATGGCTTCCTGGATGGGGATCGGGATGCTGTAGCGGCCGGGGGCCGGGGGCAGCAGGTCCTGCTTCTCCCTGGCCAGGATCGCGCACTGGTCCAGCAGCATCTGGCGGAGGGTCAGCCCCGTGGTGAAGGGCTTGCGGCCCTTCTTCAGGGTGGGGATGGAATCGCCGCCGCCGTACAGGTAGTCGGAGGTTGCGACCTTCACCGTCATCGCGGGATCGATGGGATTACCGTCCTCCCACATGAGGGTGTAGATCGCGGCCTCGGGGGTGCCGGTCACCACGGCCTTGACGCCGGAGCAGGGCTCGCCACCCCGTCGTACGATGCCCTCCTTCACCACCTCGATAACCTCGGCGCCTGTAAGTTCGATGACCACCAGCTCGTTCTCGAAGGGCATCATCTCGAAGATATCGGCCACCTTGAGCTGGCCGGGACGCAGGTTCGCGCGAAGGCCACCAGCATTGGTGATGGCGAAGCGGACGGGACTGCCCAGCACCTCCTGGGCGGCCCGCCGCATCACGTCGGAAACCCAGTAGCCCAGCAGGTTCTCCTCGCCGCGGCGGCCCCGGAAGACACCCTTCGGCGCCTGCACCAGGGGTTGGTCGAAGGTGGCCTTGATCTCCGCGGCCAGGGGCGCGATGACCTTTTGGACTTCAGCGTCCTCGGGTACGGTCGCGGCGATAGGGATGACTTCTGCTTTGGCGCTTGGCGGCTGCGCCACCAAGGGAAGGGAAAACATGGAAACAAGGAGAAGACTAGACAGCTTCAGCTTCACGAATGGATTCCTTAAGCGTAACCATCTCTGAGCGGACGAGGGCGTCGTGGCGCCAGAACAGGGCGGTGGTCCGGAGCAGCCAGCCCATGAGCCACCCATTCACGGTCGTGACGAGCAACTGCAGCAGCAGGAACAGCCAGACCCGGAAGGTCGTGCCGCCCCCCATCCGCCAGGCCAGCAGCAGCAACAGGAAGGGGAGCAGGGAGCGGAGCGCGGCCCCGCCGACTGAGACAAGCCCCCACTGGATGGGGTGGGACCAGAGCCCCAGGAATGAGTCTGCGAGATGGGCGCGGTAGCCCCTGGACGGTTTCGCGGCACGACCGAGGCGGCAAAGCCACCACTGTAGGTTGAGGGCGGCAACCAGGGCCATCCAGACCAGGGGGCGGCCGAAGAAGGCCAGCCAGCCAAGCGCTTCCAGCCCGGAGCCCCAGGCCTTTCCAAGCAGGAAGTCGGCCATCCACGCCACGAGTCCCAAAGGGAGGAAGCCGATGAGGACCGTGTCCAGGGCCCCCAGCAGCCAGGAGCCCAGGCGGGCCTGCAGTCCGACCCGGTCGGCCTGCAGGCGCCAGCCGCACCAGAGGACGATGACGATGCCGAGGCCGAAGAGGTGGACCGTGGGGGAATTCGTGAGGCGATGCTGGAGGCCGCCGTTCACCACAAGTTCCCAGATATCGCGGGCGCTGAGGCTATCCCCCCAATGATTGGGCAGGGCGCTCCACCCCGCGGAGCGGCGCAGGTGGCCCGCCCAGCCGAGGGCAGGCCCCAACAGCACCAGCATCCAGCCGAGCATGAGGCCCCAGCCCCAGCGGCTGAATCCGCCCGGCAGGGCGGCGCCAAAGAAAGACCAGGGTGCCTTGGGTGCCAGGGCTTCCTCGGTGTGAATGGTGGTGGGTCTTTCGTCAGAAAGCATGGTCATCCGAATGCGATACCCCATCAAACCACACTTGACAGACACCGTCGGTGTGGGGTTTTATCGAAGGCATGGTGCTGACCTTCCCGAACCCCTGCCGGGGCCTCTCGTCTGAGGCTTGGTGGTGGCGTATGGGCTCGGTTGGCTCCCCGTGCGAGGCCTAGCGGCCTTCGCCATTCCGGACCCTCCGAGCCCGACCCCAAGGTCGGGCTTTTTTGTTGTGGAATGAAACCATGTCCCAGCCACCCAGACACCTCATCCGGCATCCGCTGCCAGCCGATCTGCTGACGCCGCTCGCGGCCTACCTCGCCCTCCGGCCAGCCGGGGCCAGCCTCCTGCTGGAATCCTGCGACCTGGGGGAACGGGTGGGACGCCACAGCTTCGTGCTCATCGAAGGATCGGCGGAGTGTCGCCTCGAAGCCCCCGCCACCGGCTGGGTGGAAGCCATCCGCGATCTGGCCGGAGCTATTCCCGCCAGTATCATCCATGACCCGGATTCGAGCCTGCCGCCCCTGCGGGAGGTGCTGCCCGTAGGGGTCGGGTGCGCCGGGATGCTCTGCTTCGAGGCCATGGGCGCCCTGGAACCCAGCCTGCCGCTGCCGGCCCGGAACAGCCTGGGCCTGCCCTGTCTCTGGGTGCGCCAGTTCCACACGGCCCTGGTCTTTGATCACCTGCACCAGGTTGCGGAGCTGCAGACCCTGGATGCCGATCCCGCCATCGGGTTCGCGCGTCTGGCGGCCCTGCGAGCGTGTCTTCTGGAAGGCGCCAAGGATCCGGGTCCCGGTCTGGCCCATCCGGAAGCCAAGGCCCTGATGACGCGCCAGGCCTTCGAAAGCGCCGTGGCCCAGGCCCAGGAACTCATCCTCGACGGGGATGTGTACCAGTTAGTGCCCAGCCAGCGCTTCCGCATCGAGGATCCGCCCCCGCCCCTGGAGACCTACCGCCGCTTGCGCCGGCTCAACCCGAGCCCCTATGGCTACCTGCTCGAGTGGGGGGATTTCGCCCTGGTGGGGGCCTCGCCGGAGATGCTGGTGCGGGTCCAGGATGGCGAGGCCGAAACCCTGCCCATCGCCGGCACCATGCCCCGGGGCGCCAGCGCCGAGGAAGATGCGCTGCGCTTCGAGGCGCTCAAGCATGATCCCAAGGAGCTGGCCGAGCACCAGATGCTGGTGGACTTGGCCCGCAATGACCTGGGCCGCGTGGCGGTGCCCGGCGGTGTGCGAGTGGAGCTGCCCCTGGCCCTCCAGCGCACCAGCCATGTGCTGCACCTGACCACCACGGTGAAGGCCAAGCTGAAGCCTGGGCTGGACGCCCTGGATGTGCTCGCGGCGGCCTTCCCCGCCGGAACTGTTAGCGGCGCCCCCAAGCTCCGGGCCTGCCAGCGCATCGCCGAAATGGAAGGAGAGGTGCGCGGCCCCTACGGCGGCGTCCTGCTGCGGCTGGGGGCCGATGGCGTGCTGGATACGGCCCTCATTCTGCGCACGGCGGTCTACACCGGCGGCGCGGCGCACATCCAGGCCGGCGCCGGGGTGGTGCGAGCCTCGAATCCCGAGACCGAATACTTCGAAACCCTGCACAAGCTCGGGGCCATCGCCCAGGCCCTCGGCGTGAAGCTGGACGGAGGTGCGCGATGATCCTCCTGATAGATGCCCTTGATTCCTTCACCTACAACCTGGTTCAGGCTTTCGAAACCCTCGGGACAGAAGTGCGCGTGATCCGCCACGATGTGATCACCCTCGAGGAGGCGAAGGCCCTCCGACCCGAGGCCGTGGTGCTGTCGCCGGGCCCCGGCCACCCCACGGAAAGTCCCGCTCACATGGCGCTGGGGGCTTCGGATTGGGCCGTGCCCCTGCTGGGTGTGTGCCTGGGCCATCAGGCTCTGGCGGCGGCCACGGGCGGCCGGGTGATCCGCGCCCTCGAGCCCCTGCACGGCGAGGCCACGGCCCTGGAACACGATGGCACGGGCCTGTTCCGGGGACTTCCGGTGGGCCTGCCCGTAGGTCGCTACCACAGCCTCATCGCCGAACCGGCCTCGCTCCCCGCCTGCTGGCGCGTCACGGGGCTCAGCCCCGGGGGCGAGATCATGGCTATGGAACACCGCCAGCTGCCCCGCTGGGGCGTGCAGTTCCATCCCGAGAGCATCCTCACGCCGGACGGTCCGGCGATGCTCGCCAACTTCCTGCGAATGGCGAAGGGATCAATCCAATGACGCTCCTCACGACCCACAACCCCATCCGTCCCCTGCCTGAGGCCACGGCCTCGGAGCTCATGCGCATCTTCATCGACCAGGACACGGATGCGCTCCTGGTGGGGGCCTGCCTAGCCCTGCTGGCCCAGCGGGTGCCAGAGGCCCATGAGCTGGCGGCTTTCGCGGATGCCCTCTCCGAGGTGGCCGTGCCCTTTCCCGCAGTGCCGGAAGGGGCCCTGGATACCTGCGGCACCGGCGGCGACGCTTCCTCCACCGCCAACCTCAGCACCCTGGCCGCCCTGCTGCTGGCCCATCTCGGCGTGCCCATCGTCAAGCATGGCAACCGCGCCGCCACCGGCGTCTGCGGCAGCGCGGACCTGCTGGAGGCCCTGGGCTACGACCTGGCCCGGCCCAGTGCCGATCTCACGGAGGATCTGAAGTCGCGCAACTTCGCCTTCCTCTTCGCCCCGGCTTACCATCCTTTGCTGGGCCGCCTGCGGGAGATCCGGAAGCGCCTGGGCATTCCCACCATCTTCAACCTGCTGGGCCCCCTTCTGAATCCCGGCCTGCCGCCCTTGCAGCTGCTGGGCGTGGCGCGGGAGGAGCTGACGGCGCCCATGGCCGGGGCCCTGGCCCGACGTTCCAGCCTTCGCCGGGCCTTCGTGGTCCACGGCAAGGATGCGGAAGGGAAGGGGCTGGATGAGGCCTCTATCGAGGGACCCACGTCCATCCTTGCAGTGGTCGAGGGCGTGGTGGCTGCCCGCCAGGTGCTGGTGCCGAGGGAGCTGGGTCTCCAGCCGCCGAGCCGGGATGCCTTGAGGGTGGCGGACCGCGCCGAGGCCCTGGCGGTGGCCAGGGGCCTGTTTGCGGGCTCCGCCCACCAGGATTTCCGTTCGGCCGTGGCCGATGCCGTGGCGCTCCAAGCGGCCCTGGGCCTCCAGCTGCACCGCGGGGTCGGGCTGGAGGGCCTGGCCGACACCCTGCGGGAGACCCGGCAACACCTGGACCGGGGCTTCCCGTTGCCCTTCGCCCTGCCTTCGGAGGCCCGCCCTTGAGCCGCCTGCCTGATCCGGCCGCGCTCGTCCATGGTACGGGCCTGCCTGCGGGCTCCCTTCTGCAGAAAGTCCTCATCTCCGAATGGGTCCGTGTGGAAGGTCTCCCGGTCATCCCTGCCCCGGGACGCCCCAGGTCGGAAGGCAGCCCCTTGGAAAGTGCCCTGCGTCGGGATGCGGCCCTCCGGGGTGGTGCCATCATCGCCGAGTACAAGCAGGCGTCACCCTCCCTCGGCCCCTTCGCCTTGGGCACGCCGCTCCTGCCCCAGCTCCGGGCCTACTCAGAGGGAGGGGCGTCGGCCTTTTCCATCCTGGTGGAACCGGCGTACTTCCGCGGTTCCATTGAGCACCTCCGGCAGGCCACCGAGCTCGGCTTGCCGAAGCTCTACAAAGGCTTCGTGATCTCGGAGGCCCAGCTGGCCGAAGCGGAGGCTTCCGGCGCGGAGGCGGTGCTGCTTATCGCGCGGGTGCTCAAGAACCACACGGCCGCGTTCGCCGAAGCAGCCAGGGCTCGCGGTCTGGAGCCCCTGGTGGAGCTGCATGACCTCACGGAAGTCGGATTTGCCCAGGCCGCCGAGGCCCGCCTGGTGGGCATCAATGCCCGGGACCTCTCGACCTTCAACCTGGGTGTGCCCCACGCAGGACCCCTGCGCCAGGTCTTTCCCGAAGCCGTGCTCATTCGGGAATCCGGTCTGGCCACCCCCGAGGATGCGCATGCCGCGCTGCGGGCGGGCTTCGATGCCGTGCTCATCGGCGAGGCCCTCATGCGCAGTCCTGATCCGCGGGACTTCCTTGGCCGCATCCTGGCGGGCCTGCGATGAGGGCCCTCGCCAAAGTCTGCGGTCTGGTCCAGGCCGAAGACGTGGCCTTCGCGGCCGCGGAAGGCGCCGATCTGCTGGGCTTCGTGTCGTACCCACCTAGCCCCAGGGACTGCAAGGATCTGTCCGTGGCCGTTCCCTACCTGGATCGGGCCGTGCTGGTCCAGGTGGCTGACAGCGCTGAGGAAGTTTTGGCCACAGCCCGGCGTCACGGTTTCCAGAAGGTCCAGCCCTACCTTCCCGCAGCCTCGCGGGAACGAGGCATCCGCCTACTGCGTGAGGAGGGCCTCTATGTGCTGCTGCCCTGGGCGGATGAGCCGGACCTGGCACAGATTGTCGCCGATCTCTACCTCTGGGAGCCCAGCGCCAAGGCCACGGGGGTTCTGGGAGGCTCGGGGCAGGGGCACACCATGGCCCATCCACCTCCGGGGGATTTCCTGCTGGCCGGGGGGCTGGATGCCGTCAACATTCAATCCCGGATGAACGCCATGCCGGCGGCCCAACGCCTGCAGCTGCGTGGCGTCGACGCCGCAAGCCGCCTGGAAGCCTCGCCTGGCCACAAGGATCTCGCCAAGGTTGCGGCCTTCATCCACACAGCCCACGCACTGGAGTCCGCATGACGACAGGGTTCAGCCTTCCCTCGCGCTTCGGCGCCCAGTTCCTCGGCGGCTGCTATGCCCCGGAGACCCTAATGCAGCCCCTCCTGGATCTGGAGGCGGCCTTCCAGGCGGCCTTGTCCGATCCAGCTTTCCAGACCGAGCTGAAGGCCGAGCTGCGGCATTTCGTAGGCCGGCCCACACCGCTTACACCAGCGCCGAGACTGGCCGCGAAGCTGGGTCTGAAGGCACTGTTCCTGAAGCGGGAAGATCTCACCCACACTGGCGCCCACAAGATCAACAACGCCCTGGCCCAGGCCATCCTGGCGCGACGCATGGGGAAGGCCGAGATCATCGCCGAGACCGGCGCGGGCCAGCACGGCGTGGCCACGGCCGCGGCCTGCGCGCGGCTGGGCCTCAGCTGCACGGTCTACATGGGCGTCACCGACATGGCCCGCCAGGCGCCGAACGTGGCACGGATGCGGCTCTTCGGCACCACGGTCGTGCCAGTGGAAGCGGGGCAGGGCACCCTCAAGGAAGCGGTGAACGAGGCCCTGCGCGCCTGGGCGGGGCGCTGCGACAAAGCTCACTACATCCTCGGCTCGGCCCTCGGACCCCATCCCTTCCCCACCCTGGTGCGCAGCTTCCAGACCGTCATCGGCGAAGAAGCCCGGGCGCAGGCCATGGAACAGTCAGGCTCGCTGCCGGAAGTCGTCCTCGCCTGCGCCGGAGGCGGCAGCAATGGCCTGGGCCTGCTGGTGCCCTTCCTGGACGACAATCTGCGCCGGGTCGCGGTGGAGGCTGGTGGTCACGGCCAGGCCCTGGGCGAACACGCTGCGCGGCTGGATGGGGGCCGCATGGGCGTCCTGCACGGCTGCAAGACCCTGCTGCTCCAGGACGAGCACGGCCACACCGCGGAAACGGCGAGCATCAGCGCAGGCTTGGACTATCCGGCCCTGGGGCCAGAACTCGCCGCTCTCGCCCTGGATGGGAAGGTGGAAGTGCGGCGAGCCTCCGACGAGGACGCGCTGTTCGGCGCCCGGCTTCTCTGCGAATCCGAAGGCATCCTCCCGGCCCTGGAAAGCAGCCACGCTCTGGCCCTGCTCTCCGCCCTCGCTGCAGAAGGCGCCGCCACGGTCCTGCTGGGTCTCAGCGGCCGCGGCGACAAGGACCTGTCCACGTATCAGTCGCGTCTGGGGATTTAGTTGGTTAACCGCAGATGACGCAGATTCACGCAGATGAAAACCCTTTGCTCTATCTGCGCCATCTGCGGTTCAAGAAGAAAGGACTTTCATGAATCCACTCCTCCCCTTTCTGATGGCCGGCGACCCCTCGCTGGAGGCGCTGCCAGGCCTGCTTGCCGAGGCGAAGGCCCTCGGCCTCGAGGCCATCGAGCTGGGCCTGCCCCACTCGGATCCCATCGCCGACGGTCCGGTGCTGCAGACCGCGGCCCAGCGCGCCATCGCCCGGGGCGCCACGCCGCTCCGGGTGCTGGAAGCCCTGGCGGGTATCACGGAAAGCCCGGACATCATCCTCTTCACCTACCTCAATCCACTGCTCCAGCTCGGTGCAGAGCGACTGCTGTCCCTGCTCGGGCCTACGCCCGTGAAGGCACTGCTGGTGGTGGATCTGCCCTTCGGGGAAGAGGTCGGCTTTGAAGCGCAACTGCGATCTGCCGGCTACCCCATGGTACCCCTGCTCGCGCCGACCACCACCCTGGAGCGGGCCCGCCAGATCTTGTCCGAGCGCCCGGATCCCGGCCCTGCTGCGCCCTTCGCTCAGCGCTTCGCCTACGTGGTCGCTCGGCTGGGGGTCACCGGCACGGGGCAGGGCACGGATCTGCAACCCGTCGCGCAGCGGGTCGGGGATCTGAAAGGCCTTTCGGAACGCCCGCTGGCAGTGGGTTTCGGGCTATCAGATCTGAAGAGCCTCGCCGCGATCAGAGCCCTGGGTGCCACACCCGTGATCGGATCGGCCCTGGTCCAGGAGCTGGCTGGTGGACGGAGCCTTTCCGAGGCGCTCTCGGAGCGGCTGGTTGCTGATGCCTAGATCGTGAATTGGCCTTCCCTTAGGTAGTTCTTCCGGAATGGTTGCAGGCCTCTGGTGATTTGGTATTGTGGTCCATCTTCATCCCTACGGAATCGGCTGGCGACAGCCACTCACCCCGGGAATCCGGGTCAGGAGCTTTGCCCCTATGAGCCATCGTTCACGCCTCACCCTCACTGCCCTCACCCTGGTCGCCGCCGCCGCCTTCGCCCCCCAGGCCCAGGCCAGTGGTTTCCAGCTCCGTGAACAAAGCCCACTCTCCCAAGGCAACGCCTTCGCCGGGGTCAGTGCCGGGGGCGGCGATATCAGCTCGCTCTTCTTCAACCCGGCGGTGATGACCCAGTACGAGGGCTGGCAATTCTCCTTTGGCGGCACCTACGTAGGACTCAGCGCCAAGTTCGAAGGCGGCACGGCCACTCGTACGGCGACGCTCCAGGGGCTTGGCTTCCAGGTCGCCCCGGTCACACTCACAAACCTGAACACCATCTCCGGCGCCTCCAGCCATCCCAATGCCGCCATCTCGGCCGTGCTGCCTGAGTTCAACATCATGTACAGCGTGAACAGGGATCTGAAGGTGGGCCTTTCGCTGAACGTGCCCTTCGGCCTGACCACCGAGTACGACTCCAACTGGATTGGCCGCTACCATGCGCTGAAATCCGATCTGAAGACCATCGATATCGCGCCCAGCCTGGCCTATCGAGCGACGGACCAGGTCTCCATCGGCGTGGCGGTGATCGTTCGGAAGGCCGATGCCGAACTCAGCAACGCCGTGGACTACGGCACGGCGCTGGCCCTGAAGGTGGGGGCCGGCCTGGCCGCTGCGGGCCTCTCCACCGTGTCCCCCGGCCCAGGCCAGAACAGCCCCGTGGCCACCATCGCCATGGGCGCGCCCAATGCCACCTTTGGCACCCCTGGCTTTGCCACTCCCGGCGCCTGGGACGGGCAGGCCGGACTGAAGGGCAGCGGCTGGGGTGTCGGCTTCAAGGTCGGAATGGTCATCCAGCCCAACAAGGACCTGCGTATCGGCTTGGCCTACCAGGACAAGATGAGCATGACCTTGAAGGGCGATGCCAGCTTCTCCTACCCTGCGAACCTCCCACCGACGGACCTGGGTGCCTTGACCGGTGCCGGTCTCAAGAACGGCAAGGGGCAGGCAGACCTCGAACTGCCTTCCACATTCTCCCTGGGCTTTGACTGGCAGGCCACGCCCACCTTCGCCCTGCAGGGCGAGGTGGCCCGCACCACCTGGTCCCGATTCCAGACCCTCCGCGTCAAATTCACAGACAATGTGGCGCCGCAGACCACCGAGTCTGTCACGGACGAGAACTGGAGGGACACCACCTTCATGTCCTTGGGTGGCACTTGGAAGGTCAGCCAGGCCTGGGTGTTCCGGGCCGGCGTCGCCTTCGACAAGAGTGCCGTGGCGGATGCCTACCGCACGCCCCGCATTCCTGACAATGACCGCAAGTGGGTTTCCTTCGGCACGAGCTACACATTCTCCAAGAAGGTGACCGTCGACGTGGGCTACAGCCGCCTGATCATCAGTGACGGCAAGGTCATGCTCAAGTCCGGCACCGCGGCCAGCGATCCCAATATCACCCGGGGCAACCTGGATGGCACCATCAAAGCGGCCATCAACATCCTGGGGGCTTCGCTTCGGTACAGCTTCTAGTCAGCCATTCTTCTTTTCAGAACTGGGGGCCGGCATACCGGTCCCCAGTTCTGCGTTGGAATGGCTTCGCCGTTGAGTTACACCGTGATTTTCCGGCAGGCGTGCGCGAAACCGCAGGTCGATGGCCGATAGGCTCATGGGTCGCTGGAGGTCGCCCATGGCCAATGGGAGGAAGGAGAAAGGAACCCAAACGGGGGTAGAGTGGTGCCTTCTCCCAATCCACAGGAATTCCAAACCCCAACCCGTATCTTCATGTGCGCGACCCGCCGGGAGAATTGCCATGAAAATCCTTGTTAAGCACGGCCTGGTCCGCCTCGCTTGTCTGGTCATGGCGGCCCTGCCCCTGGCCGCCCAGGTGGGTTGGTCTCAGCTCGAGATTCCCGCCAAAGAGAAGGATGCTCCGGCCACCACGGTAGCGCTCTACTACCCCAGCCCGACGCCCTCTCGGGATCTCCCCATGGGCCCGTTCACCCCCCACGCCGCCCGGGAGGGCGTGCCGGAACCGATGGCCAAGGGGCTGATCCTGCTGAGCCACGGCCTGAGGGGCTCGGAACTCGGCCACAGCCGGTTGGCCGAGGCGCTGGCCGCCCGCGGCTATCTGGTGGCCGCCCTCCGCCACCCGGGGGACAACTGGATGGACAGCTCGCTGTTAGACAAGACTCCGGAGCGGTATTTCTTCGAACGGCCACGCCAGGTCAGCCGGGTCATCGATGCCCTGCTGGCCCACCCGCGCTGGAAGGACCGCATCGCCCTGGACGGCAAGGGCCCTCGGATCGGCGTCCTGGGTCATTCGGCAGGGGGCTACACGGTCCTGGCCCTGGCCGGGGGCATCCCGGATCTGGCCCTGTCCAATCGACACTGCCGGGAGGAAGGCAAGGACGACCCTATTTTCTGCAAAATGCGCAGCACCGGGGCGCCCGCCAGTACCCCCACGGCCCCGGCCGAACCGCCCCTGAAGGACGACCGGGTCCGCGCCGTGGTGGCCCTTGCCCCCGTGGGGGTCTTGTTCACTGCCGAGTCCCTGGCCAAGGTCCAGGTCCCCGTCGCGATTTATGCGGGCGTGAAGGACCGCTGGCTGGTGCCGCGCTTCCACGCCGAGCGGGTCGCCAGGAACCTGCCTGGCGCGGAACTGCACCTGGTGCCCAACGCCTGGCACTTTGCCTTCATGGACACGCCCAGTATGGCCATCCAGACCCCGGATGGCGACATCGCCGCGGATCCGCCCGGGTTCGACCGGGCCGCCTTCCTGAAACAACTGGGACCCGCAATCGCAGCATTCTTCGACAAGAATTTATAGGAGCTGGCGTGCCTTCCCGGCACCCCTGCCTAACCTGAGCGTCGTGCGCTGAAATCCGGATGTTGGGTTCAGTTGAGCGTCCACCACTCAAGCAAAGCGCCCAACTGTTTCGGCGAGGGTTCCATTCTTGTCTTGACCATGGGGCCTCCATCGACCCCATGAGCCTATCGGCCCTCAACCTTGCCCTTCAGGCACCCTTGCCGGAAAAACGCGTTACACCCGTTCCACCGCCATGGCGATGGCGTTGCCACCGCCCAGGCACAGGGCGGCGATGCCGCGCTGCTTGTCCAGCCGCGTCAGCGCGTGGAGCAGGGTGGCCATGACCCGGGCGCCGCTGGCGCCGATGGGATGGCCCAGGGCCACGGCGCCGCCGTTGACGTTGATGCGATCGGCCGGCAGGTTCAGCTCCTGCAGGGTGGCCACCAGCTGCACGGCGAAGGCTTCGTTGATTTCCCAAAGATCCACGTCCTCCACGGACCAGCTGACTTTGGCGAGCAGCTTGCGGATGGCCTCCACCGGCGCCATGAGCACCCACTCGGGATCCAGGCCCGCGGTGGCCGTGCCGAGGATCCGGGCCTGGATGGGCAGCCCGTGGGTCCGGGCGAAGAACTCGGTGCTGACCAGGGCGGCGGCGGCGCCATCGTTGACGCTGGGCGCATTCCCGGCCGTGACGGTGCCATCTTTCTTGAAGGCCGGCCGCAGCTTCGCCAGCGACTCTATCGTGGAATCGGCCCGGGGGCCTTCATCCTCACGGACGATGAGATCCCCCTTCTTTCCGGGCACCGTGATGGGCACGATTTCCGCTGCGAAGGCGCCGGTCCGCGTGGCTTCAACGGCCTTGCGGTGGCTTTCGGCGGCCCAGGCGTCCTGGGCCTCGCGGCTGATGCCGTACTTGGTGGCCACCAACTCGCCGGTGTGGCCCATGTGCTGATCCGTCAGGGCGCACCAGAGACCATCCAGGATCATGGCGTCCTGGGCTTCGGTGTGGCCCATACGAACGCCTGTCCGGAGTTTGGGCAGGAGGTAGGGGGCATTGGACATGGACTCCATGCCGCCAGCCAGTACGATGTCATGGTCGCCCACCCGCACGGCATTGGCGGCCAGCTGAATGGCCTTGAGGCCGCTGCCGCAGACCTTGTTGATGGTGAGGGCGGACACGCTGGAGGGTAGGCCGCCGCGCAGGGCTGCCTGCCGGGCCGGGGCCTGGCCCACGCCCGCGCCCACCACGTTCCCGAAGATGGCCTCGGTGGGCGTGGCGCCGGGCACTGCCGCCAGCAGAGCCCTCACCACCTGGGCCGCCAGGTTCGGCGCGGACAAGGGGGCCAAGGCGCCCTGGAATTTGCCAATGGGGCTGCGGAGGGCGTGCAGGATGACGGCTTGGGACATAGATACTCCGGGGCCCCAGGATCGGGTCAAGCCCAGTTTAAGTGCCCGGGATGGGCCGCTGTTTCTGGGGGAGGAAGGTGTCCTCGAGGACGCTGAGATCCAGGTGCTCGAGGTTCAGGGTGGGCGGCGCAGCCAGGTAGACGTCTGGAGCGTCCTCCTGCAAGTGGCGGCGGGTGCGGTCCATGAGGGATTCCACCTCCCGCAGGAACCTCAACCGTTCCATCTTCAGGTTCCGCAAGTGGACTTCCATTTCCACGACGTGCTGCTGGGCTTCGCGGATGATCTCCTCGGCCTTGAACTGGGCTTCGCGGATGAGCAGCTCCTTCTCCCGGTTGGCGCCGTCGAGCACGTCCTCGCGGGTGCGCTGGGCCTGGAGCAGGGTCTCGCGGAAGATCCGGTCCTGGTCCTGGTATTGGCGCAGGCGCTCCCGGCTGTCGAGGATCTCCTCCTTGAGCTTCTGGTTCTCGGCCAGGACTTCTTCCCACTCTCCAGCGATTTCGTGGAGAAAGGTCCGTACCTCGGATTCTTCGAGGCCCCGGAAGACCTTTTCGAATTCCCGGCGCTGGATATCGAGCGGCGTGTACTTCATGCGGCCTCCAGTCAGGAAACGACGGCCTGGGCAAGCACCCTCTGGACACCCCAGAGCAGCAACAACGCGATGAAGATATCCAGGCTGATCCCGCCGATGGGGGGAACGATGGCCCGGATGGGATGCAGCACGGGATCCGTGATGGCGTGCAGCAGCTTGACCCAGCGGTTGCCGGGTTCGATGGGGAACCAGGAGATCAGGGCCGAGGCGATCAGCAGCCAGCTGAGCACGGTCAGGGCGTGGTAGGCGATGGTGAAGACAAGGTCCATGTGCATGATCCCGGGAACCTGATCATCATAGCGGGGAGGGAGCCCATTCCATGCGCATCGGCATTTCCTGCTACAGCACCTTCGGTGGTTCGGGCGTCGTGGCCACGGAAGTGGGCAAGGCCCTGGCCGCTCGGGGGCACGAGATCCACATCCTCAGCCCGAGCCTGCCCCCGCGCCTGGTGGGCTTCGAGGACCGCATCACCTTCCACGAGGTGCGGGCCAGCCCCTATCCGCTATTCGAGGATGCCCCCTATTCCATCGCCCTGGGTTCCAAGATGGCGGATGTGGCGGAACACCATGACCTGGACATCATCCACGCCCACTACGCCATTCCCCACGCCATGGCCGCCCTGCTGGCCCGGATGGCCATCCCGGGCCTCAAGGTCATCACCACCCTGCACGGCACCGATATCACCGTGGTGGGCAGCGATCCCAGCTACCTGCCCATGGTGAAGATGGCCATCCGGGAAAGCGATGGGGTCACGGCCGTGTCGGAGTACCTGCGCCAGGAGACCATCCGGGCCTTCGGCGTGGACCGGACCATCGAGGTCATCGGCAACTTCGTCGAGCCCCCCGGTCAGGAGAAGCCGGATTGCCGGGCCTGGCTGGCGCCCAAGGCCGCCTTCGTGTTGACCCACATCTCGAACTTTCGTCCCGTGAAGCGCGTGCTGGACGTGCTCAAGGTGTTCGAGCTCGTCCGGAAGGAGGTTCCCGCGCGCCTGATCATGGTGGGCGACGGCCCGGACCGCCTGGAAGCAGAGGCCTTCTGCCGGGACCGGGGCTTCGCCGCGGAAGTGCGCTTCACCGGCAAGCAGCTCGATATCGGCACCGTCCTGGCCTGTTCCGACCTCTTCATCCTTCCCAGCGCCACGGAAAGCTTCGGTCTGGCGGCCCTGGAGGCCATGGGGCACCGGGTGCCGGTCATTGCCAGCCGGGTCGGCGGGCTGCCTGAAGTGGTCAGGCATGGCGTGGACGGCTACCTGGAGGCCATGGGTGATGTGGAGGCCATGGCGGAGGATGCCGTGAAGCTCCTGCGGGACGAGGACCTGCGGCTCAGCATGGGTGACGCGGCCCGGGACCGTGCCCTGGGCACCTTTGCCGAGGGCCCCATTGTCGATCAGTACGAGGCCCTCTACCGGCAGGTGCTGGGGCGGGCCTGAGGGGTCCGGCGAAACAGGGAATCATGTCCATGGTTCCAGCTGAGATGCCCGGTTGATTGGGAATCTAGGCGCCCTGGGTTCCGAATAGATCCAAGGATGTAGCCGGATTTTTCTCGGATCTTCACCGAACCTCGGCGGTAGTCTGGCCATCCTCTCTAGGAGCATGTCCAAGTAATCGATAGGGGCTGCATTGATGGCAAAGGGCTTCCAGGCAAGGAAGTGGGCGCAGGGCGGTGCGGGTTCACCGTTCACCATTCGCGCAGCGAATAGGGCCGCATCGGCGCAGCCGATGGCGGGGGCGGAGCTCCGAGGGCCAGAGGCCCGAGCCAAGCCCGCTGACGCAGCA
>JANYLR010000081.1 GCA_025363715.1 Holophagaceae bacterium | reverse complement strand
GTCGCCAGGCTTCGTCAGGCTCGTTTCGCGTAGTACCCGCTACGCTGCCACTCGCCTTCCTCGCCTAGCTCGCCCGGCGCCCCTCGCGCGGCGGTGTGGGGTATTGTTATGAGCTCTGCTGGAGAACAGTCCTATGAGGTTCCTTCCCATGGCCCTAGCCCTGACCACCGCCCTGACCGCCCAGTCCCCCCTGAGCTACCCGCCGACGCGCAAGGCCGACGTCGTGGATGACTTCTTCGGCACCCAGGTGGCCGATCCCTACCGCTGGCTGGAGGACGACAACAGCGCCGAGACCAAGGCCTGGGTGGAGGCCCAGAACAAGGTCACCTTCGCCTACCTGGAGCAGATCCCCCAGCGAGCGAAGATCCGGGAGCGGCTGACGAAGCTTTGGAACTACGAACGGTATGGGACCCCGTCCAAGAAGGGGCGCCTCACCTTCTATACCCATAATTCCGGCCTCCAGAACCAGGCCGTGCTGTTCGTCACCTCGGATCCCGCCAAGCCGGGTCGGGTCCTGCTTGACCCCAACACCTTCAGCAAGGACGGCACCATGGCGCTGTCGGGCCTGAGCTTTACTGAGGATGGCAGACGGCTGGCCTATTCCATCTCCAGCGCGGGTTCCGACTGGCAGATATGGAAGGTGCGGGATGTAGCCACCGGGAGAGACCTGCAAGACGAGGTCTGCTGGTCCAAGTTCAGCGGCGCAGCCTGGAAGAAGGATGGCTCGGGTTTCTTCTACAGTCGTTTCGATGCCCCGTCGGAGGGTGGAGCCCTTACGGGCGTGAACAAATTCCAGAAGGTCTACTTCCATAGGATCGGAACGAACCAGGCCAAGGATGTGCTGGTGTACGAGCGGAAGGACCAGCCCGACTGGGGCTTCGGTGCTGAGGTCACCGAGGATGGCCGTTGGCTGGTCATCAGCCAGAGCGAAGGCACCGACCGCAAGAACCGCCTCTTCCTGAAGGACATGACCAAAGCGAACGCCAAGGTGGAGCCCTTCCTTGACGCTTTCGATGCTCAGTACTCGTTGGTGGGCAGCGCAGGCGATGTGTTCTATCTCGTCACCGACAAGGACGCGCCCCGCAATCGTCTGGTGGCCATTTCCCTGCGGGCCAAGCAGTCCCTGAAGGAGCTGATCCCAGAGTCCAAAGGAACGGACGTCCTGTCCTCCGTCAGCTATGTGGGCCGCAGCTTCGTGGCCACCTGGATGCGCGACGCCCACTCGGCGGTGACCTTCCACAAGCTGGATGGAACCCATCAAGGCGACCTGAGCCTGCCCACCCTTGGCACCGTGGGGGGGTTCCAGGGCAAGTCCACGAATCTTGTCACCTATTACGTTTTCACTTCCTTCGCCCAGCCCGCCACCATCTATCGGCTGGACCTGAAGACTCGCCAGACCAGCGTGTTCCGTGCCCCCAAGGTGGATTTTGACCCCTCCGCCTATGACGTGAAACAGGTCTTCTACCCGAGCAAGGACGGCACGAAGATTCCCATGTTCCTGGTGCACAAAAAGGGTCTGAAGCTGGACAGCCAGAACCCAACCCTGCTCTATGGTTATGGTGGTTTCGACGTCTCCCTGACACCTTGGTTCTCCGTCACGAACCTGGTCTGGCTGGAAATGGGTGGTGTTTATGCCATGCCCAACCTGCGCGGCGGCGGAGAATATGGCAAAGCTTGGCACGATGCGGGACGGCTGGAGAACAAACAGAACGTCTTCGATGATTTCATCGCCGCGGCCGGGTGGCTCATCCAGAGCGGCTACACCTCCACGCCCAGGCTGGCCATCAAGGGAGGCTCCAACGGCGGCCTGCTGGTGGGAGCCTGCATGACCCAGCGTCCTGACCTGTTCGGCGCCGCCGTCCCTGAAGTGGGTGTCCTGGACATGTTGCGGTACCATCGCTTCACCATCGGGTGGGCCTGGAAGAGCGACTACCTGGTTTCGGATACCAAGGCTGGGTTCGACGGACTGATGACCTTCAGCCCACTCCACTCGCTGAAGCCCGGTGGGTCCTATCCGGCCACCCTGGTCACCACGGGTGACCATGACGACCGGGTGGTGCCAGCCCATAGCCATAAATTCACCGCGACCCTCCAGGCTTGTCAGGCCGGTCCAGCTCCGGTACTCACCCGAATCGAAACGAATGCAGGCCACGGCGCGGGGAAACCTACCGATAAACAGATTGCGGAAGAGTCCGATGTGCTCGCCTTCCTGATGAAAAATCTCGGCATGAAACCCTGAGGGGGTAGGCAGTATTGTGTTACGAGGTATCCTAGAGGGCCTTCCCAAGTCCTCCAGGAGCTTCCTTCATGCCGCTGTCTCTGATCCGCTCCAGCCTGCTCGGTCTGGCTGCGACTGTTCTGGTGGCCCAGGCGCCGCTGACCTATCCCGCCACCCGCAAGGGCGACGTGGTGGATACCTATCACGGCACCAAGGTGGCCGATCCCTACCGCTGGCTGGAGGATGACAACAGCGCCGAAACCAAGGCCTGGGTGGAGGCCCAGAACCGGGTGACCCAGGCCTACCTGGGGCAGATCCCCGAGCGGAAGGCCATCGAGGCCCGGCTCACGAAGCTCTGGAACTATGAGAAATTCGGCACGCCCTTCAAGGGCGGCCCCTACACCTTCTACACCCACAATTCGGGGCTGCAGAACCAGCCCCTGGTCTATGTCACGAAGGATCCGAAGGAGCCAGGCCGCCTGCTGCTGGATCCCAACACCCTGTCCAAGGGCGGCACGGCCTCCCTGGCGGACGCCAAGGTTTCGGAGGACGGGAAGCAGCTGGCCTACGGCGTGTCCGAAGGGGGCAGCGACTGGGTCACCTGGCACATCCGCGAGGTGGCCACGGGAAAGGATCTTCCCGACCTGGTGCAGTGGAGCAAGTTCAGCAGCGCCAGCTGGGCCAAGGATGGCAGCGGGTTCTTCTACAGCCGCTACGACGCGCCGACCGAGGGCGGCGCCCTTACGGGCGTGAACAAATTCAGCAAGGTCTATTTCCACAAGGCGGGCACCGGCCAGGCGCAGGATCGCCTCGTCTTCGAGCGCAAGGATCAGCCGGACTGGGGCTTCACCGGATCGGTGAGCGACGAAGGCCGATGGCTGGTGGTCACCCAGCGCGAGGGCACCGAACGCCGCAACCGACTCTTCCTGGTGGACTTGTCTGATACCAAAGCGGCACCCCAGCCCTTCCTGGACCGCTTCGATGCCGAGTACACGGTGGTGGGCAACGATGGCGATACCTTCTATGTCCTCACCAACCAGGGTGCGCCCCGGGGACGCCTCGTGGCCATCAAGCGCGGATCCCCCGAGCCCGCCACCTGGAAGGAACTGATTCCCCAGGGGCCGGACCGGGATGTGCTCGTCCATGTGGACCTGGTGGGGAACCGCTTCGCGGCCACCTGGATGACCGATGCGAGCGAGCGGATGCGGATCTACACCCTGGACGGAACCTTCCAGCAGGCCGTGGCCCTGCCGACCCTGGGCACCCTGGGCATCCGGGTCTTCGGCTGGAACGCCAAGTACCTCTCCGGCGGCCGCAAGGATCCGGAGGGCTTCTTCTCCCTCTCTTCCTTCACCTACCCCACGACCGTCTACCGCCTGGATGTGCGGACCGGCGCCACCGGCGTCTTCAAGGCGCCCAAGGTCGACTTCAAGCCCAGCGACTTCGAAGTCAGCCAGGTCTTCTACCCCAGCAAGGATGGCACGAAGATCCCCATGTTCCTGGTGCACCGGAAGGGCCTGAAGCTGGATGGCCAGCACCCGACGCTGCTCTATGGCTACGGCGGCTTCAACGCCTCCATGACCCCGGGCTTCAATGTGGCCCGGGCCGTGTGGCTGGAGATGGGGGGCGTCTACGCCATGCCCAACCTCCGTGGCGGCGGCGAGTACGGCAAGGCCTGGCACGACGCCGGCAAGCTGGCGCGGAAGCAGAGCACCTTCGACGATTTCATCGCCGCGGCCGAGTGGCTCATCGCAAACAAGTACACCTCCGCACCTCGCCTGGCCATCAACGGCGCTTCCAACGGTGGTCTGCTGGTGGGGGCCTGCATGAACCAGCGGCCCGACCTCTTCGGCGCCACCCTGCCCCAGGTGGGCGTGATGGACATGCTGCGCTACCACAAGTTCACCATCGGGTGGGCCTGGAAGAGCGACTACGACTGCTCGGAGGATGGCGAGGGCTTCAAGCGCCTCATGACCTACAGCCCTCTCCACACTCTGAAGCCGGGTGTGAAGTATCCGGCGACCCTGGTCACCACCGGCGACCACGACGACCGCGTGGTGCCCGCCCACAGCCACAAGTTCATCGCCGCCCTCCAGGCCTGCCAGGCCGGCCCCGCTCCCGTCCTCACACGCATCGAGACCAACGCGGGCCACGGCGCCGGCAAGCCCACTGCCAAGCAGATCGCCGAGTTCGCCGACCAGTGGGCCTTCCTCACCAAGAACTTAGGCATGCAGCTGCCTGCCGATTTCGGCCGGTAGACCCCGCGGTTGATTCCAGAGCCCTCCCAGGGCAAACTGAAAGCTGAGCGCCAACTTAGCTCAGTTGGTAGAGCAGCTGATTCGTAATCAGCAGGTCGCAGGTTCGAATCCTGTAGTTGGCTCCAAAAGAGAGAACCCCCTGAAACCTAGTGTTGACGGGGGTTTTCCTTATGTCCGAGGGGCTTGTCGAAGAGCATTTCCGACCCCTACCAGGGTGGATTTGATGCCTGTATTTTACTGCGATTCGAGGTGCAAAGAGGTGCAAAGGTGCAAAAAAAGTGCAAGGAGGACTGGGGCGCTGGAGGGCAGGAATTCCTGTAAACCTAAGCGCTGAGGCCCGCAGGGCGGGCTCAGCACGAAAATAGCTGAAGCCAGAACCCTGGCTGAAGGTGGAACCAGCCTCGAAATCGTAATCAGGTCGCATTCCTTGACTGGAATCTTCCGAGGGACTAGCGCACCAGGGAAAGTGGAAAACTTTCCTACTTTCGTTCTTTCACACTTTGGCAGCGTCAATCCTGAGCCATGTCAATTGGTGGCAACCAACCACGAAGGTCGTCCTGCCGGGGTTGGGTCTTGACCAAGGATAGCGCGGCACCGCAGTAGCCAATCACAGCCCCAGGAGACCAACTGCTGAGGTTGGTTAGGTCTTACGGTTGAAATCAATCCCGGAGCCTTCCTGCCTCCGCCTGACGGTCCTTCAACCTTCCTCTGTAAGCGTGAAGATGCGCCATTGCCTCAGCCATATCCTTGGGAGACAGTTCGATCTCCGCGACATGGATCGAATGGTCGTGACCATCGATTTGTCTTGAAGTCCAGGACATCCCCCGCGTGACCGCTTCGTAGACCGAAGCTGATCTGCGTCGGCTTCACTGAAGATGGCGAGCCTTTCTATTGCCTCTTCGGTGACCGAATTCGGGAAGGACCCAACCAACCGCCCGACCTCATGATCCCCCCTTAGCTCAGAAAGGCATGAGGTCAGGTGCTGCGAATCTCTGAGTGTTGAAGCCTCAGTCTCCAGAGAGGACCGCACCTCATCAAGGAAATCTGCGAAAGGTGAAAAGGCTTCCAGTCCAACCGGCAGGAATACAGGGTCCGATGCGGTTCCGACGATCTGCCTCCCACAGGCGCTATCGAAGAGGGAAAATTGCTTGAGGTCGGGTAGCTGAGTTCCGCCATCCCAGTTGAGGGACCGGGGTGCCTCTTCTCCTGTTCCTGCCACCTCGAAAGTCGCTGTCGGACGAGGAGTGACGGCTTGCCGGACATCCCCCAGGATTGGCTCAACCACCCGTGCCTGACAGGCATGCTTTAGAACGCGGAAATACCCCGTCTTTCCCGCGCCGTTTTCGCCATAGACAACAGTCAAACCAGTGGGACCAAAGGAAAGGGTCTGCCCTTCTGCGAGGGCATTCACTCCAGTGAGGTCCTTTAGGGAAACAAGCCGTAAGAAAGCATCACAGGAGCCTGATGAAGGGAAGTCCGAAGCTACCAGGGAGCGCGCCTCAGCGACAGTCCCCAAAACCGTAAGACCTACCCACTGACGCACCATCCCCATCAACTCAGCTTTGTCCGTGGGGGACAACTCCCCTTGGACCACCAGCCGCCGAAGGGCATCTTGCTGCCATAGAGGGCGGTCAGCCGACCAAGTGAGAATTGAGGCGATGGTTCCTTCTACTTCGGGCATGACTTACCGCCATTTCCTCGCGTAGCCCTTGTTTACGGCTTGCTTGATGAAAGTCCCCAAGCCGCGCCCAGCTTGCGCGAGGATATGCATCTGAACGATGTTTGCAGCACCGGCGCTTGCATCGGTGTAGAGGTAAAACCCGCTCCTCTCAAACTGGACAGTGATCTCGCCAGGGGCAGTCTCGAATGCCAAGACACCCGAGTTGCCACTGAGGTTCATGTAACGCTGCATGTGAGTCCCCTTTACGGTGTTTCACTTGCGTATGGATCAGCCATCCTTACTTCCCCACCGATGATGATGATTGGAGAGGTGACTTGGGGTTGATTGGCACGGGGACTATTTAAACACCATGCTGATCATCAATACAATGTGTCTCATAGCCTTGACGGAACGCGTCAAGCACTTTGAGACAGTTGGTGGCCTGAGTTATCGCTCCGACCCACCCGCTGCGGAGAGCCGCCGGGGCCATGGACAGCCTGCGGATTGCCTGGCGGCAACGGGCCGATGGCCCGCCCTTCGGGTCCT
>JANYLR010000060.1 GCA_025363715.1 Holophagaceae bacterium | reverse complement strand
GGGGCCGCAGGCCCCGGTCTCCGGCAGCGCCGCTGTCGAGGCCGCCGCGCGTTAGACTGGAACATCAAGGACCGAGGCATCCATGGCATTCACCCCAGGCAGCAGGCGCGGCGCCATGGCCGACATCAACATGACGCCCCTCATCGACGTCATGCTGGTGTTGCTGATCATCTTCATGATCGCGGCGCCCATGATGACCACGGGCGTGGACGTGAAGCTGCCGGAGAGCCGCACGGGCCGTAACCTGGAAAGCGAGGCCCTCACGGTCTCCATCACCTTCGACGGGCGCCTCCAATTCGATAAGGCCTTCCTGGCCCTGCCGGTGCTGGCCAACCAGCTGAAGGCGAAGGCCCAGAGCGGCGGCAAGCGGCCGGTGCTGGTACGGGCCGACCACAACGTGCCCTATGGCCGCGTCATCCAGGTGGTGGACGCCATCCGCGAAGCAGGCTTCACCCAAGTGGGCTTCGTCACCGCCGCCGCCCCTGCGGTTCCCATCGCCGAAGCGAAATGAGCCAGGATCTCCAGGCCTACCTCCGCAGCCGCACCAGCCTGGGTGAGCTGGCTTGGGGCCCGGGTCTGGCCCTGAGCCTGGCCCTGCACCTGACCGTGGGCGTGGCCTTCTTCTGGCCCCGGGGCGGCCCCTCGGACCGGGCCGAGGACGTGAAGGTCACCTGGGTGAACCTCCCCGCCGCCATGGCCGGGGTCTCAGGCGGTTCCGAGGCCATGGAGGTGGGCAAGTCCGGGGAGCGCCTCCGCCGCGTGGAAGACGTGGCCCCGGTCCGCGCGACCTCGCCCTCGGCCACGGCCCCCGATCCCTTCGCCTCCAAGACCACCCAGGCCGCCGCCAAGGGGGACAACCGGGACACCGCCAGCCAGGGCACCGGCACCACCGCTGCCAAGGGCAAGACCGCCACCCCCAATCCCGTGGCCGGGGCCGTGGGCACCGGCGATGGCGCGGCCTTTGGCGCGGGGACCGGCATCCCGGGTCTGAACCCCACCAAGGGCGTACAGGGTGGCGTGGGCCTGGTGGGCGGCGTGGACGGCGACTTCCCCTTCGCCTGGTACCTGCAGCAGGTGCAGACCCGCATCACGACCAACTGGAACCGCGTCTCCAGCAGCCAGGGCCGGGTGCAGATCTACTTCCGCATCGCCAAGGACGGCAGCCTGGACCGGGTGCGCGTCGAGATCCCCAGCGGCAACGCGGCCCTGGATGAAAGCGCCCGCATGGCAGTCCTCCGTTCCAGCCCCCTCCAGCCCCTGCCGGAGGGCTATGAGGGCCAGTACCTGGGCGTGCGGTTCTGGTTTACGTACCTGGGGAATTGATCGCGGCGCAGGCCTGGGGCGGGCCCTACTTCCTAGGGCGCCGGTCCCCGGCCCCCGGATCCGGGTCAATGACAGAACTCGACGCAGCCGGTGGGGAGGTCGTAACAGACTTCGGCGAGCCCAACCACAGGACTAGGGCGATGAGAAGTGCGGTGGCCAGGAAATAATTAACGTTCCTTCTTACATGAACCACAAATGTGGTCAGGGTTCAGGCATTCGGTCAGAGGGATGTGTTTAGTTCTCTTACTGTCTGCTCGACAAGAGATGCCGATGGGAAGATGTGGCTTCGACTTTGTCTACTCATTCATGTTGGCTCTTAACCTCTTTGGGCCACTGTAACCACCGGAGGGTTCAGGGTCGATGACAACGGCGTCCAGCGCCACTGAATGGGAGGTGAAGGTGAGTCTGTACTCACCAGCAGGCAGCCATTGACCGACCAAGGGACCTCCTTGCCCCTCAGATCTGTGCTCCAGCATCCAGGGATTCCCCGCTTTGATGTACAGGGTGCTTTGCATGTTCGAAACACCTGAGCCGGGTGCGATCAAGAACCCTTTGGTCAGGCCATCTGGACGTGTTGCTTTCAACTCCTCCGCGAAATCCTTGAAAACGGCACTCGGTTTCGGGACCCTTCCCTTAAGTTGTGGGGCATTTCCTTTCACCACGTCTTCCATGACTGCTCCTTCTCAATGGGGGGTTGAAGACATCAGGGCGTATCAATCGATTTCATAGATCGGTCCTCAGGGCCCTCTTCCCCACGTCGTGATCAGCCTCGATAGTTCCTGCCGGTGCTCGGGATCGTCCCCAGGGGGGGTGGCAAGCGCCCTGGAGAGCAAATCCAGGGCCTTCTTCTTCTGTCCCCGCTGGTGTTCCACCCAGGCCCTGGCCCGCCAGGTCTGCGAATGCTCCCCGTTCAGGCTGGTGGCTTCGGTCAAGAGTCGCTCGGCCCCGGGAAGGTCGGACTGGCGTGCCTTGCACTCCGCCAGGGCGGAGAGTGCCTCCATCTGGTTGAGTTTCGTACCATTCTTCCTGAGCAGGTCCAGGGCCTCGTTGAGGAGGAGGGTAGCGGAGGCCAGCCTGCCCTGGGCCCTCTTGACATCCCCCAGCCGATACAAGGCTCGACCCTGCAGCACGACAAGGTTCAGCCTCCTGGCCAAGTCCAGTGCCGCTTCAAAGCGGCTGGTGGCCTCTGTGAATTCTCCCCTCATGAAGGACACGATGCCCAGGTTCACAAGGACCCCGGCACTGGCCTTCCCAGTCGTTCTTCTCGATTCGCAGTCGCAGGATTTCCTGAAAGGCCTGCTCCGCCTCCACTGTCTTCCCTTCCTCGACATCCAGGGCGGACAGATTGTTCCGACATCGGGCTGCGATGATCGGATCCTCCAGGAACCGGGCGTCCCTGGCGGCCTCTTCGTAGTAGCTACGAGCCTCCGCGCCGTTGTGCAGATACTGGGAGCGAACGCCCAGGTTCACCAGAACCTCGGCCCGGAACGCGTCAAGCACTTTGAGACAGTTGGTGGCCTGAGTTATCGCTCCGACCCACCCGCTGCGGAGAGCCGCCGGGGCCATGGACAGCCTGCGGATTGCCTGGCGGCAACGGGCCGATGGCCCGCCCTTCGGGTCCTC
>JANYLR010000048.1 GCA_025363715.1 Holophagaceae bacterium | reverse complement strand
GGCAAGCTCCAATTGCAGCGGGAGCGAGGCAAGTTTCTTTCCTTCTTTAGCCAATGTTGGAACCGAGGGCCGGGCTTGCCATGTGTGCTCCTCGCCGGGTCCCGGCGCCGCAGGCTCCACTGGAGCCTGCTTTGCCACCCGGCGGTCGCACACATGGCAAGCCCGGCCCTCGGTTCCAACATTGGCTAAAGAAGGAAAGAAACTTGCCTCGCTCCCGCTGCAATTGGAGCTTGCCCTCGCGCAGCCAAATCTGTTCCGTTCTCTTTTCCTAACTCAGAATTCGCGCAGCGGATTCTGAGCCGGCACGGCAGACCGAGTACAGCGCACACTCCGCACAGGTTCTGCGGTGACGAAGGCCCGGGCAGTCCCCGAGGATGCCCAGGTGGCTGAGGGCGAAGTCGTAGCGGAGGGGATCGGCGGGATCGAGGCGGCGCAGGGATTCGGTGATCTCGCGGGCCATCTTGCCATCCGGCGTGGCGCGGCGGGTGAGGCCGATGAACCGGGACACCCGGGCCACGTGGGTATCCAGGGGGATGATCAACTGGTCGGGGGCAAGTCGTTTCCAGAGGCCGAGGTCGGGCCAGCCGCTGCGCACCATCCAGCGGAGGAACATGCGCCAGCGCTTGCAGGCCGCCCCTTCCAGGGGATCGGGCAGGGTGAAGCGCGTCCCGTACGAGGCAGGCAGTTCCCTCCGGAGGCGCTGCACCAGGCGCGACAGGGCCGCATCGTGCTCCTCGCCGGGACCGGGAACCAGCTGGGCCTCCAGGCCCTGACCGCTGTCCTGGTCAAGCCGCTTCCAGGCCAGCAGCCAGGCCACCAGATCCGGGCCGGTGTGGAAGCGCCAGGTCCAGGAGATCAGGGCGCGGTTCAGTTCTTTTCTGATCCTGGCTTCCGAACCCTCCCTGAGCCAGGCCGCCGGCCGCGGCCCCAGGGGCCTCAGGACCTCCCCCACGGCCCGGACCATGGGATCCACCCGCCCATAGGCCAGGTGGGCCGCCACGAAGGCGGCGACCTCCTGATCCAGGGGCTCCGTGTAACCCAGTACCAGGCTCAGCGGGTCTTTTCCCAAGGCCGCAGCCGAGTCGTAGCGGGCACAGAGCCCCTCCAGGCGGGCCTTCAGGTGGCTGGCGGAAGTTCCCATGGGGACCAGTGTCCCAGGGCGCGCGAGCCCCCTCGCGGCGAAAAAGCCCCGGCTCGTGCCTAAAATCACTATGTAAGCAAAGGCTTTGCCGCTAGGCTTATGAACGGTGGCCCGTGGCCCCTTCTGGAGAAACAACCGCACATGATGACCCTGCGTGGCCTTGGCAACCTGGCGAAGATCCTTGAAGAAGCAGCAAAACCCGATTCCGTGTTGCGGGAAGACCGAGAGAAGCCCAAGCCCAAGGTCCTGAAGAAGGGAGAGAAGGCCCCCAACATGCGGGTCATCGATCCCAAGCGGAAGGTGTGGTACCAGAAGCGCCTCAAGGAGATCACCGCCAAGAGCGTCGAGTCCGAAGGCCCCGCCGCTGGTCCTGTGAATGCTCCCCTGCTTCCCGCCGCTCCGGCCCTGGCCAAGAGCGTGGCCTCGAAGATGGGCGGCTCACTCCTGCAGACCCTCGCGGCGGCCAAGGATGCCAAGCCCAAGGCCGACGGCCAGAAGCGCTCCGAAGCCTGGCGCCGCAAGCCCGGCGAATCGATTTTCTAGGCTTCAGGTGCAAAGAAGAGGCGGCCCGATGGGCCGCCTCTTCTTTGTTAACGCGGGGCGGAACGCCCCGTGCCCCTACAACCCAACCGCTTGCTGTTTGTACTTCCGGCCAATCCACGTGGCACTGAGAGGCCGTTCGAGCTTGCCCTGACGCAGCTCGCCGAGGGTGAGCAGAGCCAGGTCCAGCACAGTCGTGGACGCATCCAGGGTACCGTCCGCCAGACGGGCCTCGAGCTCGGCACGCGGAAACGCGTGGAGGCCATCCGCCAGGCGCACGAGCACGGCCTGGGGTCCCTCCAGGGCCAAGCCCAGCCGCTCCGTGAGCTGGTGCACGCCGCGCAGCATGCCATCAATGGCGCAACCGGATGGCTGGGATGACAGGGTGGGTTCGGCCACGGCGAGGATGCGATTCTCCAGCAGGGTCCAGGCGCCCTGGTACTGCACGCCCTTGTGCCGCCAGCGGCCCATCAGGGCCTCCAGTTCCGGGGCCAGCACCGAGGCTTCTGTATGGCGGGTCAAGGCCAGAAGCCAGAGTCGGGCTGAGTCGGGCAGGGCGGCAAAAGCGGACAAGGGCATGGAGACTCCGGACACGGGAACAGTCTATGGGATGCCGCAAAAGGGCCGTTCGTGCCAGCTCCGCCGGGGCCTGTCCAGGCTTCCGTGACGAAAGTGGAGAGCACTCTCGCTAAGGTGGAAGACGATGCGAGACACAGCGATCCTCCTCCTGAACCTGGGCGGTCCCATGAACCTGGACCAGGTGGAACCCTTCCTGGCGGCCCTCTTCGGCGACCGGGAGCTCATCCGCCTGCCGTGCCCTGCCTGGCTGCAGCCGCCCTTCGCGCGGCTCATCGCGAAGCTGCGTGCCCCCGGCGCGAAGAAGCGCTATGCGGAGATCGGCGGGGGCTCACCGCTGCTGCGGGAAAGTGCCTATCAGGCCGCGGCACTGCGGTCGGCCCTACGGGCCGCGGGCCGCGACGAGGCCGTGAAGCTCTGCTTCAGGAATGCCTCGCCCCGGGCCGCGGGGCTGCTGAAGGCCCTGAAGCGGGACGGCATCCGGAAGCTGGTGCCCGTGACGCTCTATCCCCACGATTGCCGCGCTACCACCGGATCCAGCCTGCGGGAGCTGGCCGTCGAGGCCGCCAAGGCAGGCCTTGAGCTCCTGCCGGGCGTGGACCACTACGCCACGGATCCGGACTACCTGGATGCCATGGAGGCGCCCCTGCGCGCGGCCCTGAAGGAGCTGCCGGAAGCCACGGTGATCTTCAGCGCCCACAGCCTGCCGGTGCGCCAGATCGAGGCGGGCGATCCCTACGAGAAGGAGATCCACGCCACCCGCGATGCCCTGATGGCGCGGCTTGGCGCGATTCCCGGGGGCTACATCCTGGCCTACCAGAGCCGCACGGGCCCGGTCCGCTGGCTGGAGCCGCCGCTTAAATCGGTGCTGGAAACCATGGGCGGCAAGGACGTGATCATCGTGCCCATGAGCTTTGTGAGCGAACACATCGAGACCCTGCACGAGCTGGATATCGAATACCGCCATGTGGCCGACAAGGTCGGCATCCGCACCTACCGCCGGGTGGCCGCCCTGGGCGCCGATCCGGCCTACATCCGCTGCCTCACCCGGCGCGTAATGGAGATCCTCCCATGAGTACCCTGATCCTCGGCGGAGGCCTGACCGGCCTCGCGGCCGCCTGGCACCTGCAGCAGCGCGGCGAGGCCGTGGAAGTATGGGAGGCGGCCGAGAGTGTGGGCGGCTGGATGAAGACCCTGCCCTGGGAAGGCGGGCACTACGAAACCGGCCCCCAAGGCGTGCTGTGGCAGAAGGGTACGGCGGTGGACCGCTTGTTCAGCTCCATCGAGCTGCCCTTCAAGTCGCCCGGCACCGGCGCCCGCTGGGTGGGGAAGGGCGGGCGGCTCATCCCCGTGCCTGCTTCGCCTCCGGCCCTGATGTTCTCGTCCCTGATGTCCCTGGGCGCCAAGCTGCGCATGATGGCCGAGCCCTTCATTCCCGTGCGGGAGGCCGAGCCCGAGGAAGGGCTATCGGCCTTCATCGCGCGGCGCCTGGGCAAGGGTGTGGCCACGGAGCTGCTGCCCGCCATGGTGGCGGGCGTGCTGGCGGCGCCGCCGGAGCTGCTGTCCGTGGACGCGATTCCGAAGCTGCGGCAGTGGGAGGCCACGGGCAGCCTGGTGAACGGCATCCGCAAGAGCGGCGTCAGCCACATGGTGGTGCCAGAAGGGGGCATGGGGCAGCTGCCCATCCGCCTCAGGGCGCGGCTGGCCACGGTGCGGACGGGCCTGCGCGCGGAGCGCATGGAATCGCTGCCCGACGGCCGCTGGCGCGTGAGCGGGGGCGGCGAAACTCGCGAGGCGGATCGAGTGGTCCTGGCGCTACCGGCCTTCGAGGCGGCGCTGCTGCTGGGCCCGGTGGCTCCCCAGAGCGCCGAGGCCCTGGCGGCCATCCCCTACACCTCCGTGGACCTCTGGCACAGCCGCCACACGCCGCTGCCGGCCCTGAAGGACAGCTTCGGCTTCCTCATCCATCCGCCCGAAGGCCGGGGGTACCTGGGTTCCCTCGTGCCCTCCTGGATGGACCCCCAGAGCGCCCCGGTCGGCTTCATGCAGCTGCGCAGCTTCATCGGCGGGGCCTTCGGGAAGCCAGCGGATTTAGAAGCCTGGGAGGGCATCTTCGCCCGCCTGAAGTACTGGATCCCCACCCTCAGCGAAGCCGCCGCCGTGCGCCACGAACGGGCCGAGCGCGCCATCCCGCGCCCAGAGCTGGGTCATCGCGCCCGGGTGCAGACGGCCCTCGGGGGGCTGCCGGTGGGCATGGACTGGCTCAGCAATGCCCGCTTCGGCCCCGGCGTACGGGACATCGTGGAAGGGCTGGAAACCTGGAGCTAGGGTCTGTTTTCAAAGTGGGGTGTGGCCGCGCAAGGGGCGCCGCCCCTTGCCCTTCGGGACGGGGCCAGCCGCGCGCCTAGCTGCGTTAGCGGCCTTGAACGATGAACCACATCGCCCGGCGGCCGCTGCCTTGCTGGATCACGCGGCTGGCCGACGTCGCGGCCCGCATCCACTTTGAAAACAGACCCTAGTGCACTCCGTGACAGGGGAGGCCTTCGGTCCCAGAATGGGGCCGCAACCCGCCCAAGGAGTTCCCATGCGCCGCAGCCTCCTCGCCATTCTTTTCCTTCCGGCCCTCCTCCTGGCCCAGTCCACCGCCATCCGTCCCCACGCGGAGTTGAAGACGGGCACCGCCGTGGAGAAGCTGGACATCGTGGGCGAGGCCTCTGCCTTCAAGGTCGCGCCCGGTACCCGCATCTTTGTCTGGGCCAAGGTCATGGGCGCCGCGGACACCACGGTGACCTGCGTGTTCAGCAAGGGCGACAAGACCTCGAAGCAGGCGCTGAAAGTGCCCCGCTCGCCCTACCGCACCCATGCCTACCGGACCTTCCGGACAGGCGATGAGGGCGAGTGGACCGTGAAGCTCATCGGGGAGCAGGAGGCCGAGCTGGGTTCCGCCACCTTCAAGGTCGAGTTCCAGTAAGATCAGTCCTCAGTCTTAAGCGGGGCGCCGCAGGGTCCGGGTGCTGTCCATGTTCTTGGAGGGGCCATGTTCCACCTCGCGCTGCTCGACGGCTCGCTGCCCGTGGGCGCTTCCATGTGGAAGCTGGCCCAGCCCTGGTGGGAGTTCGTGCTGCGGGGCCTGCTGGTGTACGGCTTCCTCCTGCTCACGTTGCGCCTGACCGGCAAGCGGCAGGTGGGCCAGCTGGCGCCCTTCGACCTGGTGCTGCTGCTGGTGCTGAGCAACGCTGTGCAGAACAGCATGAACGGGGGCGATAACAGCGTGGCCGCTGGCTTCATCCTGGTGGCCACCCTCCTGGCTGTGAATGCCTTCATGGGCTGGCTTACCTGGCGCAGCAAGCGGGCCGAGACCCTGCTGGAGGGCCGGCCCCAGATCCTGGTCCACAACGGCGTGATGGACGAGGGCATGCTGGCCTCGGAGCGGATCACCCAGCATGAGCTGATGGCCTCGGTCCGGCAGGCGGGCCTGACCGACCTGGCGGATGTGCGCGTGGCCATCCTGGAGACCAATGGCCGGATCAATGTCATCGCCAAGGGGGCAACCGCCCCTTGACTTGGCGAATAAAAGGCGAAAACTGAGGATATGACACCCCTGCCACTACCCTCGGAACCGCCCGCGCTCTTCAAGGACCTGCTCGTGGAGCCCGAGGAGGCCCGGTCGATCCTGCGTCCCCAGAAGGATGAGCGCTACGGCTTCGGGTTCGCCCTCAGCCCCTACCGCGGCTGTGGCCACGGCTGCCGCTACTGCTACGTCCGCGAGTATCCCAACGCCCTCCACAAGCCCGAGGACTGGGGCGGCTGGGTCTCTCCCAAGTTGAATGCCCCTGAGTTGCTCTGGTCCCAGCGCCACAAGCTGCACCAGGCCCGGGTCTTCATGGCCTCGGCCACGGATCCCTACCAGCCCCTGGAACGGCAGTACCGCCTGAGCCGCCGCTGCCTGGAGGTGCTGCTGCTCTGTCCCACCACCGAGGTCATCGTCCACACCCGCTCGCCCCTGGTGCTGCAGGATCTGGACCTGCTGAAGGCCTTTGGGGACCGCCTCACCGTGGGCCTCTCCATTCCCACCGATGACGACACCGTGCGTCAGGTGGTGGAGCCTCACGCCCCCGCCATTCCCAGTCGCTGGGCCGCCGCCGAACGGCTGGCGGCCGCCGGAATCCAGGTCACGATCGGGGTGGCGCCGCTGCTGGCGGTGCACGATGCCCGGGCCTTCGCCCGGCGGGCCAAGTCCAGTGGCGCCGCCAATGCCTGGGTCGGTGGCCTGCGGCTGCTGAAGCAGGATCCCTTCTACAAGCTGCTGGCGGATCACGGCTGGCTCAAGGTGCTGGATCCCGACTACAAGGACGGCATCCGCACCGCCTTCCTGGATGCCTTCCCATCGCGCAAGCGCAAGCGCGAAGCCAGAACGGAGCCAGTCGCGGCGCCTGCGCCTGCCATGGCCCGCCAGCCCGGTCTCTTCGATCGTGTGAGCTAGGGACATCCGACATGGGTCATGACGCCGCCTCAAGCCTTGTGGGAGACTGAACATCCCATGACGACCCTCGCCCTCAAGTACCGCCCCCGCCTGCTCACCGATCTCGTGGGGCAGGAGGGCAGCGTCAAGGCCCTCGCCAACGCCCTCAAGCGGGCCAAGGAGAGCGGCAAGATCCACCAGGCCTACCTCTTCGCGGGAGTGCGTGGCACGGGCAAGACCAGCACCGCCCGCATCCTGGCCCGGGCCCTGAACTGCGCCGAGGGCCCCACGGCTACCCCCTGCGGCATCTGCGATCCCTGCCGGGCCGCCGAGCAGCCGGACAGCAGCCTGGACATCGTCGAGATCGACGCCGCCAGTCGGGCCTCGGTGGCCGACGCCCGGGCGCTGCGGGAGCAGGTGCAGACCCGGCCCGCCTTCTGCCGCTACCGCATCTACATCATCGATGAAGTGCACATGCTCAGCACCGAGGCCTTCAACGCGCTGCTGAAGGTCATCGAGGAGCCGCCGCCCCACGCCATCTTCGTGCTGGCCACCACGGAGCTACAGGACGTTCCCGACACCATCAAGAGCCGCGTCCAAATCTTCCCCTTCCGCCTGATCCCCGTGGGCCTCATCGAAGGCCGCCTGAAGCACGTCTGCGAGCAGGAGGGCGTGGAGGCCGAAGGCGGCAGCCTGCGCCTGGTGGCTGAAGCGGGGCAGGGCTCCATGCGCGACGCCCTGACCATCCTCGACCGCGTCATTTCCGCCGGTGACGGGAAGGTGCTGGAGGAGGCCGTTCGCGAGCAGCTGGGCATCGTGAGCGCCCACCTGGTGCAGGGCGTGATGTCCGCCCTGGCCATCGGCGACACCGCCTCCCTGGTGGAGGCCTGCCGCGAATTGAACGAGCAGGGCGCCGACTGGGCCACCTTCTGGCGGGAACTGGTGCTGGCCTTCCGCGATCGCCTGGAGGAGGAGGCCCGGGCCGCCCGGGGGCCCCAGGAGCTGCTGCGCTGGGCCCGCATGCTGCACCTGCTGCTGGGCCGCGAGCGGGATCTGCGCGATAGCAGCCTGCCCCGGGTGGTGGTGGAACTGGCCCTGATCACCGCCGCCCAGCTGCCCCATCTGGCACCCCTGGACGCCCTGGTTTCCGTGGCTGCAGGCGCCGGTGCCGCTCCCAGGCCAGGGATTCCGCCGGGAGGCCCGCCAGTAGTTCCGCCAAACCCTCTGAGGGCCCCCCAGGCCGCGCCGGCGCCTGAGGGGCCGCGGCGGCCAGTCTCGGCAGCCCATCCTCCGGTCGTGGCCATTCAGCCGGCCCCAACTTCCCGGTCCGCTGTTGGAACCTCGAGCCAGTTGCGCACGGCCTGCAGCGAGGCTCTGCGCGAGGCGCCGGGCCTGCGGGCCCTGGCCACCGCGCCGCAGATGGCCACGGACCTCCGCTGGGAAACGCCCATCCTCCACTTCCGGTTCCCGGCCAACGTGCGCCAGACCCTCCAGGATTTCGAGCGCGAAAAGGCCAGCCCCCACCTCCTGGCAGCCCTTGGCGCCATGCTGCCAGGTCTGGAAGTCGTGGAGATCAGCTTCGACGAGTCCAGTCCAGCGGCCGCGTCCGAGCGGCCCGAGGATCGCCTGCGCCGCGAACCCGCCTTCCAGGACCTGCTGCGCCTCAGCGGCGGCGAAGTGCTGGAGATCCGGCGGGAAGGCTAGTGCCAAGAGCTGGTCGCGGAAGCCGCGGAAATTCGCAGAAATCACAGAAGGCCCTGCGCCCCCTGCTTCCGTCATCCTGGTGCCCTCTTCCGCGCCTTCTGTCCGAAGTTTTTAGCGTAGAACGCTGAGGATGCATGCCAGCGTTGGGTCTTGTGCAAAGTGTATGCCAAAACGTAGCCATGTAATATGCATTTAGGCTCTTGCTTATGCTTAAATACGGCCTATATTCATGGGCATGTTC
>JANYLR010000037.1 GCA_025363715.1 Holophagaceae bacterium | reverse complement strand
CAGGCCGCCCTTGACCTTCTCGAGCACGGTGCCGTGCACGGTCATGTTGGAACGGAAGGCCTTCTCGACCTCGTCCCAGATCTTCATCTTCTCGGCGCGCTCGCGGCTGAGGCGCACGTTGCCGTTGGCGTCCTCGAGCATTTCCAGCAGGACTTCCACGACTTCGCCCACCTGGACGCCCTGGGTGCCGTCGGGGTTGTTGAACTCGTCAAGATTGACGGTTCCCGAGCCCTTGTAGCCGATGTCGATGATGACGTCCTTGCCGCGGATCTCCACGACGACGCCCCGCACGACCTCTTCCTCGCGGAGGCCCCGGGTTTCACCCTGCAACGCGGCCATGAACTCCTGGCCTTCGTCAGTGCCGTCCTCGATGTACCCCGAGTCGAGCACGGTGATCCGGCCCATCTGCTTGGAGCCTAGGCCCTTGATGATTGATTCTAACTTGGACATGTAAGTCCACCTCTTTGGTTAGCCCCCACGCTCTGGTGGTGGGCTGGAATCCCGGCACGGGTCGTCCGGCAGAACGCATAGATTATCCAGGAATGCCACGGGGAGCCAGGGAAATTGCTTGCGCGGCCGTTCGTGGCCAGCCCCCCTTTCCGCCTGGGGCCCTGGAGCGGCTGCCCGCCAGGTCCCGACGGCTCCTAGTGGAGATCGAAGCCCATGGGAAAGCTCAGGCGGAAGGTGGCGCCCTTGCCCAGGGCGCTGGAGGCGGAGACATGGCCGCCATGCCGCGACATGACCCGCTTGACGATGGAGAGCCCCAGCCCGCTCCCTGGGTACTTGGCGTCATCGTGGGCCCGGAAGAAGGGCTGGAAGAGGCGGCCGGCCTTCTCGGGGTCGAAGCCACACCCATTGTCGGAGATCTCGATGACCATCTCCTCCCCGGTGCCGCGGCGGATGCGGATCTCGGCGGTTTCCCGGTCAGTGGTGAACTTCCAGGCGTTCCCCAGGAGATTCTCCATGGCGATGCGGATGAGGCTCGGATCCCCATGCACGATCAGCCCCGGCTCGATCTCCCATGCCACCTGGCGCTGGGGGTGGCGCTCCCGGAGGGTGCGGAGCACCAGGGAGGCATGTTCCGACAGGTCCACCGCCTGGATCACGGTGATGCGGCCCGAGGTGAGGGCCAGCTGGCGCAGATCATGGATCAGTTCCTGCATGCGGGCGGCAGACCCGTCGATGCCCTTGAGCAGGGCCTTCGTCGCCTCGTCAGTGTCCTCCGCGAGCTGGGTCTTGAGCCTCTCCAGACCCAGCAGGAGGCCACTGAGTGGGGAGTTCAGGTCGTGGGTCACCATCCGGTTGAAGGATTCCAGGTCCTCGATGGTCTTCATGAGCCGCTGGGTGCGCATGCTGACCTGGTCGTCGAGGCTCCGGTTGAGTTCCTGCAGGAGGTCCTGTCTTCCCCGGGCCAACCCCAGGAGGACCCTGCCCTGGAACCAGAGCAGGGTCACCCCGAGCAGGGCGACCGCCAGACCCGCCAAGCCCAGGAGGGAGGGCCCCACCGCGAGCTGGATCGCCAGGACCAGCAAGCCGATGCAAAGAATGGCCATGGCCGTCGCGGCTCGTACCTTGGGCAGCTGGTGAGGCTTCGGGGGGTGGTCCAAGGCAACTCCGGTTCCATGGCCCTGCGGGGGTGGCGTGGTCCTATTGTCCGAGCACCACTTCGGTGCGGCGATTGAGGGAACGCCCCTCCTCAGTGGCATTGGGGGCCAGTGGGTAGGCGCTGGCAAAGCCCTGGGGTCGCAGCTGGTCCTTCTGGATTCCCCGGCTGGCGAGGTACTCCATGACCGCCCGGGCCCGCCGCACGGAGAGATCGAGGTTGTGTTCCTGGGAGCCGGTGCTGTCGGTGTGTCCGCAGACGTGGATCGGGAGGCCCTTGAAGGCTCCCAGCAGCATGGTGGCCTGCCGATCCAGGAGGGGGAGGGTCGAGGGCCTGAGGTCGGCCTGATCGACCTCGAAGGTCAGGCCCGCAGCGTATTCAAAGACCAGCACTCGGTTGAGCCCCAGGGCCTTGGCCATGACGGAGCGCCCCTCGCCGAACAGGAAGCGCAGCTCCACCTTGCCGTCCGGCAGGAAGCGCATCCGCTGCTCCACCGGTGCCTGCCCATTCAAGTCCGCCCGGACCAGGGGCACCTCTTCGGGTCCGTTCAGCGTCACGACCGTAGGTGTCTGGCCCAACTTCTTCCCGTGAAAGCTCAGGAGGGCCGGGCTGGGTTCGGATTCGGCCCGCACGGCGAAGGCGGCCGGAGGGTGGCAGCCGAAGGCCAGGAAACCAAGTGCAGCGCAGGCGAGAGCACGTTTCATGGGCACCTCAGGGTTCAAGCGCAATGGCCAAGGTGGTCGCTACCGGTTTTCCATCGGAGGCCAGGGCGGGCTTGAATCTGCAGCCCTTGGCGGCCCGAAGGATGGAGTCCGCGCATCCGGCAGGGATCTTTGATAGTAGGCGCGCCTCGGTGACCAATCCAGCCTCGTCCACCTGCAATTCCACGGTGACCGACTGGCCTCCACAGGGACTGCCCTCGGGCAGGAGCACCTTGGGGGTTTCCAGTAGCTGAGGTGGGGTGACCGCCCGGCGAGTGGGCGGCGGCTCCTTCTCCTGGCGGTTGACCGGGACCTTCTGGAGGGGCCTGGGGGCAGGACCGGGCGTCCTCAGCGTTTCGGCCTGGCCCGCCGCCGGGGCCGGGGCGAATGGTGGCATGGACTGCGGGGGACGGGTCAAGACCCAGGCCCCCAGGGCGGCGATGGGAAGGAGGAGGGCTGCCAGCCAGAGCCGGCGACCCGGGGCCTTCCCGGGAGCATCGGATTGAGAAGCCTGCCTGCCCTGGAGCGCCCGGGTGGAGGCGTTGGCGTCCACACCGCCGCTCCGGGCGGGGAGGGCCACCGTCGCCTCCTGGCTGGCGGAGACCAGGAAGGCCTCGGGCAGGGGACTCCGTTTCGGGCCCAAGCCGTGCGGCAGGCGGAGCGGCTGCTTCCAGTCGACGCCGGCGAGGTTCGCTAGGTGCAGGAAGGCTTCCTTCATGTCCTGGGCACTGGCGAACCGGTCTTCGGGTCTGCGCTGCATGCTCTTGGTGATGATGTCCGTGAGGGGGTCGGGGAGGTCCGGTCTCAAGGTGCCCAGGGGGATAGCATCCTCCCGGAACCGCTGGATCACCATGGCCAGGCTGTTGCCTTCCTCGAAAGGCAGCCTGCCCGCGAGAAACTGGTAGAGGCTCACGGCCAGGGCATAGAGGTCCGTCCGGCCATCCACCGCCTGGCCCAGGCATTGCTCGGGAGAGACGTAGGCGGGCGTGCCCAGCACCAGACCCGTCTCGGTCATCATCGGGTCGCTTTCCGCCTTGGCGATGCCGAAATCCGTGAGCAGGGGCCCCGCCGCGGGATCCAGGAGGATGTTGGCGGGCTTGATGTCCCGGTGGATGATGCCGCGGCTGTGGCTGAGGGCCAGGGCTTCCAGCACGGGGATCGCCACCTGGCAGGTTTCGGCCAGGCCCGGCTGGAGGGCGGCGGTGAGGTACCTCGCAAGGGTCGGGCCCTCCACCAGCTTCATGGAGTACCAGAGGTTGCCGGCATCCTCCCCGAAGGCGTAAATGGGGATGATGTGGGGATGATCCAGGGCTGCCATCAGCTTGGCCTCGTGTGCAAAGCGCTGGCCATCGTCCCGGCCGTAGATCTGGCCCAGGATCTTGAGGGCCTCCTTGCGCCTCAGCTGCCGGTTCTGCACCTCGAACACGAGGCCCGACCCGCCCTTGCCCAGCATGCCCAGGAAGGCATAGCGATCCTCGAGGCGGCGGATCAGCCGGACGGCACGATCAGAACTGGCGGCATCCAGCATGGGAGGTCCGAGGTCTTCGGGGAACAGGCGGGGAATGGGTGAAACCTACTACGAATGGAACGGTTCCGGGGTCACGAGCTGCCCTGCGGCCCCCGGCAGCGTCCCGTTCCCGCCGGACCGATTCCGCCGGACCGTTTCCGCGACAGCCCGCTCCCGACGGGCCTACCATGGGGCCATGCGCCTGAAGCCTGCATGTGCGTAGTCGCCTTCCGATGGGAACCGGGGGGCGAGGTACCTCTCCTGGTGGTGGGGAACCGGGACGAGTTCTACGAGCGTCCCACGGCGCCCCTGGCCTGGTGGGAGGGGGGCGCCATCCTGGCCGGGCGGGATCTGCGGGCCGGGGGCACCTGGCTGGGGGTGTCCCTGGCGGGCCGCTGTGCGGTCATCACCAACCACCGGGATCCCAGCCTGGCGAGGCCGGACCGGTTTTCCCGGGGGCAGCTCCCTGTGCGATTCCTGGAGGGGACGCCTACGGCCGAAGCCTTCCTCGGGGAACTCCAGAAGGAGGCGGACCGCTACAACCCCTTCAACCTGCTTCTGTTCGACGGGAAGGATCTGCTGGGCTTCGAAAGCCGCCATGGGCGGGTGCGCGCCTTCGCCCCTGGAATCCACGGGGTCTCCAACGGCGATTTCGACGAACCCTGGCCCAAGGTCGAGGTTCTCAAGGCGGGGCTGGCGGCGCCCCCAGGGACTGACGCGGCGCTACTGACCCTGCTGGAGGATGCACGGCCCTCTTCCGACGGGCAACTGCCCAGTACCGGCATTCCCATCGAGCTCGAGCGGACCCTGTCAGCGGCCTTCATCCGCACGCCCACCTATGGCACCCGCGCCTCGACGATCTTGAGGCTAGGGCGTGATGCGGTGTCCATTCTTGAGCAGAGATTCGCCTTCGCCGGGCCGGAGGCGAGGACGAAGATCCGGTTCCGGAAGGGCTGACTAGACCGAGATCACCACGATCTCCGGATCCACTTCCTTCTGGAGCATGCCCTCGATGGCCACTAAGGTGCCGGTGAGGCTGGCGGGGCAACTGCCGCAGGCGCCAACGTAGCGGATCATCACCTGTTTTTCGTGGCGGCCCACCAGTTCCAGACCTCCACCGTCTGCCGCCAGGGCCGGCAGGATGGAGCTTTCCAGCACCATGCGGATATCTCGCAGCAGGGGATCGTTTTCGTCCTCGACCTTGGTGAACACCTTGGCCGCCACCGGGGCACCGCTCTGGCCGCCCAGCCCCGCGGCGGCGCGGATGGGTGCCGCCAGCAGGGGTAGCATTTCCGGCCAGCCCTTGTCGTCGGTCTTGGTGACGGTGAGGAACTTGTCCTGCATGAAGACCGAGGTGACGTTCCCCACGGCGAAAAGGCCCTTGGCCAGGTCGTCATGCTCCGCCGTTTCCGCGTTGGGGAAGGACTTGGGGAAGCCCACGGCCACGGCTTCCTTCAACACGAACTTCACCGCGTTGGGGTTCGGCGTGTATTCGATTTCAGCGATCTTGGGCATCAGAGATTCTCACCACGAAGACAGGAAGACCACGAAGAAATGCCCAAATCGAAGGGGGATGCGTTGAAGCTCTCCTTCGTGGTCTTTGTGGTCTTCGTGGTTAATTTCATTCGGTACTCGCTTCGGCTTCGCCTTTCAGCGCGGCGTGGAGGGTGGCCCAGGGGAGGACGGCGCATTTCACGCGGCTGGGGAGGTCCTTGACGCCGCTGAACAGGGTGAGCTTGCCCAGCAGGGGTGTTCCGGTTCCGGGTTCCAGTTCTCCGCGCACCATGCCGCGGAACTGCTCGGCCATGGCCTCGGCCTCGGCCACGGGTTTCCCCTTCACCGCGCCGGTCATGAGGCTGGCGCTGGAGACATCGATGGCGCAGCCGCTGCCCTGGAACTTGATGTCCTTCACGAGGCCGTCCACAACGATCAGAGTCAGCTCGAGCTGATCGCCACAGAGGGGGTTGTGGCCTTCTGCGTGGTGGGTGCAGTCCTCCAGCTTCCCGAAGTTCCGGGGCTTCTTGTTGTGCTCCAGGATGACCTGCTGGTACAGCTCGCGGGGGTCGCTCATTGTTTGAGTCCAAGACTGAAAGAAAGGACTTCACCACGAAGACAGGAGATGTCGGTTCGTCTCGCGTATCGCAGGAAGCGATACCGAGAAGACCACGAATAGAGATCTTTTCTTTTCTTCGTGGTCTTCCCGTCTTCGTGGTTAATTTTTTTCATTTGAACAGCTCTATGGCTTTCAAGACTGCGGAGACCAGAACATCCACTTCTTCTCGTGTGTTGAAGTAGGCGAAGGAGGCCCGGGTGGTGGCGGGGACGTTGAAACGTTCCATGACCGGCTGGGCACAGTGGTGGCCTGCGCGGACCACGACGCCCTCGCCATCCAGCAGGCTGCCCATGTCGTGGGGGTGGATGCCCTCCACCACGAAGGAGATGACGCTGGCCTTTTCCTTCGCCGTCCCCAGGATGCGGAGGCCGGGAATGCGCTCCAGGCGCTCGGTGGCGTAGGCCAGCAGATCGTGCTCGTAGGCGGCGATGCGATCCAGGCCCAGGGCCGTGAGGTAGTCGAGGGCCGCGCCCAGGCCGATGGCCGCGGCGATGGGCGGCGTGCCCGCCTCGAACTTGCCCGGGGCGCCCAGGTAGGTGGTCTTCGCCCAGGTCACGTTGCGGATCATGCTGCCGCCGCCGTGCCAGGGAGGCATGGCCTCCAGTAATTCGAGCTTGCCGTAGAGCACGCCGATGCCCGTGGGGCCGGACAGCTTGTGGCCGCTGAAGACATAGAAATCCGCGTCCAGGTCCTTCACATCCACCCGCAGGTGGGGCACCGCCTGGGCGCCGTCCACCAGCACGGGCACGCCCTTGGCGTGGGCCTTGGCGATGACCTCCTTCACCGGGTTCACGGTGCCCAGGACATTGCTCACGTGCACGACCCCCACCAGTTTCGTGCGCTCGGTGAGCAGCTCGTCCAGGGCGTCGAGGATGAGCTCGCCCGCGTCGTTCATGGGGATGACCTTGATGGAGGCGCCCTTTTCCTCGGCCAGCATCTGCCAGGGCACGATGTTGGCGTGGTGTTCCATGGCCGACAGCAGGATCTCGTCCCCGGCCTGTACGTTCACGCGGCCGAAGGTCTGGGCCACCAGGTTGATGGCTTCGGTGGTACCGCGGGTCCAGATGATCTCCTTGCTGGAGCCGGCCCCGATGAACCTGCGCACCTTCTCCCGGGCGGCCTCGTAGAAATCCGTGGCCTCCTGGCTGAGGGTGCTCACGCCCCGGTGGACATTGGTGTGCTCGTTCCGCTCGTACTGGGTCATCCGGTCGATGACCGGCAGGGGCATCTGGCCGCTCACGGCGCTGTCGAGGTAGACCACGGGCTTGCCATTCAGCACCCGGGAGAGCAGGGGGAAGTCCTTGCGGATGGCAGTGACATCGAGGGGTTGCAGGAGGGTGCTCATGCCAGGTCTCCGAGGGAGCCGGCCTGGGTGCGGGCCATGACCAGCTGGCGCAGGGCCCGGCGAAGGCTGGCCACGGGAATGTGCCGGAGCACGTCCGCCGCGAAGCCGTAGGTGAGCAGGTTCCGGGCATCATCGGCGTTCAGGCCGCGGCTCTCCAGGTAGAAGAGCTCTTCGGGATCCAGCTGGCCCACGGTGGCTCCATGGCTGCACTTCACATCGTCGGCGTAGATGTCCAGCTGGGGCTTGGTGTCCACCCGCGCGGCTTCGGAGAGCAGCAGGTTGCGGCTTTGCTGGCGGGCGTCCGTGCCCTGGGCGCGGGGCGCCACGCGGATCTGGCCGTTGAAGATGGCGCGGGCCTTCCCGTCCACGATGCACTTGTGCAGCTGGTGGCTGGTGGCCTTGGGCTCGGCGTGGTGCAGGAAGCTGTGGGTATCCGCCACCTGCGATCCCTGCAATAGGGCGAGGCCGTCGAGGGTGGCTTCGGCGCCTTCCCCCAGCCGTATCCAAGGTTGCTGGCGAGAGAGCCTGGCTCCGAAGCTGAGGGTGCGGGAATGGTACTGGCCGCCCTTGGCCACCTCGGCTTTGAGGGTGCTGATATGGAATGCATCTTCGCTATCGCGCTGCACCCGTTCGTGGCGCAGGATGGCGCCCTCGCCCACCTGTACCTCGACCACGGGGCAGGTCAGGTAGGTGCCGGTGCCGTGGTGTTCCTCCACCAGCTCCAGCTCGGCGCCCCGCTCCAGCACCACCATGAGGCGCGGGAAGACGGCGATGGGACTGTCCGCCTGGGTGATGAAGAGCAGATGCAGGGGCAGGGCCACCTTCATGTTCTTGGGCACCAGCAGGACGGCGCCATCCTCGAAGCGGGCGGAGTTGAGATCCTCGAAGAGGCCGGGTTTGGCGCCGTTCTCCACGCTGCCCAGGCCGTGGCAGGCCTCGCTGGCGACGGAGAGCGGCAGGAACCGCACCCCGGCCGGTACCGCCGAGGCGCAGCTGGCGTGGGGCGCGTGGTGACCGTTCACAAAGACCTGGCGGGTGCCCACCATTTCCGGCAGTAGGCGGCCGCTGATGTCCACCGTGGCGCGGGGAGCCGGTGCGAAGGAGAGGGCGGCCAGCGCCTTCAGATCCGTGTACTTCCAGTCCTCGTCGCTGGTGGTGGGCAGCTCGCGCCCTGCCAACCGCAGTTCAGCGGCTTCGCGCAGCGAAGCCCACTCAGCGGGCCGGGGCCCGCTGAGCAAGTCGGCCAGCAGGTTGGAGCCGACCAAAACCGAATTCATCGGGCGCTCCCCGCGGCTTCCTGCAGCACCCAGTCGTAGCCGCGCTCTTCCAGCTCGATGGCCAGGCCCTTGCCCGCGCTCTTGAGGATGCGGCCGCCGGACAGCACGTGCACGAACTGGGGCTGGATGGTCTCCAGGATGCGGGGGAAGTGGGTGATGATCAGCAGGGCGCGATCGGCTCGCTGGAGCCGGTTCACGGCGTCGCCCAGCACCCGCAGGGCGTCGATGTCCAGGCCGCTGTCCAGCTCGTCCAGGATGGCCAGCTTGGGTTCCAGCACGGCCATCTGCAGAATCTCGTTGCGCTTCTTCTCGCCACCGGAGAAGCCCTCGTTGAGGCTACGGTCCAGGAACTCCTCCTTCATGGCCACGAGCTTGATCTTCTCGTGGATGAAGTCGTCGAATTCCAGGGGGTCCAGCTCATCCCGGCCCTCGGCCTCGGCCTTCTTGTTGTAGGCCAGGCGCAGAAAGGAGGCGTTGCTCACGCCGGGTACCTCGATGGGGTGCTGGAAGCCCATGAAGATGCCCGCCCGGGCTCGGGCGTCAGGCTCCAGCTCGAAGAGGTTCTTCCCTTCGTAGAGCACTTCGCCGCCGGTCACCTCGTAGGCCGGATGGCCCACCAGCACCTTGCCCAGCGTCGATTTGCCCGAGCCGTTGGGGCCCATGATGGCGTGGATCTCCCCCGCCTTGATCTCCAGGTCGATCCCCTTCAGCACCGGCGTGCCGTTGATCGAGGCAGTGAGGTTACGAATCGTGAGCATTCAGGACTCCAAAAGCAAAATACAAACCGCGAATTTCGCGAGTGCTCGCGAATGGAATTTCGTTTTGATTCGCGCCCATTCGCGTCATTCGCGGTTCCATTTTTTAGCCTACGCTTCCTTCGAGTTTGAGGGAGAGCAGCTTGGTGGCTTCGACGGCGAACTCCATGGGGAGCTCGCGGAAGACGTCCTTGCAGAAGCCGTTGATGATCATGCTGATGGCTTCCTCGGCGGGGATGCCGCGCTGCTGGAAGTAGAGCAGCTGCTCTTCCCCGATCTTGCTCGTCGTGGCCTCGTGCTCCACCTTGGCGCTGCGGTTCTGCACCTCGATGTAGGGGAAGGTGGCGGCGCTGCTGGCCTGGCCGATGAGCATGGAATCGCACTGGCTGAAGTTGCGGGCGCCCTCGGCTTTCGGCTGCACCTTGACCAGCCCGCGGTAGCTGTTGGAGCTTTCCCCGGCGCTGATGCCCTTGCTGACGATGGTGCTCTTCGTGTTGCGGCCGATGTGGATCATCTTGGTGCCGGTGTCGGCCTGCTGCTTGTGGTTGGTGAGGGCCACGCTGTAGAACTCGCCGATGCTGTCATCGCCCAGCAGGATGCAGCTGGGGTACTTCCAGGTGATGGCGCTGCCGGTCTCCACCTGGGTCCAGCTGATGTGCGAGCCCTTGCCCTTGCAGAGGCCGCGCTTGGTCACGAAGTTGAAGATGCCGCCCACGCCGTTCTTGTCGCCGGCGTACCAGTTCTGCACGGTGCTGTATTTGATGGAGGCGTGGTCCAGGGCCACCAACTCCACCACGGCGGCGTGCAGCTGGTTGGTGTCGAACTGGGGGGCCGTGCAGCCTTCCAGGTAGCTCACGCTGGCGCCTTCCTCGGCCACGATGAGGGTGCGCTCGAACTGGCCCGACTCCTTGTTGTTGATGCGGAAGTAGGTGCTCAAATCCATGGGGCAGGCCACGCCCTTGGGGATGAACACGAAGCTGCCGTCCGTGAACACCGCGCTATTGAGGGCCGCGTAGAAGTTGTCGGCGGAGGGCACCACGCTGCCCAGGTACTTCTTGATCAGCTCGGGATGTTCCTTCACCGCCTCGCTGAAGCTGCAGAAAATGACGCCGACGGTGGCCAGTTTTTCCTTGTAGGTGGTGGTCACGCTCACGGAATCGAAGACCACGTCCACGGCCACGCCCGCCAGGGTCGCCTGCTCATTGATGGGCACGCCCAGCTTCTCGAAGGTACGCAGCAGCTCGGGGTCCACCTCGTCCATGGAGGCGTACTTGGGCGTCTTGGCCTTGGGGGCGCTGTAGAAGACGATCTTCTGGAAGTCGGGCTTGGGGTAGTACACCTTCGCCCAGTCCGGCTCGGTCATGGTCAGCCAGTGCCGGTAGGCCTTGAGGCGGAACTCCAGCAGCCAGTCCGGTTCGCCCTTCTTGGCCGAAATGAAGCGGATCACGTCTTCGCTCAACCCGGGCGCGACACTGTCGGCCTCGATGTCGGTCACGAAGCCGTACTTGTACTCCTGGCTGGTGACCACGTTCAAGGTGGTGCTCATGCCATCCCCCGATCCCATTGATTGTGGAATCTCGACTAAAATTGTCAACTTAATTGACTGTGCCCTTGATCACGCCTGCGTGGGTTCGTCCAATTCCTTCAAAAGACTACGGATCTGGGTCTTCACACCCTTGGCCTGACTTTCATTCAGGTCGCCGGCCTCGGCGTCCAGGCCCGCCCGGAGGAGGGCCCGGGCTTCCTCCTTCTCGCCCAGTCCCACAAGGGCTGAGCCGAGCTGGAAGTGGTTGATCAAGGTGGGCTCCTTTTCCAGCAGGGGATCCAGCAGGTCCACCACGTCCTGGTGGCGCTGGAGGGCCAGCAGGTACTGGCCCAGGAGGGTGCGGGCCCGGGGTTCCAGGCCTGGCAGGGGGTGGGCGTGGAGGCGGCGGACCTCGCTGAGGTCCTGGTCCGTGACCTGCCCATTCATGAGCCGGTAGGCCAGGCGCATGAGGGCCGCCTCCCAGGCGCCGGTGCTCTTAGGGTGGCGGCCGAGGTAGGCGTCGAGGGCCAGGGTGATCTCGGGCTCGCGCTTCTGGGCCATGAGGTGCTCGAGGACCAGCCGGAGGGCCAGGAAGCAGAGGCGGGGGTGCCGATCCGAGCAGGCGAAATCCAGGGCCGCCTTGATCCGCTTCTCGGGACCCTTCAGGAAGGCCAGTCGTAGGTCGAGCCAGTCAGAGCGCTGGCTGCGGCCCTTACGGCGCACCCGCTTGAGGAGCACCTCGGCGCCCTCGGTCTGGTTCTCGTCGAGGAGGGCTTCCGCCTCATCCAGCATGAGCTGGGTGCCGGCCCGTCCGTCCCGGGCCTCCCGCAGCTGGGGATGGTTTTCCGCGTCCAGCATGAGCAGGAGGTGGGGATCCCCGGGGTTCTGCATGAGCAGCTCCTGGAGGATGGCGAAGGCTTTGGGGCGCTCCTCCTGCAGGAGATAGGCCTCGGCCAGGGCCTCCCGCACGTTCAGGTCACCGGGTAGGTAGGCGCTGGCCTCCTTGAGGGCGGGCACGGCCAGGAGGCTTTCCCCTCGGGCCAGGTGGACCTGGCCGAGGAGCAGCAGGGTCTCCCCGTCCCGGCGGCGGGCCACGGCCTCTTGGGCGGCCTCCAGGGCGCCCTGCAGATCATCCTGGTCCAGCAGCAGTTCCGCCAACAGCATACGGGGTTCGGGGTCATCGGGCCGCAGATCCGAAGCCTGGTGCAGGGCCTCGATGGCCTGGTCCGCCTGCTCCGGCAGCTCCTGGAGCAGCCGGCCCAGCAGCATCCAGCCCTCGAAGTGGCGCGGGCTCAGGCCCACGGCCTTGCGGGCGAGGGCCTCGGCCTCCTCGAAATTCTGGGAGGCCTCATGGAGGGAGGCGGCGGTGAAGATGAGCTCGTAGTTCTTGGGATCCAGGGGCAGAGCCTGGCCCAGGCGCTGGGCCGCGCCCGGCAGGTCGGCGGCTTCCAGCAGGGCCGTGGTTTCCAGCAGGGCCCGCTTGAGCTGGGCCATGGACTTGGGCCGGGCGATGGGCAGGATGCGGGCCCGGTAGCGGGTGAACAGCTCCCGGGCGCTGATAAGGTGCAGGTTGTCCTCCACCAGGTTCTCCCAGCGCTGGGAGAAGGCATGGGCGTCCAGCTGGCGGTTGTGCTCCATCTCCTGGACCAGGGCCATGAGGCCGTTGCGCAGCATGACCTCGCTGCGCTCCAGCTTGCCCAGCTGGTCGGAGACGGTCTCCAGGTAGGTCTCGACCCGGCGCACGGTCTCCTCAAGGCCCGTGATGCGCTCCAGCAGGTGCTCTTCCAGGTCCTCGCCGCCGTCCACGTCCTCGGGCTCATCCTCCCAAATCTGGTCGCCCGCGAGGATGAGCAAACGGGTGCCGCATTTCAGGCAGGTCTCCCGGTCCCCCGGATTCCAGGAGAGGCAGTTCTGGCAGAAGGAACCGGGCAGATCATTGGCCATGGTTTCAGAATAGAGGGAAGAATCCTCTCTGGGGGGCTTCCCCTGGGTTTTATCCTAATGACGTCGAGGAACACCCATGAGTGACGAACAGGATCGCAAGGACAAGCGCCAGGAGGCCATGGAGTGGGTGGGGAAGGCCTACCAGCTCCACATGAAGGGTGAGGTGGACAAGGCCATCGCCCTCTACACCAAGTCCATCGAGATCCACGCTACTCCAGAGGCCTACACCTTCCGGGGCTGGGCCCGCTCCTTCGAGAAGGACTACGCCTCGGCCATCGAGGATTGCCATCGCGCCATCGACCTGGATCCCGAGTTCGGCAACCCCTACAACGACATCGGTGCCTACTACGTGGAGCAGGGCGAGCCCGACGAGGCCATCCCCTGGCTGCGCATGGCCCTGAAGGCCAAGCGGTACGACAGCTACTGCTTCCCCCATTTCAACCTGGGGCGGGTCTTCGAAGCCAAGGAACAGCTGGACAAGGCCCTGGAACACTTCCGTCAGTCCCTGGACGAGAACCCCGGCTATGCCCTGGCGGCCAAGGCCGTGGAGCGCGTCAAGGACAAGCTCGCCGCCCACAAGCCCGAAGCCATCAGCTGAAACAGGTCCGCGTTACCGCCGGGGCCAACCCCGGCGCCCTTCTGCCTTGGGCTATGCTTCCAGCGTGAGCAAGCCTGAACCTTCGACCCGTCCCAGGATCGCCATCGCGGGCACCAGCAGCTTTGTGGGTGCCGCCGTGTCCAAGGCCCTGGCCTCCCGCTTCGAGGTGGTGGCCCTCACCCGCTCCGTGGTCCGGGCCATGAGGGGCGGCGAAGAGGGGATCGACGTGCGTCCCTGCGACCACTTCTCGCGCCGTGAGTTGGCGACCGCCCTGCAGGGCGTGGACTATGCCATCTACCTGGTGCACAACCGGGATCCCTCGGCCCGCCTGGATCAGGCCCAGTCCCGGGATATGGATCTCCTGGTGGCGGACAACTTCGCCTGGGCGGCGGCCCAGGCCGGCGTGAAACAGATCCTCTGCCGGACCCCCCTGGTGGCCGGGCCCCAGCACGGCACGGCCCGCCACGCCCGGGAGCTGGAAGCGGTGCTCAGGTCCCACGGCGTTCCCCTCACGGTGTTGCGCACAGGCCTGGTACTGGGCCCTGGCGGGGAGCTTTCCAAGCTGCTGGCGGCCATGGTCCGGCGCCTTCCGGTGATCCCCTTGCCGCGCCTGGCGGAAACCGCGCTTCGGCCCCTCCACGTGGAGGGTTTCCTGGCGGCCGTCCAGCACTGCGTGGGCCAGGCGGACACCTTCGGCCAGGCCTTCGACGTCTTCGGCCCTGAGTCCATCACCCTCCGCTGGATGCTGGAAGAGACTGCCACACGCCTGGGGCGCAGGCCCCGGTTTCTGGCCTGGCCAGGTATGCCGAGGGGACTCTTCCAGATCCTGCTGCGGCTCCTGCGCCCATCCCTCCATCCGGATTTCCTCGCCTATCTGCTGGACATGTTTTCAGCAGAGGCCCAGGGGCAGGGCAACCCCGTGGAACGCCAAGTGGCCCGGGGTTGGAAGCCCCTCCGCGACACCCTTGGCGCTTCGGTGCACGAGGCCCAGCGGGGCCTGGCCATCCGGCCGCCTCAGCGGATCCTGGATGACGAGATCATCCACCAGCTGGGCCGGGTGCGCTCCATCCAGCGCCTGCGGCTGCCGGAGCAGCGCAATGCCGAGTGGCTTGCGGATCACTACTTCCGATGGCTGGGGACCCTGATGGGCCTCTTCATCCAGACCACTCGGGACGCCGTCGGCTCCTGGACCGTGCGGCAGAGGCCCGGGGGCATGCTGTTGCTGACGCTCACCTTCCAGCCCACCCACAGCACGCCGGACCGGCGGATGTACTTCATCACCGGCGGGGCGCTCGCCCGGTTCCTGGGGGGCCGCACCGCCCGTCTGGAGTTCCGGGACCTGCTGGGCGGCCAGTACTCCATGGTGGCCATCCACGACTTTGATCCTTCCTTGCCCTGGGCGTTCTACCGCTTCACCCAAGCCGTCATCCACGGCCTGGTGATGAAGGGTTTCCAGGGCCACATGGAGCAGCTCGCGGAAGGCGGACCCACCTTGTGAGCCTGGTGGCTATTCGCTCAGCCCGGCGATGGCGGGCCGCAGGGTGATGTCCAGGTCCCGCTCGGCTTCGATCTGGGCCAGGTCGGCCCGGAGCTGCAGGATGGATATCGTCGGGCCCAGAATGATCGTGGCCCGCATGCGGAACATGGGGGCACCGGTCCAGGGCGCGGGCTGGGTCAGGGTTTCCATGACCTCGATGTTGATGCGGTGGGCCTTGAGCACGGCGGTGACCGCGAGCAGGATCCCCGGGGTATCCAGGGAAACAGTCTCCAGGCTATAGGGCCGACCCTCCAGATTGGCCACGGGCTTTCGGGTCGGCTTGAGCTCCAGGCGCAGGCCCAGGGCCTTCTCCTGGGCGGGCAGGACACCTTCCAGGACCTCGAGTTGCGGGGCGGCCAGGGAAACGAGCATGATGACGGCGAATTCGCCGCCCAGGATGGCCATCTTGCTTTCCTCGATGTTGCCGCCCAACGGGGCGATGAGGCGGGAGAGATCATCCACGATCCCGACCCGGTCGGGTCCGATGGCGGTGAGGACGGCAAAGGCTTGGGCGCTCATGGGCCGGAGTGTAGCCAACCGGGGCGGTTTCTTCGAGCCCTTTGTCAGCGTCTGCGCCAGGGCTTCAGGAGACGCCATCGTGGGACGATGACCATCCTCTTTGGGAATTCAGCTTGCCCACAGTCCGGCCGAAAAGAGGGGAGACCAGGGGGGCATCTACCCATGAGAACAACCATGTTTTGGGCCCTTGTGCTCAGCCTGGGCACGGCCCTGCCTGGGTTGTGCCAAGCCACCGAGGTGATCCGCATCAATGGTTCCGGCAGTGCCCTGGACATGCTCAAGCCCCTGGCCGAGTCGTACCAGCGGAAGCACCGGCAGGTTCAGATCGTCATCGAGAAGCCCCTCGGGAGTTCCGGCGCCATCAAGGCCCTGCTGGCGGGTGTCCTGGACGTGGCCATGAGCAGCAGGCCGATCAGTGCCGAGGAGGCTGGTCGGGGGGCCCGGTGGCAAAGCTACGGCAAGACGCCCCTGGCCCTCGTCACGGAGATGAGCGCCCCGGTCTCTGACATCACCACCCAGTTCCTGGAGGACATCTACGCAGGCCGGGTGGCCCAGTGGAAGCCGGGGAACCCCATCCGGCTGGTCCTGCGCCCCCAGAGCGATATCGACACCCAGATCCTGCGCTCGCTGTCGCCCGGTTTGAACCAGGCCGTATCGCTGTCCCAGGGCAGGCCTGGGATGCTCATGGCGGTGACGGATCTCGAGGCCATGGCCCTCATTGCCAAGACCCAGGGAGGGGTCGGGCCCTCGGGCCTGGTCGGTGTGCTGGTCGAGAATCTGCCTCTGAACGTGCTCACCTTGAATGGCGTGCGCCCGACCACGGGCACTCTGGCCAGTGGGGCCTATCCCCTGGCCAAGGAGATCAGCGTGGTCACCACGGCCAAGACGCCCGCGGCCGCCCTGGCCTTCATCGATTTCATCTTCTCGGCGACCGGACGCTCCCAGGCCGAGAAGGTCGGCGTGCTGGTGACCGGCTCCCCAGTCCCCAGCCGCTGAGAGGCGAGGACCATGATGAAGTTCAGCGACTCGGTCGAACGGCTTTCCATGGTCGTCGCCTGGGGCATTTCCTCCTCGATCGCAGTACTGGTGCCGATGATCTTCTTCCTCGGGTCCTACCAGTACCTGCGGGGGGTGCTGGAAGCGCGGACGGAACTGCGTTCCCGCGAGATTTCGCACATCATTGAAGACAGCCCTCTCATGTGGCGTTTCGAAGAGATCCGGCTTTCTGAACTGCTGGGACGGGGCCTCACGGAGGACAGGTCGGAAGCCATCGATATCGTCGCCCCGGATGGTGAGGTGATCGCCCAAAACAGAGGCATCACCGGTGGACTGCAGACGCGGTACTACCACCAAATCTATGATGCCGGCCAGGTGGTCGCCCAGATCCGAGTTTCCTATTCGCTCCGGCCGCTCCTGCTGAGGACACTCCTGGTCGCGCTGGGTTCCCTGGTGCTCGCCTTCCTGGTGTTCTTCATGCTCCGCACCTTACCCCTGCGGGCCGTCAATGAATCAGCCAAGGTCTTGAAGGAAAGCGAGAAGAGATACCGGTCCCTCTTCGAATCCATGAAGGAGGGCCTGGCCATCCACCGCTTGTCTCCGGGTGAGAGTGCTCCCTTCCCGACCATGCAGGTCCTGGATGTGAATCCCAACTGCCTGGCCATCCTGCAGCTGGATAGGCAGGCTGTCCTCGGGCGTGACAGTTTCGCCATCTTCGGCCCAGGCTTCCTAGAGCATTGCTCCGAGTTCCAGCGGGTGGAGGCGCGGGAAGGCTTCGCTACCTTTGACCTGACCCTGCCTGGCCGGGACCGGCTCTATGCGGTACAGGTCTTCAGCCCCGCCAAGGGTCAGATCGCGACCCTCTTCGAGGACATCACCGACCGCAGGGAAGCGGAAAACGAGCGCCTGAATCTGGAGCGGCAGCTCCTGCACACCCAGAAGCTCGAGAGCCTGGGCATCCTGTCGGGCGGCATCGCGCACGATTTCAACAATCTGCTGGCGGCGATGCAAAGCTACCTCAATCTGGTGCAGATGAAGGTGGACCCGCAGTCACCCGCCTTCCAATATCTGGAATCCATGGAGCGCGTGGTACATCGGGCCACTGACCTCACCCGCCAGATGCTGGCCTATTCGGGCAAGAGCCGCTTTGTCATCAAACAGCACTCCCTGAACCAGGTCATCGAGGACATGAACGATCTGTTGAAGGTCACCATCCCGAAGAAGATCCTGCTGAATCTGGATCTCGCGCCCCTGCTGCCCCCCTTCGAAGCAGACGCAGCCCAGATCCAGCAGCTGATCCTGAACCTGCTCACCAACGCCTCGGATGCCATCGGGGACCAGGAGGGGGTCATCCGCATCACCACCCGGTCTCTGCGCCTGGGTGTGGGCGACCTGGCGAAGGACTTCCAGGGACAGGCTCTCGAAGCCGGGGCGTTCGTGGCCCTGGAGGTGAGCGACACCGGCTGCGGCATGAGCCCGGAGGTCCAGACCCGGATCTTCGATCCCTTCTTTTCCACCAAGTCCCTGGGCCGGGGCCTGGGCTTGTCGGCGATCCAGGGCATCCTGCGCGGGCACCACGCGGGGCTGAGGATCGATAGCCAGCAAGGGCAGGGCACGACCTTCAAGGTGTTCTTCAGGGCGTCGGCTCTGGCGATGGAAGAGAAAAACCAAGCGCTTGCGCCTGCCCGGCAACGCCTCGAGGGCACGGTGCTGCTGGTGGATGACGAGATGATGATCACGGATTCGGTGTCCGCCATGCTGGAAAGCATGGGACTGAAGGTCCTCATCGCCCATGACGGTCGCCAGGCGGTGAAGGCATTCCAGCAGGAGCGTGCTGCCATCGACCTGGTGCTGATGGACCTCACCATGCCCCACCTGGATGGCCTGGAGGCCGCCCGGCTCATCCATCGCCTGGATCCCCGGATGCCTGTGATCCTCAGCAGCGGCTATTCGGAACACGACTCTATCCAAGAGGGAACCGGAGAGAAGGCGGTGGGGTTTCTTCAGAAGCCCTACACCCTGCAGGCGCTGTACGAGGCCATGCGGGGGTCCCTGGAACGCCCGTCTCCCTGATCCCGGCAAGTTCCTTACCCGGCTTTTCAACCACCCCCTTGAGGATGTGTGCTGAACTGGTGGAGAGGCCCGCCATGACGTTCACCATCGCCCACAGCCCCGATTCCGACGACGCCTACATGATGGCCCCCCTGGCCCTGGGCTGGCTGGATCCCGAGGGCTTCGACATCGAGTTCGTCCGCAAGGACATCGAGCAGCTCAATGCCGAGGCCACCGAAAGCCGCTACGACGTCACCGCCATCAGCTTCGGGGCCTACCCCGAGCTGAGGGACCGCTACGACCTGCTCACGGCGGGCTCCAGCATCCAGGAGGGCACGGGCCCCCTGGTGGTGAGCCGCGTACCCATGGATGTACCGGCCCTGAAGGCTCTCACCATCGCCATCCCCGGGCGGCGCACCAGCGCCTACCTGTCCATGCGGAAGTGGTGCGCGGAGCACGGCTTCGAGCCGGCCGTGGAGCTCCTGCCCTTTGATCAGATCCTGCCCGCGGTGGTGGAGGGACGCTTCGAGGCGGGCCTGCTCATCCATGAGAGCCAGCTCATGTACCACGACGCGGGCCTGCGCCTGGTGGTGGACCTGGGCGCCTGGTGGAAGCATGCCTATGACCTGCCCCTGCCCATGGGCGGCAACGCCATCCGCAAGGATCTTCCCGCCGACGTGAAGCAGCGCTTCGCCGTCCTCATGCGAAAAAGCGTCGAGCTGGCCCGGGAGCGCCACTGGGAGAGCGTGGACTACAGCCAGTCCTTTGGCCGCGGCATGGACCGCGAGATGATCGGCCGCTACGTGAACGCCTGGGTGAATGAGTTCACCGTGGATCCTGGGCCCCGGGGCCGGGAAGCCGTGCGAAAACTCCTCGGACTAGAGCCGTTATGGATTCAGGGCTAGTCCGCGACCACCGACGGGCACCGCTCCTTCTTTGCCGATATTTTCATAATTAATAATTGTGCGCGAGCCATTCTGACCTAGACTTGAATCCTGGCATCAGCCCTTTGGGATGCCTGTCGTGGATGGAAGGAACCCGCATGCCTCGGTGCAAGGGACTGTTTTTGGTGGCTTGCTCGGCCCTGTTGCTTTCCTGCAGCGGTGGAAGCAATTCCCCGCGCAGCGCCAGCGGTAGCGGTGGAGAGCAGCCCGCTCCCATGGTCATGACCTTGTCCTCCCAGCAGCTCGCCTTGTCGGCCCAGGTGTCGGATCCGGCCCCGGTCGCCACGGTGACCATCCACCTTTCGACCACCCCCTCCAACACCCTCTACATCGGCGTCAATTCCGCCCGGGCCATGCTCAATGATGTGTCGGTCTCCGGTAGCACCCCGACCTCGGCGACCTGCGCGCTCACGTTCGTCTCCCCGGCGACCCTGCCCCCTGGGACTTATGCGGACACCCTGACCATCAGCCTCTTCTATGACGCGCAGGGCACCAGCCCCATCAGCAACAGTCCCCAGGACGTGGCCGTGACCTACACGGTTACCTCGTCTATCTCGCCGGATTTCCCGTCCCTGAGCCCGGGACCCGCCCAGGCGGGCGGGCGCCTGGTCAAACCGGCAAGCGACCCGGTCGCCGGCCCCTGGCGGACGACCCTCGAATGGCGCGCCCCGTTGCAATGATCCCCAGGTGGTGCCAGGCCTTTTCCTGGGGTAACAACGCCAGCTAGTCCCTGGCTGCCTCCAGCCGGATCGACACCTTCCGGCTGCGACCTTCCCGCTGGATGTCCAGACCCACGGAGCTGCCCAGGGGCAGGGCTTCGACGGCGTCCAGCAGGCCATCCCAGTCCTGGACCGTCCGACCGTTCACGCCCTGGATGAGGTCGCCGGCCAGCACGCGCCGGCCCTCTACGGTCACGCCCTGCAGGCCGGCGCGGGCGGCGGCACCGCCCCGGGTGACCTTGCCCACCATCACGCCCTTCTGAGGACCGAAGGCCCGTTCCACCAGGCGGGGATCCACGGGATCGAAACCCAGGTTCGGGCGCTCCAGTTTTCCGCGGGCGATGAGCTGGGGCACCACGCGGTTCACGGTATCCACGGGCACGGCGAAACCGATGCCCGCGCTGGCGCCACTGGGACTCTGGATGGCCGTGTTCACGCCGATGAGGCGGCCCGCGCTGTCCAGCAGCGGTCCGCCGCTGTTGCCGGGGTTGATGGCGGCGTCCGTCTGGATCACTCCGGCGATGCGGCGCCGGGTGACGCTCTGGATCTCCCGGCCCAGGGCGGAAACCACGCCGGTGGTGAGGGTCTGGTCCAGGCCGAAGGGGTTGCCGATGGCCAGCACGGCCTGGCCCACCTGCAGGTCCGCGCTGGTGCCCAGGGGGATGGGTCTCAGCTTGGGTGGCGTTTTGGCCAGCTGGAGCACGGCCAGGTCCTTGTCCGGGGCGCCACCGACATACGAGGCCTCGTGCCGGCTGCCGTCGGACAGCGTGATGTAGGCCCGGGCCGCGCCCTGAATGACATGGAAGTTCGTGACCACATGGCCCAGCTCGTCCCAGATGAAGCCCGTGCCGGATCCCGCGGGCGCCTCCACCACGTCGAAGCCGAAGAAATCCCGGCTGCGCTCTTCGGTGGTGGTGATGTAGACCACGCTGGGGGCGGCCTCCTTGAAGCGGCGGATGGATCCCAGCTCCCACTCGGGCAGGGGTCCGCGAGGCTCGACGGCACGGGGACGAACCGGGGCGGGGGTGAGGGCATGTCCGCACCAGCCGGCGAAGACGCCTGTGGCAAGCAGACCGGCAAAAAGAAGGCTCCTTCGCATGGGGATCTCCAGGACGGCCCCCAATGTATCCGGTCGAAGTAAAGTGTCAAGATGTGCAAATCATGAAGTTAAGAAAAATTTAAAAATCCAACTTGATACATGACTATTAAACACTAAGATTTTATTCGGAATTGGCAGCATGGTTGTTGAACCCTGCGCAGGCCGGTCCCCCTATCTTATGGAGGTCCCTATGAGCATCCTTCGTATCCGCACCCCCCAGGCCGTTCCGGCCACGGCCGCGACCCTGGAGCCCTTCCGTCTCATGCGCGACTTCATGCGCTGGGATCCGCTCCGAGACTACGACCTCGGCGTGCCCGCCGCCTTCATGCCCAGCTTCGACGTGAAGGAAAGTCCGGACAACTACCAGTTCCGGGCCGACTTGCCCGGCATCCTGGAAGCCGACCTGGAGATCAGCCTGGAAGGCACCCGCCTCACCGTCGCCGGCAAGCGGGACGAGGAGGGGCTGAAGGACGGCGAGCGCATCCACCTGTCGGAGCGCAGCCACGGCCGCTTCAGCCGCACCTTCACTCTGCCCGAGGATGTCGAAGGCGAGCAGGTGGTGGCGGAACTCCGCAATGGGGTCCTGACCCTGATGGTGCCCAAGCGCCCCGAAGTACGGCCGCGCAAGATCAACGTAAGCCTCGGGTGAGACCTGACGGAGGTTCGCTCCTTGCTCCAAAAAAGCCCCGAATTCCGGGGCTTTTTTGGAGTCAGTTGTAGAAGTAGTTCGGCGGGCCGAAGGTCCCCGGCGTGGTGGCGCTGTTGAGGCGCACCACGATATCGCCGTCCGCCAGCACCAGGTCTGGCCGGCCGTCGCCATCCATGTCGGCGATGGCCACGCCCATGGGGCCGTACACGCCACGGTAGTCCACGGCCGGCAGCAGGGTCCCTGCGGTCGTGGCGCTTTGCAGGAAGACGGAGGTGGCACCGGGATCACCCGGCAGGCCTTGGCAGGCGACGGCCACGTCGAGCTTGCCGTCGGCATTCAGGTCACCCACCGCCAGGGCGACGGCCCGGTAGGCGGTGGTGTAGTGGACCGGGGCGGCAAAGGTGCCGGGGGCGCCCTGGAGCAGCACGCTCAGGCCCTGGGTGCCCGGATTGATGGCAGCGCCGAAATTCGCGGTGAGGAGGTCCAGCTTGCCGTCGCCATTGAGATCCGCCGCCTTGATGGCCACGGGCTGAACGCCGGTGACGTAGTCCACCTTGGGCGCGAAGACCCCGGCCGCGGTCTGGAGGAGGACCGACACTGTGTTGGCGGTAGTGGCCACGGCGATATCGGCGAGGCCGTTGTTGTCGAGATCCCCCACGGTCACGGCCTGGGGATCCCCGCCCACCACATAGGTTGTTGGCGCGTTGAAGGTGCCCGCGGCCGTCTGGGTGAAGACCAGGACGTTGTTGGCGCCGCTCGCGGCCACCACGACATCCAGGCGTCCGTCGGTGTGGCCGCTGAGGTTGCCCGCCGCCACATCGAGGGGCGTCAGGCCCGGGGTCGAAAGGACGATGGCGGTCAGGAAGTACCCGGGTCGGGCCGGATCGGCAAAACGGACGCTGACCGTGTGGTCATCGGCATTGGCAACCACGAGATCCGGCCGACCATCCCCGTTGACGTCGGTCACGACGAGATTGGCCGGGCCCGTGCCCACGCCAAAACGCGTCGGGGGCAGGGCAAAGGAGCCGGCGGACACCTGGAGGCGCGTGGACACGTAGCCCTGGGTAGGCGCACCCCCGAAATCGGTGGACACCATGCCGAGGATGTCCTGGAAGCCGTTGGCGTCGATGTCCCCCACCGCGATGGCGTTCACCAGGTAGGTAGAGGAGGGGCCGTAGTCATTGTGGTGGGAACCATAGCAGCCCATCAGGCCGAGGATGCTGAGCGAACCGAGAAACAGGCGTTGTAGATGCATATGGACTCCTTGAACCTGTGGAAGCAAGGGTGGGCGTTCAAAGCTCGACCGCAAGGTCGCAGGATTTAGACCCGAGAAGCATGCCCTAGGTTGATGGATCAGATCTCGGCGACTGTCACGGCCCAGGTGACGAGTTCCCGGGGCAGGAGGGCGGGCCAGTAGGCCACGATCTCCTGGGCCTTTGGACGCCCCCCGGCGAATCCTGTGACGCCGGCGGGCCCCGCCGTGACCAGGGGGGCGATCTCCCGGCCGAAGCGCTCGACCTTCTTCCGGTCGAGGTCCTTCACGCTGAGGCGCAGCACGATCTCGGCGGGATCCGCCGGGGCCGGGGCGATGCCCGCATGGACCGTGCTGGCCCCCAGGAACTCGGCATCGGTGTGCTCGAACTTGAACCCCGCCGCCTTCAGGCGCTTCCAGACGATGTCAGCGCAAAGCTGGGCTTTCTCCAGGGCCCGGGGTCCGCTGATGACCAGCTGGCCCGTGGCCTTGAAGCCCTTGAGATAGGCGCCGCTCACCTTGAGGAAGGGCGTACGGGGCTGGCCCAGGATGCCGCTGACGCGAACCCGGTTGGGTCCGGTCTGCTCAAGCCGGATCGAGGTGAAGTCGGCCACGACGTCCGGCGTGATGTAGTGGTGGGGATCGCCCATCTCGTAGACGAGCTGCTCACTCACCGTATCCACTGTCACCATGCCGCCGGTGCCTTCATGCTTGGTGACGATGAAGGTGCCATCTTCGGAACACTCGGCGATGGGATAGCCCACGTTCCAGAGCTCGGGCACCTCCCACCAGCGAGAGAAATTGCCGCCGGTGGCCTGGGCACCGCATTCGAGGATGTGGCCCGCGATGGTACCCGCGGCCAGGCGGTTCCAGTCGTCGGCCGCCCATTTGAACTCGTGGATGAGCGGTGCCAGGGTGAGGCCCGGATCCGTGCAGCGGCCCGTCAGCACGATGTCGGCGCCGGTGTCCAGGGCTTCCACCATGGCCTGGGTCTGGAGGTAGACATTGGCGCTGAGGATGTCCCGGGGGGCCTCGAAGAGGCCTTCGCCGGTATCCATGTTGGCCAGCCTCAGACCCTGGGCCTGGAATTCGGGCAACCGGGCCAGCACATCGTCGCCGGTCACGGTGGCGATCTTCAGGCCTGAAACGCCGAGCTGCTTCGCCACTGCCAACACGGCGGCGCGGCAGGCCTCGGGGTTGACGCCCCCGGCATTGGCCACCACCCGGATGCCCTTGGCCTTGAGCAAGGGCAGCACGCGCTTCATCAGGTCCACGAAGTCCGTGGCGTAGCCGTGCTGCGGGTCCTTCCGCCGTTGCTTCTGCATGATGGAGAGCGTCACCTCGGCCAGGTAATCCAGGGTCAGGTAGTCGATGCCGCCGGCCTCCACCAGGCGTACCGGGGCGTCGATGCTATCGCCCCAGAAACCCTGGCCGTTGGCGATGCGGACGAGCTTGGACATTGGAACCCCATTGGGAGAAGTTCCTCAGTCTAATGCCATGGAAGCAAACCGCGAATGGCGCGAATCGCACTCCGGGCGCGCGAATGAAGAAACAAATTCTTGGGTTCGGGTTGTCTAAGCTGAAAAGGACCGCCACGAATGACACGAAGACGCCCTTTGGGCGCAGGTAGATCACGAATGCGCTCTCTCCCACCCTTGGGTCATCCCTTTGCGGGCGGCGGCCAGGGCGGCTTTCTGGGGCCGCTTGAGCCGCCGCCCGCAAAGCCGGCCGCGCATTGCGCGTCCGGGGGCCAAAGGCCCGGATGACCCGCACCGGGGTGCCGGGCCGGTCTTCGTGCCCTTGGTCTTTCTCTTCTTCGTGTCCCTAGTGGAGACATCGAGGGCCCCGCAAGAGGCGGAGCAAGGCCGACAATCAAATTCGCCTTTTTCGCGCACATTCGCGCCATTCGCGGTTCCTGGCCTTCAGACTGTATAGAGCCTCAGCCTAGGGTTCTGGGGTGTGCAAAGGATCCAGGAGGTGGGCCACGCCATGGGCGTAGTAGTCCAGCAGCGGGGCCTTGTGGGCCGGCAGGACGAGGTGTCCCTCTTCAAGGACCAAGATGTGCCGCAGCAGCAGGACCCGCAGACCCACTTCGAAGGCCCGCTGGAAGGAACCCCGTGGCAGGTAGAGGGGAAGGCCCCGGTCCTGGGCCTTCCCAAGCACGTCCAGCATGCGATCGCGCAACTCGGCGCGGCCGGGTGCGGGTTCGTTCATGTGCTGGTAGACCCAGGCCACGGCGGCCACGGGGGTAATGGGCACTTCGGTCCCCACAGCGCGCACCAGGGTGTCCGCGAAGGCCTCCAGCAGGGGCCTCCGGGTGTCCCAGTCCATGCTGCGAAGGTCGACGCCTTCCAGCGTGGCAAGAGCATGGATCGGCTGGCCGAAGTTGGCCACGGCGTAGCCAAAGCGGTGGAAGCGCCCCGTGGCCCCCCGCCAGACCAAGCCCAGCAGCCACAGTGAAGTCCGTCGGATGAGCGCGACCGGACTGCGCCGGGGCTTCCCCAGGCCTTCGCGGACCAGGTTGCTGTCCTCCACCACCCGGTCGTAGTTGATGCCCACGGGAATGAAGACCAGGTCCTTCGCGCCAGCCCTGAGCATGTAGTCCAGCAGGCCCAGCTTCGGCGCTTGCAGGCGGCCATCCCGGCTCAGGCCGCCTTCGATGAAGATGCCCTGCGTGGTGCCTTGATGGACGGCCCGCTGCACGTAGCGTTCCAGCACGGCGTGGTAGAGGGGATCACGGAAGCGACGCCGCACGAAGAAGGAGCCGAAGCTGCGGAACAGGCGCTCCAGCGGCCAGACTCGGGCCCACTCGCCCACGGCGTACGAGATGGACACGCGATTGGCCAGCAGGAAGGCCACCAGCAGGTAGTCCGCGTTGCTGCGGTGGTTCATGACGTAGACCACGGAGGCGTCCCGGGGGATGCGGTTCAGGGCCGCCTCCGCGCTTCGGCCGATGCGCACCCGGTAGCAGGAGCGCAGCAGCCAGCCCGCCATGCCCTTGCCGTACCGGTACGTGGTGATGAGGTTGAAATTCGGGATGATCTCGTCCAGGTAGAGGCTCACATCCGCCAGGTGGCTGGCCTCCTCCCGCCCCGATTCCACGGCCAGGGTGGCGATGCGGGCCCGCAGTTCGGGATCCGTGAGCAGTTCCGTCTTCAGCCGCTGCTTGCGGGTGAGGGTCACGGAGTTCAGACGGAAGCCCAGTTCCCGCCGCGTGCGCAGGGCATGGCGCCAGGACCAGCGGCGCACGGCCCGCCGGGAGGCTCGGCCCGCCAGGGCCAGCAACACCAGCCCCGCTGCCGCGAGGAGCCACCACCCGTCTTTGGGAATCATGGGGCGAGTATGATCCTGTCGCCTTGATTCGGGGAGGGGATCTACTTGGCCCCGAAGACCCGCAGCCCGATGCCGAAGGCCATGGGCAGCAGCACGCAGATGAGCGCCCCCACCGTCTTCATGCGGAGCAGGTGACGGAGGGCCAGGTAGGCCAGTCCAGCTTCAGCCAGGTAGAACAGATCCACGCTGTAGAGCAGGGCGTGGACCTTGAGGCTTTCCACCTGGAGGAAGTAGCCCAGCGAAGTGGGCGCGATCTTGTCGGGTGTCAGGCCGCCGACGGGGCGCACCAGACAAATGATGGCGATCAGGAGCAGGTGGGGCAGCTTCACCAGACCGGGCACCACGGCGGCGCTCAGGGCCTGGGGGTAGCTCGGGGCCTCGGCTTCGGGCAGGGCCTTGCCGATGAGCCAGTAGAAGAGCGCCACGAGGGTCATGGCCGCCGCCGTGCCGAAGAGCGCCCCCAGGATGCCGAAGGGCAGGATGAACTTCTTCTGCATGTCGACGATCATGTCGACCTGGCCGGAGGGCACGTTGGGATTGCGTTCCAGCATGGGGCGCAGCATCTCATCCACGTCCACCTTGAGGCCCCAGATCACCGTGAGGATGAGGGCGGAGACGATGAGGATGCCCATGGCCCAACCCCAGCTGGGGGCCTTGTTCAGCCGCTGGAACAGCTCCACGGGGCTGGTGAAGACGCCGAGGATCTGGTCCAGCAGCCCCGGGGCTTGGGGACGAGGCGCCTCGGGCTGGCTGCCGTACAGGGAAGGGGACTGGTCGCTCATGGCGGGAACCTCGCAGGGGATCGCTGAAACTCTAGCGCATCCCATCAAGCCGGGGCAGAACTGGGGGCTGGACGGCCATCCGATGTGGGCGAGCGGTGGTCCGCTTCCGCCGGACCTACTGGAGAGTCTGGGCGCCGGTGGTACATTGGTGCATCGGTACGGTTCCCCACCGGAGTCTCGTCGCCATGTCCGCCCTGGATCGGATCGCTGAACGGCAATTGGTGGTGGTGACGGGCAAGGGTGGCGTCGGCAAGACCACCCTCACGGCCATGCTGGGCAGTCTGCTGGCCGCCCGGGGCCGGCGGGTGCTGCTGCTGGAGGTGGATCCCCGGGAGAGCCTCCACCAGACACTAGGCACCGAACCCTCGGGGGGCGAGATCGTGCAGGCTGGGCCCCGCCTGGGCCTGCAGAACCTCCAGCCGGCTGCCGTCATCGAAGCACTGGTGCGGGAGAAGGTCCCCCTCGCCTACCTGGTGCGGAAGATCACGGAAAGCGCGGCCTTCCACCAGTTCGTGGAAGGCGCTCCGGGCCTGAAGGAGACGGCCCTGCTGGGCTATGCCTACCGGGCCCTCCAGAGCGGCCACCGGCCCCGGTTCGACCTGGTCATCGTGGATGCGCCGGCCACGGGGCACAGCGCCGCCCTGCTGGCGGCGCCGGGCCTGCTGGCCCAGGCCGCCCAGGGTGGACAGCTGGGGGACATGGCCGCCGACCTGGCGACCTTTCTGGCGGACGCCTCCCGCTGCGGGGTGGTTCTCGCGACGCTGGCTGAGGAGATGCCGGTCCAGGAGACCCTTGAATTGATCACCCGACTCCAGGTGAAGCTGGGCCTCCGGCCCGACCTGGTGGTGGCGAACGGCCTGTACCCCGTGCCTAGACCCGGCGCCGCCAAGGCCAACGATCCTCCCAGGGAGTTGCTGCAGGCCCGCCGCCGGTTGAATGAGGCCGAACTGGCCCGGCTCGCGACGGTCTGGGACGGGCCCCTGGTGGAACTGCCGCTGCTGCCCCTGGGCCGGGGGCCCGCCTTGGTGGAGGCCCTGGCCATCCTGCTCGAGGAGGCCGACCGGTGAGCATGGACCTGCTTTCGGGCCGGCTCATCGTGGTGGTGGGCGCGGGAGGGGTCGGCAAGACCACTCTGGCGGCGGCCTTGGCCCTGGGATCGGCCCAGCAGGGCCGACGGACCCTAGTGATGACCTTCGATCCGTCCCTGCGCCTCAAGGATGCCCTCGGCGTAGGCGATGCGGCCAAGGATGAGCCCATCCGGGTGATGGAGGAGGGTTCCGGTTTCCTGGACGCGGCCCTCCTCGACGCGAAGCAGACCTTCGATCGCCTCATCCGGACCTACGCCCCCGATGCCGACGCCGCCCAACGGATCTTCGCGAACCGCTTCTACCAGGACATGGCGGGCAACCTGGCGGGCATCCTCGAATACATGGCCATGGAGCGGCTCTTCGAAATGCGGGCCTCGGGCCGCTACGACCAGATCATCCTGGATACGCCGCCCACCCGCCAGGCCATGGACTTCCTCCAGGCGCCGGAGCGCATGATGAACCTGGTGGACAGCAAGGCCATCCGGTTCGCCCTGGACCCCTGGTGGGACGGCAAGGGGGAGAAGAACCTGGCTTTCCGCCTCGCGGCCCGGGGCGTGATGGAGCTCTCGGATCGCATCATCGGGCGCCGGTTCCTCCTGGACGTGGTGGAGTTCATCCGGGCCTTCGCCCCCCTGTTCGATGGGTTCCGGAGCCGGGCCGAGGAGGTGCGGAACCTGCTCAAGGCCGAGGAGACCCGGTTCCTGCTGGTGGCGGGGCCCGGTCCGGATCGGGTGCCGGACGCCATGTTCTTCCTCCGCAAGCTCGAGGAATCTGGCCACCACCTCGGCCCCGTCCTGGTGAATCAGGTGCATCCGGATCCCGGCCCGGCGGCGGCGGATCCCGGCCTGGCCCTGCTGCGCTTCCTGGCAGACCGGGACCGGCGGGGGTTGGAGCTGCTGCGCAGCCTGTTCCCCGGGGGGCAGGACATCCTGCCGGTGGCGCTGGAGCCGCTGCCCCCGGGGGATCTGCCCACCCTGGCCCGGCTCTTCGAAAAGCTGTCGAGCCCCGCCCAGGGCTGATCCGGGGTCACGATTTGCCGCATTGCGGAAAAATTCTGGCGCCTTTACCGCAATGCGGTAAATTGAAGAGGGAAGGGGTCCAGGGATGATCCGTCTCATCAAGCGTTATGGTGGTGCCAGCCGGAAGCTCTACGACACCGAGGAGAGCCGCTACGTCTCTCTGGAAGAACTGTCCGCCTGGATCCGGGCCGGCCAGGAGCTGAGGGTGGTGGACAGCGCCACTGGGGAGGACGTGACTGCCCAGACCCTGGCCCAGAGCATCTACGAAGACCACCGTCGGGGGTCCTCCCTGTTCTCGGGCGATTTCCTGCACCAGATCATCCGCCGGGGCGGGGAAGCCTTCAGCGAAGGCGTCGGGCAGGTCCAGGCAGGGGTGGACCGCGTGGTCCGCAGCTCGGTGGAGCGCCTCGCCCAGGTCGGCGCCACCCAGGAGGACATGGCCCTGCTCAAGCAGCGGCTCGCCGAGTTGGAGGCCGCCCTGGCCGAATTGGAAGCCCGCCCCCCCGCCGGGAAAGCAACCGGCCGACCCCGGGCCTCCCGCCGCACCACCCGCTAGTCCCACCATTCCGGCCCGTGTGCCGGCAGAAAGGAGTAAGGACATGGCTACCAAGAAAAAACCCCAGACAGCCACCGGCCTGAAGGACTCCGCCTACGAGATCTGGCTGGCGGGCCTCGGCGCCTTCAGCCTCGCCGGCGAGGAAGGCGGCAAGCTCTTCCGGCAGCTCGTGGAAAAAGGCAGCGAGCAGGAAGAGTCCAACAAGGAGTGGTTCGACAACGTCTCTGAGCGCGCCCAGGGCCTGAAGGGTGAGGCCCAGAAGGTCCTGAGCAAGGTCACCTCGCCCATCGAGGATGGCCTGGCCGCGGCCATGCAGCGCTTGGGCGTGCCCACCCGCGCCGAGATCATCAAGCTCACCCATCGGGTCGAGGAACTCACCAAGCTCGTCGCCCAGTCCAAGGCCGCGGGTCAGGCCAAGCCCAAGCCCAGGACCCGGACCGCCAGGGCCTGAGGGTCCCATGGCCTCACCTCGACGTGCGAAAGGGCGGCGCCTCGGCCTTGCCCTGGCTTCAGGGGGCATGCTGGGGGGCGTCTACGAGGTGGGCGCCCTCCGTGCCCTCGAGGAATCCATCGAGGGGCTCGATCTGAACGGACTCGATGTCTACGTCGGGGTCAGTGCCGGAGCCTTCGTCGGCTCCCACCTCGTCAACGGGATCACGGTGGAGAAGATGATCCGGGGGATCAAGGGGAACTCCGGCGAGGAACTGCTCTTCGAACCCGCCATCTTCTTCATGCCCGCCGTCCGGGAAATGCGGCGGCGGGGTTTCCTGCTGCCCTGGGTCATCGCCGATGCCGTCCTGAACTTCATCAAGGGGCCCGAGAATCCCTCATTTATCGGGAGTCTTGAAGGGCTCGGCCCTTCCCTCCCTGTGTGCCTCTTCGATAACGAGCCCATCCGGGACTACCTCGCGCGGGTCTTCTCCCTGCCTGGGAGGACCGACGACTTCCGGAAGCTGCGCCACAAGTTTTTCGTGGTGTCCACGGATCTCGAAACCGGCCGGGCCGTCGTCTTCGGCCACAACGGGCTCGACCACGTTCCCATCTCCCGCGCCGTGCAAGCGAGTACTGCGGTCCCCGGCATCTACCCGCCCGTGGACGTCGAAGGGCGCACCTGCGTGGACGGGGTTCTTTTGAAGACCCTTCATGCCTCGGTGGCTCTGGAGTACGGCGCGGACCTGCTGTTGTGCGTGAATCCCCTGGTGCCCATGAATACGGGCTCGGAGGATGCCCGCGAGGCCCTGGGCCGCCGGGCAGTTCAGCGGGGGGGCCTGCCCACAGTGCTTTCCCAGAGTTTCCGGATCCTCATCAACTCCCGGGTCCACCTGGGGATGGAGCGGGCCGCCCAGACCTACCCGGACGCGGACCTGGTGCTGTTCCAGCCGGATCCCACGGAACACAGCCTCTTCACCAATCTCTTCCGCCTCCACTCCCGCGACAAAGTCTGCGAGATCGGCTACAACCAGACCCGACGGGACCTCTGGAACCGCCGGGAGCTCCTGGTCCCGATGCTCGAGAAGCACGGCCTCGCCCTGCGCCTGGACCTCCTGGGGGATCCCTTTCGCAGCGTCTGGGACTGCCTGAACCAGCCCATGGAGCCGAAGCCGAAGGTGGCCGATCGCCTAGAGGCGGCCCTGCGGGCCCTGGAGACCAGCTTTAAGTAACCCGTGCAGGTGCGGATCAAAGGGACCTGAGTGCCTCGAACTCCTCCTCAAAGGCCTGGATCAGTGCCGCGAGGTCCGGCACGAGGGCCTCATCGGCGATGATGCCCAGCTGCACCTTGCCGGCGAAACTCAGGATGGAGATGCCCACCCCGATCCTGGCCCGCTGGGGCACCCAGAAGATGATGGAACGCACCCGGCGCCCCTCCAGAGCGATGTCCCGTGAAGGGCCGGTGATGTTCGTGACCACGGCGGTGCACTTGTTCGCCAGGAAGTCGATGAGGCCTCGGCTAAGGGGCCGAGGCAGACAGGCCAAGAGGGCCCGCTGGATTTCATAGACCACCACGGGCACGGCCGAGCGCTTCATCTGGTCCATCTTCGTCTTGACCGCCAGGATGCGGTGGGAGAGGGTGCAGGTGCCTGCGGGGAGTTCGAGGGGCACGGGGGCGAAGTGGTTCTCGCAACGCGGGATTTCCCCCGGGGGTCGGACGTTCACGGGCATGGAGATGAGGAACCGGGACGGGGCGGCGCCTCCGTGGTGGGCTAGGTAGGTGGAGAAGGCTCCGGAAACGGAGGCCATGAGCACGTCGTTGACCGTGGCGCCGATGCGGTGCTTGGCCTGTTTGACCACCGCCAGATCCAGGGGGCGGGTCCAGGCCACCTGCTTGTGGCCGGATAAGGCAGGACCATGCATGTGGCTGCGGTCGGGCACCCAGGCCAGGCGGCGCAGCAGGATGCCCGGCGCGCTCAGGGGAATGGCCGCTATCCGGAGGAACCGTCCCAGCCAGTGATCAGCCGCGGGCGGGGGGTCTGCGGACTTGGCCGCGCCGTGCTCCTGGCCCAGGGGCCCATCCATCAGGCTGAACATCAAGGACACCAGGGCCTCGCCGTCACCGATGCTGTGGTGGATGCGGACCAGCAGGGCCGTGGCATCCTCCTCGAACTGCTCGACGACCTGAATCTCCCAGGCGGGGTGGTCCCGGTCCAGCTTCTGGCTGGCCTCATGTCCCATGTAGGCCTGGATGTCCTCGAGGCGCTTCAGGTGCTTCCCATTGCTCGTGACGATGTGCCGGGCAAGGTCGAAGTCCGGGTCCCTTTCCCAGTACTGGCGGTGGCCGCTGCCGGTGATGCGGCAGCGCAGGCGTTCGAAGCGGTGGGATTCAGGCCCTTCGAAGATGCGCCGCTGGAAGGTAGCCCGCAGGGTGTGGAGATCCAGCTGGTCGGTGACGATGATCGCGTTGATGACCATCAGGTTCGTGGCCGAATCCTGAAGCCAGATGGCGTCGTTGGAGGCGATCCGTTCGCGCATGGGGGCTCACTTCTTGCGGACTGCCAGGACAAAGGCGAGGAGGAAGAAGCCGCTCCACACGGGCCAGGGGGAGCGGAAACCCATGGCCACGGCCCCGGCCACCAGGCAGCACCCGGCGATGAGCGTGCCCCGCAGGCCCGACAAGGGTGGTTCCTTGGGCTGCCGGGCGAATTTCTCCAGCACCCGCAGACCATCCGTGATCAGCAGGGGCATCTTGGCCATGGCGTCCACCAGCTCCGGCACGCCGCGCATGCCTTCACTGAGGAGCCGCAAGGGGCTGAACTGGTCGATGAACAGGGAACGGATGTGCCGCTTGCTCACCTCCGCCACATCGAAGCCGGGCAACAGCACATTGCCGACGCCTTCGAAGGTGACCAGAGCCTTCACCATCAGTACCAGCTCCACGGGGAAGTACATGCCGTGTTCGGCGCCCTTGGACAGGGATTGCAGGATGAGCTGGCCCAGGGAGAACTCGCGAAAATTCGAAGCCCGCTTCCAGCGCAGGGCGATGTCCACCGCGTCCCGGCGGAAGCCATTGGGGTCGGCGTCCGGTCCCGGGATGGCGATGGCGGTGAGGTAGCGGGCGGCGTTTTCGCCATCGCCCATCACCAGGGCGAAGTAGTAGTACATCAGGGAGCGGCGCAGGTCCTCCTCGAGCCGCCCCACCATGCCCAGGTCGATGAAGCCGATCTTGGGTCCCGGGAGGATGATGAGGTTGCCGGGGTGCAGGTCCGCGTGGAAGAACCCGTCCCGGTACAGCATCCGGATGATGGCCATGGCGCCCAGGTCCGTCAGGTGCCGCCGCTCCTCCTCGGGCAGATCAAGGGCCGCGGGCGAGTCCGGGCTCAGGCCGTCGAAGAACTCCATGCACAGGACGCTGCGGCCACAGAACTGCCGGTGGATGCGGGGGAAGACCACGTCGGGCACATCTACGAAGTGGCCGGCGAAGATCTCGGCGTTCTCGGCCTCCAGCCGCAGATCCACCTCCCGGAGGGTGTAGGTGCAGAACTCGTTCACCAGCTGGCGGGGCTGGTAGCGGGGGATGATCAGCTGGGCCACGGCCCCCAGCATCCGGAGCAGCCGGGCATCCCGCTCCAGGGTCTGGCGGATGCCGGGCTTCACCACCTTCAGCAGCACCTGGTCCCCATCGAGGGTGATGGCCTGGTGGGTTTGGCCGATGGAAGCGGAACCCAGGGGCATCGGGTCGATGGATAGGAACATCTGGCCCACGGGCCGCTTGAGATCTTTTTCGATGATGTCTTCCAGCACCGGGAGGGGAACCACTGGCAGCCGGTTGAGCAGATGTTTCAGCTCATCGGTGATGGGCTTGGGGAGCAGGTCTTCGCGCAGGCTGAGGATCTGCCCCAGCTTGATGTAGGTGGGGCCCAGGCGTTCCAGTCGCCGGCGGAGCTGGATGGGGAAGGGCTGGCTCCGCAGGTTCCGGTCCACGAACAGGCGACCAGGGAGGGCCGCCACCCAGAGGAGCAGGAACCGCAGACCTTTGGGTCCACCATTCTCGGCGCGGGTGGCCACCTGCATGGCCAGGGCACCGAAGAGCAGGCCCAGGAAATGCCGCCAGGTGACGAGCATGCGGCGGAACAGTCCCTGGGGCTTCCAGGACCGCATGACCTCGAAGCCTTCCGCGAGCAACTGAGCCTCTTGATCCAGATCATCGGCGCACAGGGCCCGGGTCACCCGGATGGTCGGACCCTCCCCTTCCACCCCGGGCGGGTGGCCCTTTGCGGCGGTACCCGGATCAGCGGTTGCGGCCATATTTTTCATGGGAGGACACCCACTCCAAAGAGGAAATGGCCGCGCCGAGAGAGACTTCCCCCGCCAGGACCACCCCGGCGATGATCTCGGCGAGCTTGTAAACCTTGCCCGTGCCCAGGCAGCCCAGCACCTGCAGGCATTCCCGTTGGGTGGGCAGCCCGGTGCCGCCGCCATGGGTGGCCACGATGAGGGAGGGGATCGTGATCGACACGTAGAGATCCTTGTCCGGCGTCAGCTCGGTGTAGAGGATTCCCGAGGAACCCTCGGCGAGGTTGGCCACGTCCTGGCCCGTGGCGATGAACAGGGCGGCGAGGGCATTGGGACTGTGGGCCCCGTTGTTGCTGGCGCCGGAAAGGAGGGAGCCCACGTTGGCCACGCCCCAGTGGTAGGCGAGGCTTTCGGGCTCCGCGTGCATCACGTCAAGCAGCACGTTCCGCTTGATGACGCACTCGGCGGTGACCCGTTTGCCCCGGGTGTGGAGGAGGTTCACCTGGGAAGCCTTCTTGTCCGTGGCCAGGTTGGACTCCAGGTAGAAGCGCCGGACGGTGGCCTTGTTCTGCTCCAGGATCCAGTTGCAGGCCGCGAAGGTGGCCCGGCCGACCATGTTCTGGCCCGCGGCATCCCCGGTCTTGAAGTTGAAGCGGAGGTAGGCGAACTTGCTGGCCAGGTAGGTGTCGATGTAGCTCAGCTTTCCACTGCCGGTGGTGGCCTCGGCCTCGCGCCGGATGTCCTCGAGGTGGGCTTCCACCCACCGCCGGAAGGCCAGGGCCTCCCGGGCGCTGTCGAAGATGAAGACCGGCGCCCGCTGCATGTGGTCGCTCTGGATCGTGCAAGTGACGCCGCCGGACAGGTTCAGGACCTTCATGCCGCGGTTGTACGAGGCCACCAGGGTGCCCTCGGTGGTGGCCAGGGGGATCAGGAACTCACCCTTCGCGTGTTCACCCTTGATGAGCAGGGGCCCGGCGAAACCCAAGGGAACCTGGACCACGCCCGTGAAGTTCTCGATGTTGCCGGCGGTGACTTGGGGGTCGAAGGAATACTGGCAAGTATGGTGCAGCTCCACGCCGGTCGCTGCTTCCACGAAGTCCCGCCGGGCCGCGATGATGGCGGGCGAGTAGTTCTCCTCCTTGGAGCAGGGCACCGAGCCGGGAGCCGTCGGCTGCTTGGCGGTGCGATCTTCCACCTTGAAGCTGAGGGCGCCCAGGCCCTCGACCTCCACGGCGATCTCGATGGCATGCAGGCCATCCTCGACCACCTTCCCCGGGGCCCGGAGGTGGGCGATCTGCTTGAGGAGGAAGGATTTCGGTCCTGCCTGCGTGACCTCGTCGCCCCGGAGCCAGCGGCCGTCCCCCAGGTCCATCTCCAGGTCCTCGGCCCCCAGCTCCAGGGGCCCGATCTGGACCCGTACGAGCCGATTGAGCACCAGATCGCTCAACCGGTTCTTGAGGCTGATGGCCACGCCTTCCGCGTCGTTGCGCAAGGAGCCGTACGTATAGAGCTTCCGGAGAATCAAGGGCGGAATCATACCGATGCCACCTGGGGAGGGACCCCCCAATATAGGAAGTTATAACTTCCCCGCAAGTCATTTATGGATTTTTATAAAGTGTAAAGAATATGTATAATTATCGTTCGCATATGTCAGGACTACAGCCTTCGCGCTCTAGAATGGATTCACGATTTTCCCCAGGGCGACGGCCCAGACTTCGGCCCCAGGCTGAGAGGAGTGCACCCATGACCACCACCGAGACCAAGGCTGCTGGACTCATCGCGCAGGAAAACCAGTTCGGCGCCCACAACTACCATCCCCTGGATGTGGTCTGCACCAAGGGCGAGGGCGTCTTCCTCACGGATGTGGACGGCAAGCAGTACATGGACTTCCTGGCGGCCTACTCCGCCGTGAACCAGGGCCACAACCATCCGAAGATCGGCGAGGCGATGATCGCCCAGATCAAGACGCTGGCCCTCACCAGCCGGGCCTTCCGCAACGACCAGTTCCCCCCGCTCCTCGAGAAGCTCTGCAAGCTGACGGGCTTCGACAAGGCCCTGCTCATGAACAGCGGCGCCGAGGCCGTGGAGACCGCGCTGAAGGCCATGCGCAAGTGGGGCTACGACAAGAAGGGCATCGAGTACGGCAAGGCCGAGATCATCGTGGCCGACGGCAACTTCCACGGCCGCACCACCACCATCGTGGGCTTCAGCACCGATCCCGATAGCACCAGCAGGTTCGGCCCCTTCACCCCTGGCTTCGTGATCGTGCCCTACGGCGATCTGGAAGCCGTGAAGCAGGCCATCAACCCGAACACCTGCGCCATCTTCATGGAGCCCATCCAGGGTGAGGGCGGTGTGGTCATTCCCCCCGACGGCTTCCTCAAGGGCCTGCGCGAAGTCGCCACGGTCAACAACTGCCTGCTGGTGCTGGACGAGATCCAGTCCGGCCTGGGCCGCACGGGCAAGTGGTTCGCCTTCGAGCACGAGGGCATCCGCCCCGACGGCATCACCATCGGCAAGGCCCTCAGCGGCGGCTACTACCCGGTCAGTGCCTTCCTGGCCAATGACGAAGTGATGGACGTGTTCACGCCCGGCATCCACGGCAGCACCTATGGCGGCAACCCGCTGGCCTGCGCAGTGGCCAGCGCGGCCCTGGACGTGCTGGTGGACGAGAAGCTGGTGGAGCGCGCCGCCGAGCTGGGCGAGTACTTCGCCAAGCGCCTGCGTGGCATGAAGTCGGACAAGGTGGAGCTGGTGCGCGTGCGTGGCCTGTGGGCCGGCGTTCAGCTCAAGGAGAGTGCCGGCAAGGCCCGTCCTTACTGCTACAAGCTCAAGGACCGCGGAATGCTTTGCAAGGACACTCACGAGCAGATCATTCGCCTGGCGCCGCCCCTCGTCATCACGAAGGAGCAGATCGACTGGGCCATCGAGCAGCTGGAGGCCGTGCTGGCCTAGCACCTGTGAAGTTCGCGTTCCCTGGAATGCTCATGCTCCAGGGAACGCGATCCTTTGGCTCAGTAACCGCCGCCCGTTCCACCGCCTGCGCCACCTGCGCCAGTGGCTGCATCGGCCGGGATCTGCCCGCGGATCTCCCCGTTGGGGAAGGCCGCGCTGTGCACGTTGACGTAGAGGCCCCCGGTCCGAAGCAGATCAAACTGGGCGGGCGTGAGGAAGGTGCCGGGTGGAACCACCCAGGCCCCATCGGTGTCCAGCACCAGGGGAACGATGGCCCCCCCGGCGGTTCCCACGGCCCCAGCATGGATATGAGCCTGAGTGCCGGTGATGCCGGTGGTGACCACGCCTCCCCGGAGGGCCAGGGTCAACGGATCGACGGCGATGGTGCCCGTGCCAGAGGCCCCTGAGGCGTTGGCAGGCACTTCATTGGCCCCGCCGAGGGTCGTGCTGCGGATCAGCGAACTGGAGAGGCTGAACTGGCCCCTGATCTCGCCTGTCGTGAAGGTGGCGCTGTGAACGTTGCCGTACAGCCCGCCTGCCGAGAAGGTCGCCACCTGGGTAGTGGTGAGGATGGATCCGCCGGGCAGGGCCCAGACTCCGCCCCCGCTGTCCGTCAGCGGCAGGATCACGGGACCGCTCACGCCGACCGCGCCGTCATGGACGTGGGAGGCCGTGCCCGTGAGGCCCTGCGAGCGGATCGTGCCAAAGGCATCGCCACTCAGGGGATTCACGGTCAGGACGCCGGTTCCGGTGGCAGCGCTGCCGGAGGCTGGGACCTCCTGGCTACCGTCTAGGGATGCGAACCGGGCTACCAGCCTGATTTGTCCCCGGATCTCGCCGGCTGGATGGGTGGTGCTGTGAACGTTGAAGTAGTAGTTGCCGGCCTGCAGGCTCGCATACTGGGCCGTGGTGAGGATGGTGCCAGCCGGGATGGTCCAGACACCCCCGACCCCGCCAGTGAGTGGTATCACCACGGAGCCGGCCACTCCGACGGTTCCTTCATGAATGTGTGCCTGGGTGCCCTGAATGCCGGTGGAGACCACCGCCCCGCTGATGGCCAGGGTGGTGGGGTTCACCGTCACTTGGCCCGTGGCCTGGGCGGTGGAGGCATTGGCTGGGACCTCGTCGGCCCCCCCCAGGGCGGCTGCGCGGATATAGGGCGGGGGTGCAGCAGGTGGGGCGGCGCTGGAACTCCCGCCACCACAGGCCATAAGCAAGGACAGGGCCAAACCGCCTGCAAGGACGTTCAGAATCATCCGGTTGGAGAGCATAGGGACTCCTGCAATCGGCCTCACGAAGGCCAAGGCAACCATGTGGATGAACCCGGGTTTGCAACAGATCCGGATTCCAGATACCAACCCCTCCGGCGGGAACCGGTCGACGCGCTGGCCGTGGCCCGGCAAACTGGGTCACCATGAGGAAGGCTGGAGACCACCATGACCCAGGGCCACATCGAATCCATCCATCTCGCGACGGCTGCCGAAGCACCTGTTCGTGGCGTCGCCGAAGCCACCGCCATCGCGGGCCTGGGCCTGGAGGGCGACCGCTACGCCCTGGGCACCGGCACCTTTTCGCCCAAGCCCAAGCCCAGCCGCCAGATCACCCTCATCGAGGCGGAGGCCATCGAGGCGCTGGAGCGGGAACTGGGGATGGCGCTTGCCCCGGGCGAAACGCGCCGGAACCTGGTCACCCGGGGCGTGGCCCTGAACCACCTCGTGGGCCGGGACTTCAGCGTCGGCGGGGCGCGCCTGCGCGGCCACGAGCTCTGCGAACCCTGCGGCGATTTGGCCCGCATGACCGGCAAGCCCCAGATCCTACCGGGCCTCACTCATCGCGGCGGGCTCCGGGCCGAGATCCTGGAAGGCGGGCTGATCCGGGTGGGGGATTCGGTGGGCTATTTAAATTAACAAGGCAACCAGGACTGGACGATTCCTTGGGTTCATCCATACCCAAGGCGGTTCCATGCTGACCCGTTCCTTCCTCATCCCCATCCTCATTTGCCTGGCGGGTTCCCTCGGCGCCCAGGATCAGCAGGCCAAGGCCAAGGCCCTAGTGAAGGAGGCGGTGGCTTTCGCCAAGACCCATGGCAAGGAGGCCCTGGTGAAGGAGACCAGCCAAGGGAGCGGTCGCTTCCATGTCAAGGGCGGCGACGAACTCTACATCTTCATCTATGACGCAAAAGGCACCTGCCTCGCCATCGGCTTCCAGGGCACCTTGGTCGGCATGAACCGGTTCATGGCGAAGGACCCTGAAGGGAAATACATGGTCCAGGAGATCATCAAGACAGGCCAGGGCAAGAAGGGGGGATGGGTGGACTACAAGTACACGAACCCCAAGAACGGGAAGATCGAGCAGAAGTCTTCCTACGTGGAAGGGCTGGACGACTGGGCCATCGGCTGCGGCATCTACAAGTAGGCCGGGCCAGGCCTGTCCCGAACCCTTAGAAACTCGGCCCGTTCCCTGTAGGATGCTGCCTTCTGGGCAGGGGCGGGGCAGTTGTGGCAACATGTGCCCCTGGACATCCATATCAGACGTGTAAATAATCAATCCAAGTTCATTCGAGGCCAACGGTGACATCCAACTGGCGCATGCTCAGGGTCGTACTACTCTGCACGGTCTGCCTTCTGGGTTGGGCGGACGATCCGGGCCATCACCAGGTCCTGGTCCTGCATTCCTACCACCAGAGCTATTCCTGGACGGCCAATATCCACGCCGCCATGGTGCGGACCCTCCAAGGCTCCGAGGCCGGGGTCGATATCCACACGGAATACCTCGACTGGAAGCACTACCCCACCCAGGAGATGCTGGACCGGCACCGGGAGATGATCCTGGCGAAGTACCGGAATGTCCGCTTCAGCGTGGTGCTCACCTCGGACAACGCGGCGCTGGAGTTCGCGCTCCGGCAGCGGGAGGCCCTCTTCCCCGGGGTGCCGATCGTGTTCTGCGGCGTGAACGGGTGGCGCCCCGATTTGTACGGCAAGCAGGACAACGTGACGGGCATCGCCGAGCAGGTAGAAGGCTCGGGCACCCTGGCCCTGGCCCTGAACGCCCATCCCGGGACGAAAAAGGTGCTGGTGATCTGTGATGGCACGGAAACCGGCCAGGAAATCCGCCAGGATGTGGCGCAGTCTTTGGCGAAATTAGACCTGTTACCTGAAATCACTTACATCGGCAAAGAGAGTACCCAGGACCTGCTCCAGCTGCTGCTCAAGGAACCCCCCAGCACCCTCGTCTTCCTGGCCTTGTTCGGCAACGATACGAGTGGGAGATTCCTGGATCTTTGGGAGTTCCCCGAGTTGCTGAGCAAGTTGGACATGAAGGCTCCCGTTTGGGTCCTCTATGAGGAGGCCCTTGGCCACGGCGTCGTGGGTGGGCACCTGCAGGGCGGCGAGCGCCAGGGGACTTTGGCCGCGGGCCAGGCCCTCCGGATCATCCAAGGGGAAAAGGCTGCCTCGATTCCCGTCGTGGCCGTTCCCACCGTGCAGTGGGTGTTTGATGACCGTCAGCTGAAACGGTTCGGCATCAATCCATCCCTCTTGCCCCGCGATAGTGTCATCCGATATGCCCCCCCCACCTTCTACGACCGGAATCGGACCTGGGTGCTGGGGAGCCTGTACTTCCTGGTGATCGGCTTCACCATCGCCGTGGGCTGGACCCTGGTGCTGCGGCGCACCGTGAAGCAGAGGACCGAGAAGCTCCGCGAAGAACTGGGCGCCCGGGTCCGGGCGGAAGCGGATCTCGAACAGACCGTGGGCGAGCTGCAACACAGTCTGGCCATGGTGAAGAGCCTTTCAGGCCTCCTCCCGATCTGTGGGCATTGCAAGAAGGTCCGAACCGACGAGGGTTACTGGCAGGGCGTGGAGCAGTTCGTGACTGAACACTCTGATGCCCAGTTCAGCCATGGGGTCTGTCCCGAGTGCGTCAACATCTACTACTCGGGTTGGAAGCCGCCCAGGGCCTGATCAGCCAGCCGCTCCGTTCAGGTCTCTCTTCTTCGGGTACAGCCGCTCGAACTCTGGCGCGTCGTGGAGGATGGCGAGGTCGGGGTCGCCCCGGACCCAGTCGGAGTCCCGGAATCCGGCACGCCAGGCCTTCGAGAGCGCGTCCATGGCATCGGCCTTCAGGTCCGAAGTTCATACGCGAGTAGCTAAAAATCCCCGGCACCACATGGGTTTCCGGGGATTTTTGTTTTCCGCTACTGCCAACAGTTCTACGCCACTTCGACGCCGATGAGTTCAAAGGCCCTGGCTTGAAGGGGGGTGGGG